>JAKPKE010000214.1 GCA_029553855.1 Bacillota bacterium | reverse complement strand
TAAAGCCAGGCCGTAAGGCAGTGTTGTTGACTTTATCAACTCTTGCGAGCAGCTACTCCCCTTTAATAATTTCCTTAATATGCTATATTATGAACTGTCTTATGAATCATATTATACAATACTGATTCAATCGCCGTCAACTCTTGTTTCTTTGTTACAGGCGAATACTTGGTTTACTCCGAACAACAGGGTATTACATCTCTTTAGTGTTGAATTGCACTAATTCGACCCCGTTATTTCTCTCCATTACAGTTTTTATTGACCATTCGTTCTGGAAAAGCAGTACATTATTTCCATATTGATCCTCTGCAATTAGCGTATCAGTAGTAATTTTAAAGGTCTTCGGATTGAATTCATAGTTCTTTATCCATCTAATATATTTGTAAGGCAAATGCTCAACGCTAATGTCGGCACCATATTCATTTTTTAACCTGTATTCCAATACCTCAAGCTGAAGTACTCCAACTACCCCTATGATAAACTCCTGGGTTATGGAATCCTTTTGATGAAATACCTGGATTGCACCTTCCTCCGCTATCTGGTCAATACCCTTAATAAATTGCTTGCGCTTCAATGAGTTCTTTGTATACACCCTGGCAAAATGCTCCGGTGCAAATACAGGAATCCCTTCAAACCTGAAGGAGCCCTCCTGGCATAAGGTATCTCCTATCTTGAATATTCCGGGGTCAAATACCCCAATTATATCCCCTGCATATGCCTCTTCGACAATTTCCCTGTCTTGAGCCAGAAACTGTTGCGGCTGAGACAATTTTACAGTCTTGCCCGTCTGTGATAGATTCACTTCCATGCCTTTTGTAAACCTTCCGGAACAAATCCGGAGAAAGGCTATTCTATCCCTATGGGTCGGGTTCATATTTGCCTGAATCTTAAATACAAATCCGGAGAACCTTTCATTTTCCGCATCTATTTCACCAATATCCGAATTCCTTGAAAGAGGCGGCGGAGTTAGTCTTAGGAATTCCTCCAAAAACACCTGCACCCCGAAATTGGTCATAGCGCTACCGAAAAATACCGGGGTCAGTTCTCCCTTTAATACTTTTTTGATACTGAACTCATCTCCTGCCATGTCAAGCAGCATAATATCCTCTATAAGCTTTCCATGGGCATCTTCTCCCAGCAGATCTGAAAACACCCGGTCATCCACACTTTTTTTAATAGATGATACTATGTTTTGTCCATGACTGCCCCCATCAAACAGCTCTATCTGAGAAAGCTTCCTATTATAAATGCCGAGGAAGCTGCCCCCTGTCCTTATGGGCCAGTTCATAGGGTAGGATTGGATTCCAAGTACCTTTTCAATTTCTTCCACCAGTTCAAAGGGGTCTTTCCCTGCCCTGTCAAGTTTATTAATAAAAGTGAATATAGGAATTCCTCTCATTTTGCATACGTGAAACAGCTTCCTGGTCTGCTCTTCCACACCCTTTGCAGAATCAATTATCATTACCGCGCTGTCTGCCGCCATAAGGGTTCTGTAAGTGTCTTCGCTGAAATCCTGATGACCCGGCGTATCAAGTATGTTTATGCAAAAACTATTGTACTCAAACTGCATTACACTGGAAGTAACCGAAATACCCCTTTGCTTCTCTATTTCCATCCAGTCCGATACTGCATGTCTCTGAGCTTTCCTGGCTTTTACCGAGCCCGCAAGGCGGATGGCACCCCCATACAGCAAAAGCTTTTCGGTCAGAGTGGTTTTTCCCGCGTCGGGATGGGATATTATCGCAAAAGTCCTCCGCCTTTGTATTTCCTTCAATATTTCCTGTTGTTCAACCGACATTCTATTACTCCTCTGGTTGCTCGCATTGATATTATGATATAATCATGCAAACCCTGTTCCTTCCTTCTCCCTTTGCCCTGTACAATGCTTCATCAGCTGCCCTCATGACATCTTCGCTGGAATTCTTTTTACAATTAAGTGTACAGCTCACCGCACCGAAAGAACATGTTACACTGATCTCCGAGTCCTGGTATCTGACCACAGCCTCTGAAATCTTTTTTCTGATATGCTCAAGCCTGTTATATATACTCTCCGTATCTCTTGTATTCCTGAAAACAATAGCAAATTCTTCTCCTCCGCATCTGCAGACAAGATCCTCCCTGCGAACCTCATTCATGACAATATCGGCTACACGCTTCAATACTATGTCGCCGCACAAATGGCCGTAGGTATCGTTTACATTCTTGAAGTGGTCCAGGTCCAAAATAGCAAGCGTAAATGGCAATCCGAGTTTCTTAAGGTTTCCCATGCAGTTATCTATTTCTTTATTGAAGAACATTCTGTTGTAAAGGCCCGTAAGGCCGTCAAAATAAGCCATTTCCTCAAGCCTTGAATAAAGTCTGGCATTCTCCAAAGATAGCCTTATTGCAATAGCCAATGTATTAAGATACCTGCATCTTTCCTCTAAAAAATAGTCCTTTTTTGTATGCTCCATATAAATAATTCCGAACATTTCGTTTTTCCCTGCCAAAGGCACTGCCACTGCCGAATTTATACCGTCTCTTACATTGAAATCTTCTCTAAATTCTGATTCCGTAATAATAAATGCCTCTTTCCGCTGTAAATATTTCTCAAAAAGCACATTTCCGACGGAATCCATAACCGGCGCTTTCTTCCTCGGGAGACTGCTGACCTCTACCCGATAACCATCCCCCTGATAGGTAAATATTGTGCAAGTGCTGGCTCCCAATACCCCTAACAACATGTCATTTATTATCGAAAACAGATTCTTATAATCCTTAACTGAATTAATGTATTCGAAAATGTTTATTATGGTACTGAGTTCATTTACTCTCTGCTCATAAAGTGTGTTCAGTGCAGATAAATCCTGCAGACTCTTCTCTGCGCACAGCTGATAGCTATTCAGCCTGTCATTCGCTTCTTTCAGCAGCTTGCATTTTTTTACGTCACAATTCTGGCGGTTCATTCCAATACCTCCGTTTAAATGCATACGATTTTTACTCTGAAAACGCTCATGGACAGATATCATAGTCCCGCATCCCATTCTTGAAACAAATTTATTCTACACGATATAAAATAGTGTGTCAACAAAAGGTTAAAAATCACCTATGCATTCACTTATGGGCTCTCCTGCCGGTACCATTGGAAGCACTAAATCATCGGGATGTATCATGCACTCAATCAATGCCGGTTCGTTTATCTCCAAAGCCTCAGCAAAAACCTTTTCAACCTCGGAGTTTTCAATAATTCTCATGGATCTTATTCCAAAGGCATCCGCCAACTTTCCATAGTTTATCTCATCTTTGAGGCTTGTATGAGAATACCTTTCATTGAAAAAAAACTTTTGCCACTGACGAACCATTCCCAGAGAATTATTGTTCAAGAGGACCTGTATAATTGGAAGCTTGTATTTTGAAATGGTGGAAAGCTCCGCAAGATTCATCCTGAAGCTCCCGTCTCCTGCTATATTAATAACCCTATAGTCCGGTCTTCCTACTGCCGCACCTATGGCCGCACTAAGACCATAACCCATAGTACCCAGGCCTCCGGAGGAAATAAATGTCCTTGGCTCCGTAAAGGTATAGTACTGTGCCGCCCACATCTGATTCTGTCCTACTTCAGTCGTTACTATACTCTTTCCGGCTGTAAGCTCATACAGTTTATTCAGCAGGTATTGGGGATTCAGGCTGCCATTGCTCTTGTAACTTACTGCATAGGCTTCTTTCCAGTTTTGTATCTGTTTACTCCATGCACTAAGCTTTTTTTCTTCCACTCTCTCTGTTAGAAGCTCCAAATACTTGTTTACATCACCACAAAGCGGAATTCTTATATTTACATTTTTTCCTAATTCCTGAGGATCAATGTCTATCTGAATTATATCGGCATATTGTGCAAATTCATCGGCCTTGCAGGTTGTCCTGTCGCTGAACCGTGCCCCGACTGCTATAAGAAGGTCGCAGTTGCATATTGCAGTATTGGAACACCGGGATCCGTGCATGCCTATCAAACCCATAAAATAAGGGTGAGTACCGGGAAATGTACCGATGCCCATCAATGAGCAGCATACCGGAGACTTAAGCTTCTCAGCAAATTTTAGCAGTTTTCCGCAGGAATCCGAAATCTTGACACCTCCTCCTGCATATATAACAGGCCTCTTGCTGTTATTAATCAGTTCAACCGCTTTGTCCAGATTTGAACTCGTCTCTTTAGTGAAACCTAAAGAACTGACTGCCTTACGGCTGTTAATTATATCCATTGGCTGGTACTCTATTTCTGTCATCTGTACATCCTTTGGAATATCAATAAGCACCGGACCCGGACGCCCCGACCTTGCTATTCTGAATGCATCCCTGACAATCTCCGGCAGTGCCTCGGGATTTTTGACCATATAGTTCTTTTTAGTTATCGGTTTTGTGATACTTCTAATGTCGAGCTCCTGAAAGGAGTCCTTCCCAAGAAGCGGTCTTGCTACCTGCCCCGTTATTACCACCATAGGCACCGAATCCCTGTATGCTGTTGCTATCCCCGTGACGGTATTAGATGCACCCGGGCCTGAAGTTACAAGCACAATCCCAACCTTTCCCGTTGCCCTTGCATAGCCGTCTGCTGCGTGGGTTGCCCCCTGCTCATGGACGGTCAATATATGGGTTATATCCTTTCTGTTATAAAGAGCATCATAAATATTTATTACTGTGCCTCCCGGATATCCGAATATAGTATCCACTCCCTGTTCCCGCAAACATTCAAGCAGCACCTCCGCAACTTTAAGTTTCATTTCATCCCCTCCCTATTATGCCGCATACTATCCGCAACCAGACTTCCCATTTTTTCTGTCCCGACTGTAATCATTCCACGCTGCATTATGTCAACTGTTCTGTATCCGTTGTCCAGAACGCTGTTCACGGCCTTAAAGACCGCGTCGGCTTCCTTCTCCATATTAAACCCGTATTTCAGCATCATTCCGCAGCTTAGTATGGCAGCCAGAGGATTTGCAATATCCTTTCCCGCAATATCAGGTGCTGAACCATGTATGGGTTCAAATATACCGACTCCGGATTCTCCTATACTGGCTGAAGGCAGCATCCCCAGAGAGCCGGTAAGCATTGAAGCCTCATCACTCAATATATCCCCAAAAAGATTTTCCGTGAGTATCACATCAAACTGTCCCGGATTCCTGACAAGCTGCATTGCTGCATTGTCTACATACATATAAGCAGTTTCCACGTCGGAGTATGCCTTTGATACCTCGCCTGTCACCTCACGCCATAATCTTGAGCTTTCAAGGACATTTGCCTTATCCACAATCGTAACCTTTTTTCTCCTCTTCCCGGCAATGGAAAAAGCTTTTCTTGCAATCCTTTCGATTTCTAAGGATGTATACACCATCATGTCCCATGCCTTAATGCCATGCCCCGTATCCACCCTTTTTTTCTCTCCGAAATATGCTCCGCCAGTAAGCTCACGGACCACCATTATATCAAGTCCGTCTCCCAGAACCTCCTCCTTCAGGGTAGAAGCCGACTTAAGCTGAGGAAAAATCACCGCTGGCCTTAGATTTGCAAATACATCGAGAGCTTTTCTGATACCCAGCAGACCCGCTTCAGGCCTCAGGCTGCCGGCCAGGCCGTCCCATTTCGGGCCACCTACGGCACCCAGCAGTACAGCGTCGCTTTTTTTGCATATATCAACCGTTTCGGCAGGCAGAGGAACTCCTGTCTCATCAATTGCCCTTCCCCCCATTAGAACTTCCTGGTATTCAAAACCGCATCCGAACCTCTCCGATACTGCTTCAAGAACTTTAACCGCTTGATTTATCACCTCGGGGCCTATTCCATCCCCTTTTATCAATGCAATTCTCATTGACTTTCCACCTTTCCCTCTACGTAGTTGATCAGCCCTTCCGCTTTAATTATGTCCTGCATGAATTCAGGAAAGGATTCAGCCCAGTAGGTACGCCCCTTTGTAACGTTTGTTATTTTGCCGCTTTTGAGATCTACCTCTACCCTGTCGCCGTTTTCCATATCCTTTGCGGCTTTGGGGCACTCCAGTATAGGGAGCCCTATATTTATTGAATTTCTGTAGAATATCCTCGCAAAGGTCTCAGCTATGATACACTTGATTCCTGAATACTTTATAGCTATAGGCGCGTGTTCTCTTGAAGAACCGCAGCCGAAATTCCTGCCTGCCGCTATTATGTCGCCGGGCTTTACCTTCTTTGAAAACTCTTCGTCTATGTCCTCCATACAATGGGAGGCAAGCTCGGTACGGTCACTTATGTTCAAGTATCTTGCCGGGATTATCACATCAGTGTCCACATTATCTCCATATTTGAAAACTGTGCCGCTTATCATTTAATTACCTCCTCCGGAGAAGATATTTTGCCGGTAATGGCAGAAGCTGCCGCTACCGCAGGACCCGCAAGATATACCTCGCTTTCGGGGTGCCCCATTCTGCCGACAAAGTTCCTGTTGGTAGTTGCTACGGCTCTTTCCCCCTTTGCCAGTATTCCCATATGCCCTCCCAGGCAAGGCCCGCAGGTTGGAGTACTCACAGCCGCTCCCGATTTGATGAATATCTCAAGCAGCCCCTCCTTCATTGCCTGCAGGTATATCTTCTGTGTCGCCGGAATAACAATAGCTCTGACACCTGGATCCACCCTGTTGCCCCTGAGTACTTTTGCAGCCATTCTAAGATCCTCGATCCTGCCGTTGGTGCACGATCCTATCACTACCTGGTCGATTCTGATTTCTCCTACTTCGTCTATTGTTCTCGTATTTTCCGGCAAATGAGGAAATGCGACTGTCGGCCTTATTGCTGCCAGATTGATTTCAATTTCCCTGCAGTATTCTGCGTCCGCATCAGCTTTAAAAGCTCTCGGAGGCCTGTTTGAATGCTCCCGGACATATTCAAGCGTCTTGTCGTCCGCTTCGAAAATCCCATTTTTCGCACCGGCTTCTATAGCCATGTTTGCCATTGTAAAACGATCATCCATGGAAAGACTTCCCACTCCGTCGCCGCAGTACTCCATTGACTGGTACAGAGCCCCGTCGACTCCTATCATGCCAATAATGTGGAGTATTGCATCCTTTCCGCAAACCCATTCTCCCAGCTTGCCCTTCAATGTGAACCTTATGGCTTCCGGAACCTTGAACCAGGCTTTGCCGACAGCCATTCCCACCGCCATATCGGTGCTGCCTATCCCTGTGGAGAAAGCTCCTAGAGCCCCATAGGTGCAGGTGTGTGAATCCGCGCCTATTATTACATCCCCAGGAACTGCCAGGCCTTTCTCAGGAATCAATGCATGCTCTATTCCCATCCTGCCTATCTCAAAATAATTTTCTATATCCATCCGTCTGGCGAATTCCCTGACTTTCTTACACTGCTCTGCGGATTTAATATCCTTGTTTGGAGTAAAATGATCAGGTACTATGGCGATTCTGCCTTTATCAAAAACCTTGTTAAACCCTGCCTTTTCAAACTCGTCAATAGCAACGGGGGCAGTAATATCGTTTCCAAGAACCAAATCAAGACTGGCCTCTATCATCTGGCCAGGATGCACTTTATCCAACCCCGCATGTGCTGCCAGTATCTTTTGAGTCATTGTCATACCCATGAATTTTTGTCTCCTTTCTTTCCCATTCCCCGAGAAAGTACTCTATAGAATCAACCAGCGCAAAGCAGCTTGCTTCTATAATATTTGTCGAAACGCCAACCGTTCCCCAAATAAGCTCACCGTCCGTAGATTCGACATGGACTCTGACTTTTGCGGCCGTAGCCTGTGATGTATCAAGCACACGAACCTTATAATCCGCCAGCCTCATTTTTTTAAGCTGAGGATAGAAAAGCTCCAAAGCTCTTCTCAAAGCCCTGTCAATAGCATTTACAGGCCCGTCGCCCTCTGCGGTGGTAATTTCCTCAACACCGTTTACTTCCACCTTGATTACTGCCCCTGCACTGTTTAACAGGCTCCTCCCGGTATCGCACCATACCTTGAAATCAACAACTTTAAAAAACTCGTTTCCCTTCCCCAGATACCTCTTTACCAAAAGTTCAAATGAGCTTTCGGCGCCTTCGAATTGATATCCCTCATTCTCCAGTTTTTTAAGCTTTTCGATTATTTCCTTCACTTCCGGAGATTCCTTGGAAAGACCCGGAGCAAGCTTCTGAATCCTCTTAAGTATGGTGCTTCTCCCGGACACCTCCGACATCAGAATCCTTCTCTCATTTCCCACAAGCTCCGGCGGTATATGTTCATATGAACGGGGCTCCTTCAAAACCGCATCTATGTGCATTCCTCCCTTATGGGCAAAGGCATGGTTCCCCACATAGGGGTCATTTTCATTGTGCTTCTTGTTGGCAATTTCGCTGATATATCTTGACAGTGCCGTAAGGCCGGCCATGCTTTTTTCGGAGACCATGCGGTATTGGCCTTTAATCTGAAGGCTTGGTATTATAGTACACAAGTTGGCGTTTCCGCAGCGCTCGCCATATCCGTTGAAGGTACCCTGTACCTGCAGGGCACCGTTCAGAACCGCCATTATGCTGTTTGCAACTGCCATTCCGCAATCATTATGACTGTGTATTCCAATTGGAACTTCCATTCTCTGCGACACTGTTTTGACTATATCCCCTATTTCATTCGGAAATGACCCTCCATTGGTGTCGCACAGGACCAGATAGTCCGCCCCTGCGCTCTGGGCTGCCGTCAATGTGCCCAAGGCATATTCGGAATTGAATTTATATCCGTCAAAGAAGTGCTCTGCGTCAAAAATCACTTCTTTTCCCCTTTCTTTAAAAAACCCGATGGTATCGCGTATCATCCTCAGATTTTCATTAAGACCGGTTTTTATAATGCTTTCGACATGAAAATCCCAACTTTTCCCAAATATTGTCACGACAGGTGTCTCTGCCTCCAAGAGCGAAATAACGTTACTGTCCTCATAAACTTTTATATTCGACCTTCTTGTGCTTCCAAAGGCCGCCAGCTTTGAATTCTTGAGCTTCAGCTTTCCCACATTCTTGAAATACTCCATATCCTTGGGGTTTGACCCGGGATTTCCCGCCTCAATATAGTCAATTCCTAATTCATCCAGCTTTTTTGTAATATTCAGTTTATCACCTGCCGTGAAGGATATTCCCTCTCCCTGTGCCCCGTCCCTCAAGGTGGTATCATATAAGATTAGATGCTTCAAATTCCCAATCGTCCTCAACTCCCGCTCCAAAATAATTTTTGTCCTTAGCTAACTTTAAGACTTTTATCTCTTCCGTGTCCGGTTCCCTAAGCCTGGACTCCATATTGTTTATTGCATTTACATATGCCTTTGCACTGGCTTCTATTATATCTGTGCTGACTCCGTATCCTACTGATTTCAGATTGTCTTTCGAGATTCTTACTGTAACCTCTCCGAGAGCATCCTTGCCTCCGGTGGAAGCTTTTATGCTGTATTCATCAAGCTTTATTCTCATACCTACTGACCTGTCAATTGCTTTGAAAGTTGCATCAACAGGGCCGTCCCCGCATGCAGCTTCTTCTCTTATACAATCCTTGCAGCTGATTTTAACTGTTGAGGTTGATGTAATGCCGCTGCCACTTGATGTCTGAAAGTGCTCTAACTTATATGTTTCAGGAGCCTTGTTTGACCCCTGTGTAACCAGTGCCTCAATATCTCTGTCCATAATGTATTTCTTTTTATCTGCCAGGTCCTTGAACATTTGAAATGCCTCATTAATTTCATCCTGCTCCAGATTGCAGTACCCCATTTCCTTAAGCTTTTCCTCAAATGCATGTCTCCCGGAGTGTTTCCCAAGTACCATCTGACTCTGTTTCAATCCTACCGATTCCGGGGTCATTATCTCGTAGGTCTTGCTGTTTGACATCATACCATGCTGGTGTATTCCGGATTCGTGAGCAAATGCATTTGCTCCTACAATAGCCTTGTTCGGCTGGATATGCACTCCTGTAGAAAAGCTTACCATCGAGCTTGTTCTATAAAGCTTCTCGGTTACTATCCTTGTAGAAGTCGAATAATAATCATTCCTCGTCTTAAGTGCCATGACGACCTCTTCCAGTGCGGCATTTCCGGCTCGTTCGCCCAATCCGTTTATCGTACATTCCACCTGTTCCGCGCCGTTTTCTACAGCCGACAGGGAGTTTGCCACAGCCATTCCCAAGTCATTGTGACAGTGCACGCTTATCGTAGCTCTATCAATATTGCTTACATTGTTTCTGATGTTTCGGATTAGTGCTCCGATTTCACTTGGAGTCGAATATCCTACGGTATCCGGGATATTCACCACCCTTGCTCCTGCATCAATCACCGACTCAATTACTCTGTAAAGGAATTCAGGATTGGTTCTTGTTGCATCCTCCGGTGAGAACTCTACCTCAGGACACAGCCCCCTGGCATAGGCGACCATTTCAACTGCTTTACCAAGTACTTCTTCAGAGCTCATTTTTAGCTTGTATTTCATATGAATGTCCGAAGTAGCAATAAAAGCGTGAATTCTTGGCCGTTCAGCGTACTTAAGAGCTTCCCATGCCCCGTCGATATCATTTTTTGACGCTCTTGCCAAGGCTGCAATTGTAGAATTCCTTACATTCTTAGCTATTAATCTTACCCCTTCAAAGTCACCGTTGGAGGCTATAGGGAAACCCGCTTCTATGATATCAACCCCAAGCTCACTCAACTGGGTTGCTATTTTAAGCTTTTCATTGGCATTAAGGCTTATTCCGGGGGATTGCTCCCCATCTCTCAATGTGGTATCAAAGATGTATATTTTTTTTGACATATTAAAACCTCCTAATTCTTTTACTTGCTATCGATCCACGACATCATCTTTCTCAGCTCTTTTCCTACCTGCTCTATCTGATGGTTCTGCTCCTTTTTCTTCATTGCATTGTAAGAGGGCCTGTTAGCCTGATTCTCCAATATCCAGCTTTTTGCAAAGGTACCGTCCTGTATTTCAGATAAAATTTTCTTCATTTCTTTTCTTGTATCCTCAGTGATTATTCTTTTTCCTGTGACATAATCACCATATTCTGCAGTATCGCTTATTGAATATCTCATGTAGCCTAAGCCGCCTTGGTTTATCAAATCAACAATCAGCTTCATCTCATGCAAGCACTCAAAATATGCGCTTTCCGGCTGGTAACCCGCTTCTACCAGGGTTTCAAAGCCTGCCTTCATAAGCTCTGTTACCCCACCGCAAAGTACAGCTTGTTCTCCAAACAGATCGGTCTCAGTTTCCTCCTTAAAGGTAGTCTCCAGCACTCCTGCCCGTGTACCGCCTATACCCTTTGCATATGCAAGGGCATGAGCCTTTGCATCACCCGTATAGTCCTGATATACAGCTATGAGACATGGCACTCCTCTTCCTTCCTTGAACTGGCTCCTTACGGTATGACCCGGGCCTTTCGGCGCTATCATAAATACATTGATATTCTTAGGAGGCACGATCTGTCCAAAGTGAATATTGAAGCCATGGGCAAATATCAGGGACTTCCCTTCGACCAGGTTTGGTTCAACGGCTTCTTTGTATATCTTAGCCTGTTTTTCATCCGGAACCAGTATGATGATATAATCTGCCTTCTTTGTAGCCTCTGCAGCATCAAGTACTTCCAATCCTTCCTTTTCTGCACTTTCCCATGATTTACTTCCCTTGTAAAGGCCTACGCACACATCAACACCGCTATCTCTCAGATTCAGCGCATGTGCATGCCCCTGGCTGCCATAACCAATAACAGCAATTTTTTTACCCTTTAGTAGTTCTAAATTAGCATCCTTCTCGTAATACATTTTTGCATTTGTCATAATTCATTCCTCCAAATATTTTTTTATTACAAATGCGGCTTTGCCGCATTTAAAGCCCATGTGCCATTTCCGAATGCAAAGAGGAAATTCTGGCACGGGCAATTTAATCAAGATTAATTATTGTATAGGGAAGTTATACTTTCCTATACAATAATTAAAAAGACTTTTCACCCCATTACTGGGGCGAAAAGTCTTTCGCGGTACCACCCAATTTTTATCTCATTTTTCTAACGGCTTTGCCGGCGTAGCTTACTATGATTCAGCCTGCAACTCAAGGATGAGATCTTCAACAAATTCATCCTATGGATTCGCACTAACCTCCACTCTCTGAAAGAATAAAACCTGCCTACTTTTTCCTGTCATCGTTTTTATTGATATTAAATTATAAATAATCTGTATTATGCTAATTATAAGGCCTATAATGATTAGTACGCTTATAATTAGCTGCACGACTATTAGAATTATGCCTGTAATGGATAGTACCAGGCCGCATAGTAGTAGCCCTAGGACTTCCAATAGGATAATTCCGGAAATAATGTATGAAATTGTACTAATGAAGTTTTTCTCGTTTTTATTCACAGTCAGCATAGTCACAATTTCCTTTCTCTACACGCACTTGCGTTTTGATTATTTAAAGAAGATATTACCATCTATTGGGATTCATGTCAACACATTTTTTTGTTTTTTTAAAATAACTAAGTTGACAATGTAAATGCAACCTATTTCAACGCTTCACACCTGAAACCTTTTTTATTTTTTTAATATCGGCATATTTATTTTCTCCAAATGTTAAATTATTAAAAATTTTACATTTATATTTTTATAAATTGTGAAAGTAATTACAATCTATGTTATATTTGATATATAATCCTAATCCGGGAGGTTTAGTATATGAACAACTATACTGATTATCTGGATATCAGCAAGGAAGTGCTTGATGGTCTCAGGTATTACAAGCCTATTGTAGCACTTGAGTCAACCATTATCTCACACGGAATGCCCTATCCGGAGAATATTGAAACTGCTCTTTCATTGGAGAAAATTATTCGTAAAAACAATGCAATCCCAGCTACTATGGGGATTGTTAAAGGGCGCATAAAAATTGGATTCAACCAGGAAGAGATTGAATATCTGGCCTCAGCCAAAGATGTAATCAAAACCAGCAGGCGTGATATCCCGTATGTTGTCAGTATGGGCTTGTCCGGAGGCACTACGGTTGCCGCAACTATGATTTTATCGCAGTATGCAGGTATTCGTGTCTTTGCTACAGGCGGGATAGGGGGAGTACATCGCGGAGCAGACAAAAGCTTTGATATATCAGCAGACCTTACGGAGCTTTCAATTACGAATGTTGCTGTGGTTTGCGCAGGTGTCAAGGCAATCCTTGACATTGGACTCACCCTTGAGCAGCTTGAAACCTTGGGTGTTCCGGTTATTGGATACGGCACCGATGATTTTCCGGCTTTCTATACAAGAAAAAGCGGTTTTAAGGTTCCAATGAGAATAGACAGACCGCAGGACTGTGCAAAAATCATGAAAAGTAAATGGGACCTGAATCTTGACGGGGGTATTATGGTAGCTAACCCGATCCCTCAACAATATGAAGCCCGGAAGGACATTATTGACAAAGCAATTGAGTCAGCCCTCCTTGAGGCAGAAAAAGATGGTGTAAAGGGTAAGGAGACTACTCCCTATCTTCTTGACAAAGTCAAGGATATCACCGCAGGAAAAAGCCTTGCGGCCAATATGGCCCTGGTAAAAAATAATGCTATGCTGGCTGCCCAAATAGCAGTCGAATACAGTAAACTGGAAAACGAGCAATAAATTTATCAAGGGTTGATTTAATGGGGTGAATGACGGTGGATGGATATATAGCAGCAGCCGGCGGAATAAATGTGGATATTAAGGGAAAATCCTTTGAAAGAATGGTATTGGGAAGCTCCAACCCCGGAGCCATAGAAATAAGCCCCGGGGGTGTTGCATGTAATATTTCCCGCAACCTGGCGCTTCTGAATGTTCCTGTTATGCTGCTTTCTGTCATAGGCTCCGATGCCCAGGGTGCCAAAGCGCTTCAGGATATAAAAAGCTGCGGTGTCTGCGTTGACCACGTTTCCAAGGCTGATGACGGCCTTACCGGGACCTATATTGCTTTGTTGGACAATATGGGTGAAATGACGGCGGCATTATCAGACATGCGTATATTGGAGAAACTTGATATCGCTTACTTCAAGTCCAGGTTTGACATACTTGAAAAAGCATCTCTCATAGTATGTGATGCCAACCTTCCGGAAGAATCAATAATATTTATTGCATCAGCAGCCGACAAATGGGGCATACCTCTGTGCCTTGAGCCTGTCTCCGTGAGGAAAGCATTAAAGCTCAAGAACTGTCTGAAAGGGATAGATTATATTACCCCCAACCTGGATGAATTGCGTGTCTTAACCGGTCTGGGTTCAAAAAACGCTGAAGTTGAACTGATGGCAACCCAGTTAATAGAATCAGGCGTAAGAAATGTTATTACTTCCTTGGGAAAAGAGGGTTTATGCTATACAACCGCCCAAGGGAGCAAACACTATCAAAGCTTCCCAGCTTATGTGACCGATGTAACCGGTGCCGGGGATTCACTTACGGCAGGTTTTCTCTATGGTCTGATGAAATACGGAAACATAGATAAATCACTTATATGCGGATTGGCCGCCGCTGCTATAACAATAAGTTCAGAAGTAACTGTCAGTCCTCGTTTATCAGAAGACAGGATCAGTGAGTTGGTACACAATTACCGGAATGACTCGGATTATTCAATATACTGATAATGCAATCCTTTCATTAAATCAGATTGCATTCGTGCCGGCGTACTGCAGCTTCTACAACGTGTTTCAACAGTATCAGAGTCGTGACGGCACCTACCCCGCCGGGAACAGGTGTGATTTTGCCCGCAACATCCTTCACTTTTTCAAAATCGACATCTCCGCAAATTCCGCCTTCCGGTGCTCCGTTGACGCCTACATCTATTACAATGGCACCATTCTTGATGTAATCCGCCCCTATGACTCTGGCTTTCCCGAGGGCCGCTATCAGGATATCTGCACGGGAAGCTATCTTTTGTATATCCCTGGTTCTTGAATGACATATGGTTACAGTAGCATTCTCTTTAAGCAGCATCATGCTTAAGGGCTTTCCCACTACCATGCTTCTGCCGATAACAACTGCATTTTCACCTTGAAGATTTATTCCAAAATACCTGATGATTTCCATAACTGCGGCAGGGGTGCATGGTTCAAAACCGGAGCTGTCTCCTTCAAACACCTTCGCAAGATTATACGGATTCATACAATCGATGTCCTTTAACGGACTTATCATATGCCTTGCATTATCTTCATCAATATGTGAAGGAAGCGGTCTGAATATCAATATTCCATGAATGCTTTCGTCAGTATTTGCAGAATTCAGTTTTTCAATGAAGTCTCCATTGCTGACATTCTCAGGAAGTGCTATTATCTCACATTCTATTCCTAATCCCTCGCAGTTCTTTTTTATGCCTTTTTCATAGGAAATATCCTCAGGTCTCTCCCCCACCCTGATTATGCAGAGTTTGGGCCTTAAGCCGTTATCGGCAAGAGTCTGAATCTTCTGCATCATGTAAGCCCTGATACTTTTGGCAGTCTCCCTGCAATCCAAAATAGTCATATGTTTACTACTCCTTTGTTGTATACTTAAAATGATTATATCATATAAATGCGCCGTAAGCATCTTTATCACCTTCCTTTAACTATATGAGGATTCCCCCTGTATCCTTCATTGTATTTTTCTATACAATCAAAAGAATATTCCCGTATATTGAATAAACACTCGTTATATTGTAAAATACAGGTGATGTCTTATATAAATTTTATGGGGAGGTATATTATGTTAAGAGATCTTTTGAAAATTGATCCGGCTTTCATCGAGGAACTTAACGGATATTTTGCAGAACCCAACAATAATCTTATCAACGACATATTGAGTGTGGTAGAGAAATACGGCACTCCGGAAGAAATCAATGAGCAGGCAAGACAGGCGAGAAAGTTGTCTAACCTGATTGATCGCCTGAAAAACCAGGATTCTCCGTATTTAAAGGATCTGGAATGGCTCATATCTGTGAGAGACAAGGGTGCTTTCATACCAATTTCCCAATACAGAAGAAATATTCTAGGGGATAAGGCAGATTCAATGAGCTTTAACGAAGGTAAGGCAGTTACTCTGGAAATCAGCGCACTGCAATACTTTCCATGGCTTATTGAAGAAGCAAAGCAGGCAATAGACAAAAAAGAGATTATGCCGGGAAGATTTATACGGGTGCGGAAAATGAAGGAGCAGGAGTCGGACAACGGAGATATACTTGCTATGGCTGCAGCAATGCAGATAGTAGGCGCAAGCTACGTAGAAACACTTGATACAAAAGGTACCGACGGATCAAACGTACATTTGGGAGGACCTGCTACCATAACCGGTTATTTCGGCGGTATAGGCCAGCCTAATGAGCACCCTTTAATGTGGATTGATGAAGTCTTATACTACTATACCAATTACGGAATCAACGAAGTTCTTAATATTAACCCCGGAACAGTATTCCTTGGATACATGCTGTATAAACTGGGAATCAATATTAAATTTAAAATTTCAGTATTCATGGGCAACGACAATCCTTTCTCGATACTCTGGACACTGCTTATGGCAAGGCTATTTGCAAGAGAAGACGGCACAACTCCTCTAATAGGCTTCAACCTGAGCAACTCCGTAAACAACGACACAATAGCACTGAGTTCAGAAATCAGAAAAAGATTCGGCCTGGAGAATAATGTGAGGATCGAACACCATATCACCGAAACTTACAAGAGTATAGTTGTCCAGCCTTACAACAGACGTGATGAACTTGTGGAACTCGCCCGTACGATACCAAACATCTCCGCAAAACACGAGGGCGGCGACCCGGATGCAGAGGTCAAGCTAACTCATCAATCGGATATACTGGACTACTTTAGAAGCAAGGAAGAGGTAATAGCCTCCGGAGATATGGATAATCTTTTGACTAACTACCTTGGCAAGCATAATGCCGTCAACAATACGGCAAAAGCTCTTACTGAAAACGGTCTTTCTTTCATAGGGGCCAAGAAACTGCACAAAAGATAATGTACATGAAGGGATGTTGCAAAATGCAACATCCCTTCATGTATTTCAGGAAGACTGTTCCTCAATGCTTGAAACATTTCTAATTCTATACGAATTTCTGTTTTATTGAACCCCTCTTTATTTACAGCTTTTTTACTGTTCAAAATGGTCGATTACCCCTCCACTAAGATTATAGACTGTAACTTCGATTTTGTTATTACTCACATCCACTATTGCAAAGTGGTATTCCGGAATAGGAGGTATATCCACACCCTTCTTTTCGGTATATTTCTTGTGCAATGGTGCTCCGAAAGTGCCTGTAGTAACCTGATAGACAAGTTTGCTGAATTTAAAAGTCTGATCATCTATGGTTTCATTGAAGTCTGAGTTTATATGACGCCGGGTATAATAGTGTTCATGTCCGCAAAAAACCATTGGATTTTCAGAATTGTCAATGACTTCCCAAAGCTTATCCCTCTGCAGCTTATTTACATCCAAAGAGCTTCCTACATGAGAACCTGTCGGGTAGGCAGGTTCATGAAAAAAATAAAAATTATGTTTTTTTGCCGGGTCTGTATTTTCCTTAATCCAGTTTAATTGTGTATCCGATATAGTATGATCCTCACCTGGATGGTTTGAGTTCAGCATAAAAAACCGAGAACTATTTTTGTCAAAATAATAGACCGTCTTATGATATCCTTCCAAAAAATTTGCTTTTATTTCTGTAAAAACCTCTTCAAAAGCCTGCTCACCTTCTTCTCCGGCCTTTGCTTCGTGATTTCCAAAGCCGGGATAAAAGAAGCTAATGGGGTAATATTGAGTTACTGTATCTTTAAAATCCTGCAGCTGAGCCTTCATCTTAGAATAGCCGCTTATGCCTTTTACCAAATCACCCGGCATAACTGCAAATAAGGGGTGAGGTGTCATCTTCTTTATATTTTCGAGAGTTTTTGTAACAGCTTTCTTATTAATTTTTCCATCCGATCCCCGGCAGTCAGCCATAACCGCAAAACGCAAAGATGTACTTTGTTCCTGTTTATTAGTGATATTCAGTGATGTTCTTTGTTCCTCGTCTGTTAAGTTTACTGTTCTGCAAGAAGTAATTACAACAAGCATGGTAAACAGTAATAGATAAATAAAGACTTTTCTTTTAATATCAACCATCCCCTTCTAAAGTAAATGACTTTTGAAACTGATATTAGTTATATTATTTTCTAATTTATACAATATAGTATATAATACTATTATGATTGTTAAGGAGGGATTGCCATAAACACTGACAGACTGGTCAATGAGTTTATTGAAATGGTTAAAGTAAGCAGCGTTTCGGGAAAGGAAGGCAAATTTGCATCACTGCTTTCCGAAAAGCTTAAAGGTCTGGGATTTGAAGTATACATAGATAATGCGAACAAGGATTCCGGCGGAGATACCGGCAATGTGCTGGGCAGGCTCAAGGGAACCCTCAACACTCAGCCGGTGCTCTTATGTGCCCATATGGATACGGTAGTTCCGGGAGAGAACATTAACCCTGTGATTCGTGAAGGCATAATATACAGTGACGGTACAACCGTACTCGGCGGCGATGACAAAGCCGGAATTGCCGCGATACTGGAAGCAGTAAGGCATATTAAGGAGAACAATATTCCCCATGGGGATGTAGAGGTTGCATTTACCATATCTGAAGAAAACGGAATGACAGGAGCCAAAAATATGGATTACAGCTGGCTCAGATCCAAGCTTGCATTTGTGCTGGACAGCAGCGGGGATGTTGGAACGGTAATAATACAGGCCCCTGCACAGTATAAGATACTTACTGCAATAAAAGGAAAATCGGCTCATGCGGGAATATCCCCCGAAAGCGGCATAAGCGCTATTCAGGTTGCAGCACGGGCAATAGATAAAATGAAGCTGCTGCGTATCGATGAAGAAACCACCGCCAATATAGGCAGTATAAACGGAGGCGGCTCTACCAATATAGTATGCGATAAAGTTGAAATTTTCATGGAAGCAAGAAGCCTGGTAAGAAGCAAGGTTGACGCCCAGGTAAAGCATATGCTGGAATGTATTGAAAGTGCCTGCAGTGAATATGGTGCAGAGCATGAAACAACACATTACCTGAGCTATCCTGAGTTTAGCATTTCAAAGGATTCTGAAGCTATCAGGCTTGTGGATTCCGCAATAAAAAAGATAGGACTTGAAACCCAGCTGAAATCAACAGGCGGCGGCAGCGATACCAACATTATGAGCGGAAAAGGTTTGCAGGCAGTGACATTGGCAACAGGAATGACTGATGTACACACCACTTCTGAGAGCATTGCCGTCAAGAATATTGAAAAAACAGCAGAATTAGTAGCAGCAATAATAAGAGAGGCTTAAAAAAGCCTCTCGTCTTGTATCAGTTTTTCCACTATAGGCAAATCGGCCGGTACAAAATCAAAATCTGCCAATTCATTTCTTGTAACCCACTTAAAGTCGTTGCATTCAAGAAGCTTCCCTTCCCCGCTGAGTATCCTGCACAGGTAGCAAAGAAGCAGTATATCCTTTTCTTCATACTTGAATTTTACTACCTTATAAATATCAATTACCTCTATATCCATATCCAGCTCTTCTTTTATCTCTCTTACGATACACTCCTCAGGGGTCTCATAAGGCTCCAGCTTGCCTCCGGGGAACTCCCATTTATACTCCATGTGGGAACCCGCTTTGCGCTGTGAGATCAGCACTCTCCCGTCTCTTATCATAGCTGCCGCGGTTACAATAAACATAAAAGCCCCCCTTTAATCCCATACCCTGTGTCATTCCTGGCGCAGCGAGGAATCCTGACCCCGAAGCCCGACCCATACCCGTAACCTCGAAACCTCGAAATCCCGTAACCTACTTTACTATCGGCCCTGCCTTTACAATATCCTCAGATACACCCTTAAATCTTTGAAAGTTTGCATTAAAGTCCCTTGCAAGCTTAACCGCCGTCTTTTCATATTCAGACTTATCCTGCCATACGTTAACAGGCTTAAGGACCTCTGAAGGCACCCCCGGGCATTCGGTAGGAACAGCCAGCCCGAATATCGGATCGGTATCATAATCAGCATTGTCAAGTTTTCCGCTGATTGCAGCGTTTACCATAGCCCTTGTATAGGACAGCTTCATACGTTTTCCGACGCCGTAGGAACCCCCGGCCCAGCCTGTATTAACAAGGAAAACACCTGAATTGTTCTCATCAATCTTCTTCCCAAGCAGCTCTGCATAAACCTGCGGCTTCATAGGCATAAAAGGTGCGCCAAAGCAAGTGGAGAACGTGGCGGTAGGCTCTATGATGCCCCTTTCTGTTCCTGCAAGCTTGCTTGTATAACCGGACATAAAGTGGTACATTGCCTGTTCTTTTGTAAGCTTTGAAATCGGAGGCAATACCCCTGTGGCGTCGGCCGTAAGAAATACTATTGTGGAAGGATTGCCTCCCGCCCCTTCTTCAACCGCACCATCAATGTATGTAACAGGATAGCCTGCACGTGTATTTTCAGTATATTTCTCACTATCGTAATCCGGAACGCCGGTCTCCTGGTCCAGGACTACATTTTCCAATATTGTACCAAATCTTATGGCATTCCAGATCTGGGGTTCATTTTCTTTTGAAAGTCTGATGCACTTTGCATAACAGCCCCCTTCAAAGTTAAATACCCCATTATCAGTCCATCCGTGCTCGTCATCGCCGATTAACCTTCTTCCCTTGTCGGCGGACAAAGTAGTTTTCCCTGTACCCGATAATCCGAAAAACAATGCAACATCATCATTTTTCCCTATATTGGCCGAACAGTGCATAGGCATTACGCCCTTCTGAGGAAGTATGAAATTCATAACCGTAAAAATCGATTTCTTTATCTCTCCGCAGTATTTGGAGCCGCCTATTAAAATGATTTTTCTTGCGAAGTTTAATATAATAAAAGCTTCCGAATTCACACCATCTGCTGCCGCATCAGCAAGGCAGCCCGGTGCGGCGTATATTGTGTATTCAGGCTCAAAGCCCTCCAGTTCTTCCGCCTTTGGCTTAATGAACAGGTTCTGGGCAAAAAGATTCTGACTTGCATATTCGTTTATTACTCTTATTGGCATTCTATAATTCTTGTCTGCTCCAACAAAACCGTCAAATATGAAAAGCTCCTTGCCTTTAATATAGCCGAGCATTTTGTTATACAATTTTTCAAATTTCTCAGGGCTAATAGGTACATTACCCTTTCCCCAATCCACTTTATCATGTATGCTGGGATCATCAACTATAAACCTGTCCCCGGGCGACCTTCCGGTATATTTGCCTGTGTTGATGTTCAGTGCTCCCAAATCGGTAAGAGCAGCATCTTCTTTTTTCAACGCAGCCTCTACAAGCTTTCCCACGGTGAGATTGTAGTGCATTTTAGCTCCAATATTTTCTAACTTCATAATAACACCCCCGAAATTCTTAATCCACAAAGCTTATTATATATCATAGAGATATTTTGTGCCATGTTTTTCATAAATATTACATCATAATTTGCTATCCTAAAAAACGGATAGAAGCAAGCAAGACAAGGCATGCAAGGCGGTGGTTTTTTATCTGCCGCTGTTTATTTTCCGTATAATACAATACCCTGTATCATCGATTTCATAGTGGCTGTATCTGCCTTGCTCCGCAGTAAAGAACCAGCAGGCCTCCTGGGGGAGCCCCAAAAGTATTGTCGGTATTATCCTCATAGTGCCCAGATGGGATACAACAAGCACTCTCTTTCCTTTATATTCTTTCAGTATATCCTCAATGCTGCTTTTTACTCGCATATATATATCAAAAAAACTTTCGCCTCCCGGCGGGAGCGCACTCTTCCAATCACTTCCCCAGCTATCCCATGCATACTTGTACTTCTTACTGATTTCGCTGTGGTGCATTCCTTCCCAGGCTCCAAAATTAAGCTCTCTCAGCCGGTCATCTCTAACAATCTCATCAGGGTCATATCTGCTCACAATGGCTGCGGTAATGATCGACCTGGCGAGACTGCTTGAAATAACAGCATCGAAGCTGATATTTTGAAATATATCGGCTAAATCCTCCGCCTGCATTATTCCCTTATCGCTGAGTCCGCAATCAGTCCAGCCGCAATACAATCCTTTTGTATTTAGTTCTGTTTCTCCGTGCCTTATTAAATACAGCTCAGTCTTATTGCCATTCATATAATGCCCCTCCCGGCCATAATTGCCATTATAAGAACAAATGAAATTTCCAGGAATTCATTGGCAGCCCCCAGGGTATCGCCGGTCATCCCCTGCAGCTTTATGTATATGAAGCTTCTGTAAAGAAAGCAAAAAACCGCACAGATTCCAAAAGCAACAATGCCCCATATTCCCGAAAAACCCGACATTATTGCCAATCCGATTGCAGCTGCCAGCACAGTTGCACCCATAGTCTGCTTTTCAAGGTAGAGTCCGCCCAAGCCGTTACCGGAACGGGCATACACTGAGGTCTTCATAAGCAGAACCATCAAGGTTTTTGCGGCTACGGGGGAAAGCAGCACAGCATAGTGCAATCCCCTGCCGGTCAGCATGGCAAGAAGAGACAGTCTCATAAGGTAGTCAAAAAATATTGCTATCGTCCCCATAGTACCTATTCTGCTGTCTCTCATTATTTCAAGCATTCTCTCCCTGGTACGGGATGAAAAAATGCCGTCGCATGTATCAGCAAGACCGTCTGTATGAAAGCCCCCTGTAATGACTGTGCCTGCAATAAGGCAGCATATGATTGGAAAAATTCCCCCCAATATTTTTGAGGAAGCAATTAATACCGTCAGATTAAAAGCACCTACAATCAACCCTACTATGGGGAAAAACACAACTCCCTTTGCAAAATCCTCATCGGTTGACTGTAATTCTTTGTATATGGGTATCCTGGTCAGGAACTGCAAGGTAAGAATAAAAATCCTCATTTCTTCGTTCCTCCGTGTTTATTTAAGCTTGAGAGGAAGTCCGCAGACAGTGAGAAATACTTCTCCGCACTGCTCTGCTATGTGCTGATTCATCCGTCCCGCAATATCCCTGAACGCCCTTGTCAAAGGATTCTCAGGCACAATCCCGCTCCCTATCTCATTGGAAACCATTATTACGACAGCCTTCGTTTTGGCGACGCCCATTAGCAGTTTCTCAATCTCCTTCTTTATTTTCCTTTCCGTCTCTTCATAATCCATGTCCTGATGTTCCAGCAGGAGGTTTGTAATCATGAGTGTAATACAGTCAAGGAGTATTACATTATATTCACTGCCCTTTCCGGCTATAAGGGGCCCAAGTCCTTTAAATCCTTCATAGGTGTCCCATCCGGCAGGTCTTGATTCCCTGTGCCTCTTTACCCTGTTTTTCATTTCTTCATCAAAGGGTATTGATGTGGCTATGTATAGAACACTTCCCCCAAGCTCTTTAGCCAGCTTCTCCGCATAGCTGCTCTTGCCGCTTCTCGCACCGCCTGTTATAAGAATTGCTCTTCCCATATTATTTCTCCCTTATATCTATAAGAAAATCATCCTCGATCTTTGCCTCTTCTAAAGTTGCCATTTCAGATATAATGACTTCCGCAGCCTCAATTATATTAAATGCAAGAGGGCAACCGCTCCCCTCCCCCAGCCTCATGCCAAGCTCCAGCATAGGTTCAAGCCCTAATTCCTTTATTACAAGATCATATCCCGGCTCTTCGGAGCAATGGGAAGCTATCATAAAATCCCTGACCCCGGGATTTATTCTATATGCCGCCAGGGCAGCGGCAGCCGAAATAAAGCCGTCAATAACAATCGGCACCCTGTGATAAGCTGCTCCCAGGAAACACCCGGCCATTCCGGCAATGTCAAATCCCCCAACCTTTGAAAGCACATCAATGGGATCATTGGGTTCCGGACCATTAACCATTATTGCTTTGCTGATGACATCCTTCTTATTCCTAAAACCTTCCTCAGTCAATCCTGCGCCTTTTCCTACCGCAGCATCAGCATTGCAGCCCAGGAAAGCCATTACAACTGCACTGCTTGTACTGGTGTTGCCTATTCCCATTTCTCCTGTTCCGAAAAGCCCGTAGCCCTCACCCACAAGCTGCGATACCATTTCCATCCCTGTCTCTATGGCCTTATAAGCCTCCTCCCTGCTCATTGCAGGTCCTTTTGCCATATTGGAAGTGCCTTTTCTTATTTTTCTGCTTATCAGTCCGGGATGCTCCAAATCACTTCCGATTCCTATATCAACTACTCTGATATCGGCTCCGGCATGCTTTGACAGCACACAGACACCTGTGACTCCTTTTAAAAAGTTAATTGTTTGTATTGTTGTAACTATTGGTGGACAGGAGCTTACCCCTTCCTCCACCACGCCGTTGTCTGCAGCCATTATTATAATAACTTTTTTATCAAAGCTATTGAATAGCCTTCCGGTCATTCCGGAAATTCTAACCGCCAGCTCCTCCAACTTTCCAAGGCTGCCGATAGGTTTTGCCAGTTTGTCAAGCCTTTCTGATGCTTCTCTCATGTTCTGCCCATATAAAGGGCCAATTCCTTCCGTGATTTTCTTATATAGTTCCATAATTCGTCCTGTCTCCTCCAATACATATTAGCATATTAATTATATTTGGCACGCTGCATCCAACTTTTTTAGTATCATAAACCTTTTACAAACCTTTCTATTCGATCCATGGCTTTTTCCAACTTATCCTGTTTCGCAGTAAAAGAGCACCTTATATAGCCTTCTCCGCAGCTTCCGAATTCGTATCCGGGGACGGCCGCCACCTTTGCTTCCCGAAGAAGCCTGTCGCAAAACTCCCTGGATGACAGCCCCGTTTCTTTGATTGAGGGGAAAAAGTATATGGCCCCTTTAGGCTTCAGGCATTTAAGTCCGATATCCATAAAACGCCGGTACATATATTCTTTCCGTTCATTATAAATGCCCAGAGCCTCCCCGACATATTCATCGCCATTATTAAGTGCTTCGACGGCAGCGTGCTGTGATATGCTGGGCGCATTGATTGTGCTGTACTGATGTATCCTCAGCATCGCATCAATTATTGCTGCGGGTCCGCAGGCATACCCCAGCCTCCATCCGGGCATCGAAAAGCTTTTGGTTACTCCGTTCAGCACTATGGTCTTTTCTTTCATTCCCGGAAGTGAAGCAAAGCTCGTGAATCTTCCCTCAAAGTAGATTTCACTGTAAATCTCATCGGACAGCACCAAAATATCCTTATCCGCAATCACATCCCTTATTGCCAATAGTTCCTCCCTTTCCATACAGGCTCCGGTAGGATTGTTAGGATATGAAAGAATAAGTGCTTTTGTCCTTTCGGTTATAGTCTCCCTAAGCCTGTCCGGGCTCAGCTTAAAGCCATCATCTGCGTACGTTTCTATTATTACCGGCTTACCGCCGGCAAGCCTTATGCAGGGTATGTAGGAATTATAGCTGGGTTGATGGACTATTATCTCATCCCCGGGATTTATTATTGACCGAAGCACCGTATCTATGGCATTGCTCACACCTGCAGCAGCAATTATTTCATTTTTGGGTTCATATTTTACCCCATATCTTCTATCGATATAATCCGAAATAGCAGCCCTCAACTCCTCGATACCCAGGTCATCAGTGTACCTTGTATATTTGCCGCATATCGCCTTAATACCCGCCAGGGATACATTATCCGGTGTATCGAAATCAGACTGCCCCATAGCAAGTACAATCACATCCTCCATTCTGACCGCCATCTCATATATTCTGACAATCTCAGAATGTTTCAGATCATTCACGGTATCCGATATCAGTCTCATATGGTTCATGGATTTACCTCCTTAATCCCCTATATTGTTTTTAGAATCATATGGCACTATATACTCTAAATAATAACATAAATATTAACTTAGCTGTCACATTATTTGTACAAAATAATATTATGATATCAGAGGTACATACGGGAGGAACCGGTCTATCTCCTGTAAATAGATTCATGACTTCTGCAAATGCAAAAAATCGAATCTATTATCCTCAAATATTTAGGAGGTGAATTAAATGGGCAAAGAATGCAGAAGAGATAAAGATTTCAGAGTAAAGCACTTTCCGGATAACACAAAGGATTTACTATGCCTTCTGGCAGATAATGATGATAACAGGGCTACTGTGATACTCAACACCTGCGACGATTGCGTTCAGGAAAATGTGGAAGTAGTATCTGTAATAGGCGATCTTGCAGTTTTTCGATGCCATGACAAATTCAAGTTCGTTAATATCCACTGCATCTGCGAAGTGATTGTTGATTGTGAGACAATATTAAGTGAACTCCTTGAATCAAAGAACGAATGCAGGTGTTAGGAAAAAGAGAGGCTCCCTCGCGGAAGCCCTCTCTTTTTATATATAGCCTATTTGTTTACCTCTTATGCTTCATCAATTTTTTCAATTTTTGGAATATTAATTGTTAATTTAGGCCTTCTATTGTATTTCCATCAAAAACATGCTAATATAAAGTATTGTAGAGATATTACATAATATTTGTTTTAATTCAGCTTAAATTGTAATTTCCATTATATTTGCAGTAAACTGCATATATTTAACAGTTAGAAAGGAATATATCTCATGAATTCATTTGAAAACTTTGGAAATGCAATATTGCTTAAAGACCGTGTTTATAACGCACTAAAGACAGAAATTATACTTGGTAATTTTAAACCTGGGGAGCGTTTGAACATCCTTAGCATTGCAAACAAAATGAATATTAGCAGTGCCCCAATAAGGGAAGCTCTGAACATGCTCAGCAAGGATGGGCTTATTGATCTTATGCCGCATAAACAGGCAGCTGTCGCTGCCGGCGGATCGGATGAATATAAAATTTCTGTTGATATTCGAAAAATGTTGGAGCCCTATGCTGCAAAAATTTCCACTCCGCTTATTCCTCAGAATAAAATCGATGCTGTTCGAAATCAACTAAATAGCGTGCTTGATGATCCTTCCAATGTTGCCGCTTATGTAGAATCCGATATGGCGGTACATGAACTTTTACATTACTACGCCGGATCAAAGTTTCTATCTGAGATATTAACAATGATAAAAACTTATACTATGCGTTTTCGTTACATAATCGAAAAAACTGAAAAATCAACTCTTAATAGAGAAGCATCCACAATTATTGTATCTACCCATGAACATCTCAGTATCCTTGATGCATTGGAATCCCGTGATCCTGAACGAGTATATTCTGCAGTGCTGCAGCATATTGAACATTACAGTAAGCGAAATAAGCCGGTTTAATGTTTCTAAATAAGTAACCCCTTTCGGCAATAAACAATTAAAGCTGAAAGGGGTTTTTATATCAGAGTCAGTCTACTTAAGCATCAGGGAGCCCGCATTTGGAACGGGGTCCGTAATATGGATGCTGCGCAGCACATTCCACATGGAGGATTGTATTGCAGAGACAACCGGCTTTCCTAAGGCGCGTTCCGCATAATCTATTATGGGAACCGTGCGAAGCCCGGTGCAAAGTATGGCAACCGCATCGGCTTCCGGCCTATCAACCTTGCAGGCATATTGGTAAATCTGTTCCAAAGGAATTGCGTTCATCTCTTTATCCCATTGCAGTCCCAGGCCGATGTCGTTGATGACCTCAATACCGTTTTCACTGAAATAGGCAGCGGCGAGTTCGTTCACATCTTTTGTATAAGGAGTCATAATGCAGATTTTCTTCGCATCATAGCTCTTTAACGCCTTTACAAGAGAAGTGGAGGTGGTGGTAAAAGGAACACCGGTCGCTTTGTATATATCCTCGCAAAGAGATTTATCAAATGCGTTGCCGTTTACAAAGCTGCCGCTGGTGCAACCTAAAATATTGATATCCGTAGGGATAGAAGAAAGCAATTTTGCGCAATCTTTCACACCCAGCACCATTTTTTTATAGCCTTCTACGGTACCGGCGCCTATTGCCACACGGGTAGTCTGCACAATTACCCCCTTTGGCACCATGTAATTGAACTCAGGCTCCATAATCCATGTAGTAGATGGAACTATAAGACCAATTTTACCTCTTGCGCCATAATCCAAATCGTCCATATAGATAACCTCCTATTTCAATAAATGCCCGTTTACTTTCCCTGCGCCTTTGCGATTTCAGCACGCAGAGTATCAACCAATGCGGCACCGGCTTCTTTGCCGTATTCCTGAATATAGAAATCTACAACACCTTTAGCGGCTTCTTCAAAACGCACACGTTCAGTGGGATCAAGCTCTAAAAACTCGATGCCTGTGCCGGAATTGCGAATTTTCTCCAACTTTTCACCCTGCATTTTGGGGTCAATTTTCTCATCCACAAACCAGCGCTGCGTCTTTTCTATAGCATCCAATACAGTCTTCTGAATATCTGCAGGTAATTTATCAAAGTAACCCTGGTTGATGCAGATGAATCCTGGCATAATGGCGTGGTTAGTGACAGTCAGGTATTTCTGTACTTCATGGAACTTCATATCCAGTATGCAGGAGGCCTGGTTTTCCTCCGCTTCTACCGTGCCTAACTGCAAGGCACTATAAGTTTCCATATAGGGGATAGGTGTGGGGTTTGCGCCATAGAGCGAATAGGTATTCATAAGTATAGGGGATTGCATGACGCGAAACTTCATGCCTTTCATATCGTCTAACGTACGTATGGGCTTATTTGAAGTCATCTGCAGGAAGCCAAGACTATGCATGGCAAGCAGTTTGAGGTTTTTAGGTGCATACAAATCGGACACAGCCTTGAAAGCGGGTTTGCTGTCCAGAAGCACCTTATTAAGCACATCTTCATCATTAGGCCAGAAAAAATGCAGATTGAATACTGCTACTTCAGGGACGTAGTTGGCACTATTCTGAGGACCGGCATCAACAAATTCAAGCTGACCATTCATGCACATTTCAATGCAGTCTGTAATATCGCCCAATTGACCGGAATAGAATATTTCCAGATTGATATTAGGGTTCATCTCATGTAGATTTTTGGCAAATTCCTTGTGCCAGTAGGCAGAAGAGCTATCCTCAGTTTCGGCAATAGCTATCCTCCAGGTGTATTTCTCACCTGGGGAAGCCGCAGGTTGGTCAGCGGATGGTGCGGCAGGTTTGACAGCAGGCTGGCAGCCGACCAACATGCTCAGTATCAGGGTAATAACTAGTAGCATTGTAATTTTGCTTTTCATTTCTTCTCTCTCCTTTATTTATATTTGTTCTTAACCTGGCGCCTTGATTTCCCAATATGGCACCCGGTATAACAGACTATTGGTTACTTATATACAAGGTCGACAATACCCGTAGAAAGTACGGGGAAGGCAATCAACAGTATAGATACAAGGACCATCATGATGATATAGGGAGGCAGGCCCTTTACACAATCTGCATATGACTTTCGATAGATTGCACAAGCTGTGAAAATGTTGCATCCGAACGGCGGTGTAATGGAACCGATAGCGGATTGCATAGTAACGATAATACCGATATGGATGGGATCAATGCCTAAAGCAACCGCTGTTTTAAAGAATATTGGCACCAATATCAGGATGGTGACTGTCCCATCCACAAACATATTCATAATCCAGAAAGCAGCACTTATTACTATTAGCATTTGCAGCTTCGTCGGACTCGGTCCCAGTACCAGCCGCAGAATTGTTTGCGGTATCATAGAGTAGGTCGCAACAAAGGAAAAAGCGTTGCCTGCGGCAATCAACACGAAAACTGCGGATGTTACCATCCCTGTTTTGCGGGCAAGCTCATAGATATCCTTCAGAGTAACCGACTTGTAAATAAACATTTCCATGATTATTGCGTAAAGGACTGCAATAGCTGCTGATTCAATTACGCTGAAAATACCGGCATAAATACCACCTAATACAACAATGGGAAAGCCTATTGCCAGGGCACCTTTTTTGATTACTCTCCAGCGTTCTCCCCAAGATGCGCGCGGTTGAATGGGAGTATTATTCCTACGTGCGTGAATATAACTATAAATAGCAAACATAAAGAACATAACAAGACCGGGTACAACACCGGCCAAAAACAATTCTGCCACCGAAGTGCCAGCCGTCACACAGAAGAGTATCATCGTTGCACTTGGCGGGATAAGCATCGCAATGTTGGCACTGTTCATTAACAGCGCAATGACATCCTTGTCCTTATAACCGGCTTCAAGCATTTTGGGGCGCATGGGCTTGCCGATTGCCACCAAAGTAGCCTGGCAGGAGCCTGAGATTGCGCCAAAGAATGTACATGCAGCCGCTGCTGAAATTGCAAGCCCTCCGCGGATATGTCCCACAAAGCTTTTCATAATATCTATCAGTGATTCCGCAGTGCGCCCTTTGCACATGATGTCGGCGGCAAACATATACATGGGAACTGCCAGCAATGAATATATCTGTACCCCTGTGAATAGTTGCTGCACAATAGTTAGGGGATCCAGGTTCGGAATATACAATGCCATAATAACAACAGGAGCCAGGATTAAAGGTATCATCATCGGGAATCCCGCCACCAGGAAAAAGAAGAAAATCCCGACCATAATGATTAATATCTGTATTTCTACGGTCACGATGCATTACCCCCTTTGTTTTCAGAATCTTCGATATTACCCTCAGCACCGACTGAACAAATTTCTACGTAGTCTTCATCTACTACAGGGCCTGTATGATCGGAAGAAAAGTAAACTTCCTCCTTATTTAAAACATTCAGCAGACCTATATAAAAGAAGCGGTATGCGGTTAATAAGAACCCAATGGCCATCAGCAGCACCATAAGATAGACCGGAATACGTAAATTTGTAGTAACGCGCCCCAAGGGCATGACATAATTAATTGCATAGGTAAATGCATAAAAAGTGAGGAATAAAAACATCACAGCCGTTATAAAATTCATATAAATTTGAAATATGCGCTGACCTTTTTTATTCAATCTATCAGTTACTATTGTCATATTTATGTGACGGGCAATTCGTGTGACATAGCTAAGTCCCAAGTATGTAGCAACTACCATGCACAATTTGCCTATTTCCTCCGACCAGCCTACACCGGATTTGAATATATAACGTGCGGCAACATTGTATATCAATACAATCGTCATGACACATACGCATATGGATAACGTATGCTCCTCAAATACCGCAATAGCCCTATCCACTTTTCTTAGTATTTTCAAAATAGCACCACCTTTATATTTTGAATATGTACTATAGTTATAAATATTTTTGCTTGATCTCATCAAATGCCATTTTTGCAATTTTACCCATCACAACCCGGTTGTCATCTAAACCCTTGGTCAAAATTGAAATGGCAACAGCGGGTATATCTTTCTCATCATAAATAATACCTACATCATGCTCCAATCCAAAATCCAGTATGGATCCCGTTTTGTGGGCAATTTTAAGCTTTGGTGAGAGATAAAGCGGTATTGCAGTATTAACCTGTTGCTTTGCCATTACTTCCAACATGGCTTCGTGATATTCAAAAGGTAAATGCCCCCCCTGCAAAATCACATGTAAAATTTGATCCATATCACCTGCGGTTGTTCGGTTATCAATGCCGACTAATACTTTTTCATAATCGTGCATACGTCTTTGAACAATCGTATTCTTCATCCCGATTTCCCGAACGGTTTTTGTGATATTATCCATATTCAGCATATCCAGCAAAATATTTGTCGCAGTATCATCACTGATAATAATCATAAGCGTAAGAATATCCTTATAGGTGAGTTCCAATCCGTCGTGCATCTCTCGTAATATACCAAAATCATATACGGATGATCCAACTTTATTGGAATCGTGCAGCACAAATTTTTCATGGACATCAATTTCTCGGGCTGCAACTTTCCTATAGAATTCCCACATAACAGGAAGCTTTATTACACTGGCCGCAGCAAACTGCTTGTCCGGGTTTACACATACTTTTTCTCCGCTGCGGATATCCCGAACAACTGCGCCTATTTTATCTCCATATTTGGACATATATGCATATACCGACTCAAACATAATATCCCTCCAATAAAGGTTTTCTTTTTCTTTCCCCAACAACAATCATTTCTAATCTCTAAATATTAGGCTGTGTTTAAGATACTATTTGATTACCAACTCTCTTGGATAATCCGTGCAAATCTCACATCCGTTTTCAGTAACTATAACAGTCTCGCTGAAGCCCACACCAAACTCGCCTAGCATTCTGATAGCGGGAGGCATATGATAAACCATGCCGGGAACCAGCAAGCGCTTGTCCCCCTTTTGCAGGCTGCATATATGACCTTCTCCCCAGTCAGGAGCAAAAGCACAGCCAATGGAATAACCCGTACGCTTTCTAAAATGATCATACAGTCCGGCTCTCTCTATAACACCACGGCAAGCCTCGTCCACATCGCCGCTGGTGACACCAGGCTTTATTGCCTTAAGCGCTGCGTTCAACGCCTCAATACATACGTCAGACCACTCTTTTATTATTTCAGGAGGATTTCCGACATAAGCGCTTCTCATAAGAGCACCATGATAACGGTTAATAGCTGCAGGAATCTCCAATAAAATGCAATCGCCATTTACGATAGCATCACCTGACCATACATTATGCATCAAGCCTGATTTCCAACCTTTGGCAACAAAAGGCTCCATCCCCATATGCTGGCATCCATGAGAAACTACAGCCTGCCAAATAGCAGCTGCCACATTATCTTCATTTTCACCTTCTTTTATGGCATCCATACCTGCTTTCATTCCGGCATTTACCGCCCTGCATGCCTTACGTATATAATCCAGCTCGGCGGGTGACTTTACAATCCTGAACTGCTCCACCAATCCGCCAGCACTGATTAGCTCAGCGGCGGTAAGCTTACCGGCCAATGCCTTGTAATTCCTAATACTGAAAAAGAATGATGTTTCTTCAGTACCTATTTTCTTAGGATTAGCCTCCAATTGTTTTATCCCTTCCACCGTTTTTTCCAGAGGATCGTCGGTGTCGTCATAAATGCAGAGATTATCCTTATTCAAGAATGAATAAATAAGTGCATTGCCCACTTCCCCGTAACGGACCACCAGCACCGGCTCCTTTGTCGGATGAACCACTAAACATGTATACATATAGTAGCCTGCTGAATGATGACCTGTCAGATAAAAAATATTCTCCGGAGTATGAACCAACATCATATCCAGGCCTCTGGCTTTGATCTCTTCCTGAACTTTTGCCAGTCTCGATTTAAACTCTTCCTCTGCAAAGGACATTCTTTTTATATACACGCTAATATCTCCTTTTATTTATTAAATTTAAAATCTATAAATGACATAGAATCTACGCTAACTTTGATCAATATTAAATAAGCAATCACTTATTTATGTCTCAAATACTTTATGAAGCTTTGTTTCATCAATTGTAACTCCTAAACCAGGATCATCAGGTACGATAACAATACTTCCTCTGACCACCAACCCGGAAGTAGGATCATCCTTTATACGCATATGCCCATGTACCTCAAAAAGGTTGGTATTGGCAACTGCTGCACACTGTACTGCTGCTGCTACTGCCATCATACCTTCGTCCATGCCCCCAATCATGTATTCAATCTGATGTGCTTCAGCCAAATGCATAAGCCTTAGGGCATTATTAATTCCGCCGCATTTTATCAACTTAATATGAATACCATCCAAAGCTCCCATTTCTATATAGCGAACAAAATCTAATACAGTTGCTACTGATTCATCTCCAAAAAGTTTCACAGGGCAGTTGCGTTTTAATTCCATTAAACGTATGGGAGAATTAAATTTTACCGGCTGCTCTGCAATTGTAACTCCATACTCCGCCAGTTTGTTGATATTGCGAATGGCATCACGGACATTCCACCCCTGATTGGCATCAACGCTAAAAACAATTTCATCGCTGAAACCGCTTTGTTCTATCACCTTCCATACGGCGGATACCCTATCCAGGTCGTAGTGAAAGCTTG
>JAKPKE010000197.1 GCA_029553855.1 Bacillota bacterium | reverse complement strand
TGAGTATTTCGATGTGGCAGCAACCGGAATAGTGCAGTTAACGAATAAAGTAGTCATAACATACACTTCTTCTACTACTTTCACTACTTGTGCTACGGATACGGCTTTCAGAGCCATAGTAGAAACATGGGGTGGAGGAGGTAAAGGTGGGACGCGTAATAATAGTAATGGGGTGAGTGGCGGTGGCGGTGGCGGTGCTTACTCAAGAGATACTATTTTGATTACACCCGGACATATTTACACTATTAATGTAGGAAAAGGAGCTACAACAACAGCACCAGGGGAGGATTCATGGTTTAGTCCTACAGCCAATGTTAATAATGCTGTGGTATTGGCAAAAGGAGGAAATAGTGTAGCAAATAATACTGCTACGAGGGCTACCGGAGGAAATAGAAACAATGGAATAGGAACTGTTAGGTTTTCAGGAGGAGCAGGAGCTACAGGAGTATCACCGCGTGCCGGTGGCGGTGGTTCTTCAGCAGGCGTAAGTGCGGATGGAAATGCACCTGCGACCATTGGCGGAGGAAATCCGCCTCCACCCAGTAGGGGAGCTACTGCTCCTTTGGGAGGTGGTGATGGTGGGCATGCTAAGTTTGGTAATGCAGGACCCGGTTGTCCGGGAAATTGTCCTGGTGGCGGTGGTGGCGGTGCGTATGGTGCTAATGGACAATATAATGCAGGTGGTTTCGGATCAGATGGATTGGTTAGAATAACATGTCCGCCTTCACATTCAATTTTACAGTTGTTAGATACGCCTATTGTAGTGTGTCATGGTACCTCATTAGCCTATTTAAAATATTCAATACTACAAGGATGCCCCGATTTATACAAGATAGAATATAATAAAGAAGCACGTAATGCCGGATTTCAAGATGTTGCTTATACTACTTTAACGGCAGATTCAATATTAATAGCGATTCCGGATACGGCATCGGGAGGTATTTATAAAGGAATACTTACCGTTAAAAGCGGAGAAAGAGGCTTTCCTTCAAATTTTCCTTTTACTATTAAAATACTTGAAACTAGATATACAACTCTTGGCAATGATGTGAGTTGTTATGGAGAAAATGATGGAAGTATATCAATAACCATTACAAGTGGGAATGATGCTCCTTATTCATTTTCAATCAATAATGGGACAAGTTATAGTGCTTCGTTTACAGGAACTTATCCGAACTATACACTGACAGGCTTGCCCGCTGATACTTATAAAATTAGAATTAAAAACAATAAAGGATGTGTTACAGCGCCATGTCCATGAAAAATATGATAAAAAAAATAAACAAACGTATGTATAGCGTAAAAATAAATAAGCTATTGCTTGTATTAACAAGCCTGATAACTATTTTTATATTTCAAAATAAAGTAGTTGCTCAATGTAGTGTTACTATTTCTCAGCCTGCAGAATTTACCGCAGGAGCAATAGATTCTACGGGAGAAACCATTTGTTATGGTACTGTTCCTTCTATAATAGGA
>JAKPKE010000173.1 GCA_029553855.1 Bacillota bacterium | reverse complement strand
GCATGTGGAGTTCCACAGGCAGCCCACAGAAAAGAATATCTAGCTTTTTACTATGCCTATGGCCTGTCAAAATCATAACCCGTGTGCATCGATATACTATGTAATTCTCCCCAAGAGAATCAACAAACTTGAGGGCTATTGCGTCGCATTTTACTCCTTATCTGAATAAGTTATGAATTATCAGCAGAATCCTGCTGTAATAATAAGCGATAGAGCAGATTACAGTTTCTTGTGGAAAGATATCAGGGGCAGAATTGAAAAGGCAGCGAGCCGTGGCCCCCCGCAAAAGATATTTCAGGTATGATTCTTGCCAATATTGATATGGTTATGAATAAAGAAATGCCTGTTTACCATGGCACTTAATAGAGTAAATACAAAGGATAATACACCTGCAAAGACGTGTCAGCCAATAGGGTCCGCGGGACCCACGACCAGCTGCAGAATGGATTCCTATACACCCAGATTGCTGGATGCAGGGTTAAGGGGTATGATAGGAAAGGGTCCCAGCTTATTCGTCATCATCATAAAAATCCAGGTACGAATACTGCCTTCCTTCTTTGTGCCAGCCCAATATGGCTTCCATATTGACATTCTGTGCTGCCCTCATAATATTCGTATCCACGTTTTCTATATTTTCCTTCAATTCCTTTATAAGGGCTTTTATTTTATGTCGTTTGTTTCCTATCTTCTCTGCGGCTACCATGCAGGCACAATTTAAAGGCCATATGCCGCTGTTTTGTATAAATCTTTCAATATACAGCTCTTCAACATAATATAGCGGCCTTATAAGCTCCAGTCCCTTGAAATTTGCGGATTTAAGCTTAGGGAGCATTGTTTTGAAGCTTCCTGTATACAGTATATTCAGCATTGTAGTCTCAATAACATCATTGAAGTGATGCCCCAGGGCAAGCTTGTTGCAGCCCAGCTCCATTGCCTTTCCATAAAGGGCTCCGCGGCGCATTTTTGCACACATATAGCAAGGGTAATCCTTTGCTATTTTGTCTACAATCTTGAATATTCCTGATTCAAATAAATGAATGGGTATTTCAAGGTATTTGCAGTTTTCCACCAAAAGCTCCCTGATATTTTCATGATAACCCGGGTCCATTGCTATAAATTCAAGCTCAAAAGGGACCTCCCCATGTTTCTGAAGCTCCTGAAAAAGCTTTGCCATCAGCATGCTGTCCTTTCCTCCGGACACCCCTACCGCTATCTTGTCCCCCTCATCTATCAGGTTGAAGTCCTTGACTGCTTTTACAAACCTGCTCCAGATGTTCTTTCTGTATCCTTTTATAAGACTTCGCTCAATATCAGGAAGCGGTTTCCTCTCACTGAATGGTATTAATATTTCACAGCCCTTTCCCGCAATATCGTTCATTTGCATTACCTCATCCCAGATTTTCAGCAAGGTTCCGGCGAAAACCGGACCTTGTGATCTAACTGTTATTTTTCCAAAAGCTCTTCCATCTGATCAATAAGACTGCCGAATAGCTTAAGGGCATTTTCTACCGGCTCTTTTGCGGACATATCCACATTGGCAATTTTCAAAAGTTCAATGGGGTAATCGGAGCCGCCGCTTTTAAGGAACTCCAGATAGCAGTCTACTGCAGGCTGCCCTTCCTCCAATATCTGCTGCGATATGGATACTGCAGCCGAAAAGCCTGTCGCATACTTGTATACGTAAAAGCTTGTATAGAAGTGCGGAATCCTCGCCCACTCCATGTCTATATAATCATCTATTACCATATCAGGGCCATAATACAGGATATTCAAATCCCTGTATATCGAGCACAGCTGTTCGGAAGTCAATGCCTCCCCTGCCTCAGCCTTTTCATGTATTATTTTTTCGAACTCGGCAAACATTGTCTGCCGATATACAGTTGTCCTGAACTGCTCCATGAAGTAATTCAACAAGTACATTTTATTCATTTTGTCATCGGTAGTTTTGAGAAGATGATTCATTAACAGCGATTCATTGAGAGTTGAAGCCACTTCTGCAACGAATATCTTATATTGTGCATAAATGTAAGGCTGGCTGCTATCAGAGTAATAACTGTGCAGCGCATGGCCCATTTCATGTGCAAGGGTAAACATATGATTCAGCGTATCTGCATGGTTCAGAAGCACATAAGGATGTGAGTCATAGCAGCCCCACGAGTATGCACCGCCTCTTTTCCCCTCGTTCTCATAAATATCCAGCCATCCTGAGCTTAATCCCTTTTCAAGATCTTTGATGTAATTTTCCCCTAATACCCGCAAGCCTTCCTTGACAGTTTTCTTTGCTTCCTCGAAGGGTATCTTCATTTTTACTTCTTTAATCATAGGTGCATAAAGGTCGTACATATGCAGCTCTTCAAGTCCCATTATCCTTTTCCTAAGCCTGACGTATCTGTGCATCAGATTGATATTGTCGTGGATTGCATTTATAAGGTTGTCATATACCTCAACCGGTACATTATCTGCAAAAAGCGACTCCTCTCTTGCGGAACCGTATTTTCTTGCCTTTGAGCTGAATATATTCGCCTTTACATTGGCATTGAGGAGCGCCGCCAAAGTATTTTTCTGTTTGTAATAAGTACTGTACAAAGCATCGAAAGCATCCTTCCTCACATTTCTGTCATTGTTCTCCATAAATTGCAGATACCTTCCCTTTGTCAGCTCCACTTCATTTCCATTTTCGTCTTTGATATATGGGAATTTTATATCAGCATTATTAAGCATATCAAATATTGTCTCCGGTGCCAGGGCTATTTCCCCTGCCATTGCCAGAAGCTGCTCTTCTGCGGCACTCAATACATGAGGCTTCATCCTCCTTATTTCATCCAGAAACCTTTTATAAAACCTCAAATCCTCGCTTTCTTTAAGAAAACCCTCAAGCTTTTCATCCGGCATAGAAAGAATAGACGGTACAATAAAGGAATTTGCACTGTTAACAGTAACTCCGAGAGAATCGGCACGGTCGGCAAGTCCCTGATAGAAGGAAACCGTACTATCCTCGTGGCTTCTCATATGGGCATATACATAAACCTTCTCGAACAGCCTGGTCATATCAGTACTCAAATTCAGGCATTCAAGAAGCTTTGCCGGACTTTCATCCATATGCTCTTTATATGGAAGCAGTTTGCCGGACATTTCCTTCACTTTTTGATAGTCTTTCTCCCACAAATCATTTGAAGCATATATGTCCTCAAGCTTCCACCTGTTCTCCTGCGGTATTTCATTTCTTTTCGGAATACCCGAACCCTTATTTTCCATAACTATTCCCTCTCTTTATAAAAATTCTCCAACGCCACGCGCCCCGCACCTAACGCTCCGATGCCCTGCCCAAGTCTATCGACTAGAGACTCGTATCTCGTATCTCGCATCTAAATTACGCATTTATCCTTCCATTTTCCACCTTTAACATAACGCAAAATCACGTAATAATGAACAGCATAAGCCACAATGTATGAAATCCATACCCATTCAACACTTAATTGCAATAATTGTATAGATACATACAGCAGGGGGATTTGAACAAACCAAATTGAAATCAATGCCCCCATCATTGCAGGCATATTATCCCCGGCTCCATTCAATATTGAAGACAACGAACCCGCCGGGCCCATAAACACCGCTGCAATGGTAAAGTATCTCAAAAATGCGGCACCTATTCTTATTATTTCTTCGTCAGCCGTAAAAATACCCATAATCGGACCGGGAGTAAGAGCCAGTATTATACCGGCAGCAAGCATAAATATAAAAGAAAGCTTGGCCGTAAGGTATCCTGCTTTTTCTGCCCTTTCACTCTCCGAGGACCCTAAATTTTGGCCCACAATCACACCGGTCCCCATTTGAAGACCAAATATGGGCATTGCAATTAAACCGATAATCCTGATACATATACCGAAGGCCGCCACGACAACTACTCCAAAAGAAGATATAAATTTCATAACAACAAAACTGCCCATATTCCGGAGCAGGCTTTCCAACCCCGTAGGCAAGCCTATTTTTATTAACTTGATGTCCAACGATTTTACGAAATAAATACCCCTTTTAAAACCTATTCTTACAAATGTTCTGCCGGACATAAGTATATATAATCCCACAAAAAAGGCAATTGCCTGGGATATTACCGTAGCATAGGCTGCTCCGGCTATCCCCAGCCCCATCCCCCTGATCCCCACATAGGGCATGATATCAAATATCATTATAGGGTCAAGAATCATATTTAAAACGCCGGATAAGGTCATTATATACAGCGGTTTCTTTGCATCCCCCACGCATCTTAATGCGGTATTTACGGTATAGGAGGAAAACGCTAACGGAAGGGTTATGAGTCTTATTCTTCCATAGATTGTCGCCAGCTCCAAAACCTCCCTGTTCCCGGAAATGGGATATAGTATGTATGGGATAATAAAGCTCATTAAAATTCCGACGATAAGTGCCAGCAGAAATTTAAATATTATTGTCTGCTCTATTGCTTCTACGGTTTTTTCTTTATCCCCTGCACCGTAGAATCTGGATATCAGCGTTACGGAACTTATCCCTATTATACTGTTGACTATATCCAATATCCACCATATCGTGGCAAAAATTGTTACTGCGGCCACTGAATTAATCGAAAGTTTGGCCACCCATGCCATGTCTACAATCTCATAAAGCGTTTCAAACATCAACCCCAGCATTGTCGGTACAGATAATGTAAGTATTTCTTTTAACAGTTTTTTTTGTTCACCCTGCGTCATATTAACCCCCATCAACTTTGTTTAACAATGTTTAACTGATATAGTGCACATTTCCTATTCTACCTCTTATGAGTGACATTTTCTATATCTAATTTTACAAATTCTATACAACACCACAGTCATTTTATGATAGAATATTAATAAGGCACATCTACAATCCAACGGGCAGGTGATATTTTTGAAAGTGCTTATTGTCGATGACGAACCGGCAATTGTTGATCTGATCAAAATAAATCTCGAATTGGAGGGCTTCGACACCTGCGTTTGCTATACCGGCCAGCAAGCCCTAATTGCGGCGCCGATATTTGTCCCCGATCTGATAATACTTGATATCATGCTCCCGGATATTAACGGCTTTGAGGTATGTAAGAAGCTGCAAAATCTCAGCATACCTATAATAATGCTTACTGCAAAGAATGATATCAAGGACAAGCTCTATGGTCTTGAACTGGGTGCGGATGATTATATTACAAAACCTTTTGACAGCAGGGAATTGACTGCAAGAATAAAAACAGTCCTTAGAAGAATTGACAAATCCGGTTCCAAGGAAGATTCAAATATTGAGCTTGGCCCTATTGTAATCAACACATTAGAGAGACAGGCCTACGTCAATGGGGAAGAAATCATATTAACCCCGAAAGAATATGATCTTCTGCTGGTTTTTTGCGAAAACCAAAGAAAGGTATTTTCAAGAGAGAACCTTCTTGAACTGGTATGGAAATTTGAATACATAGGGGACAGCAGGACAGTGGACATGCATGTGCAGAGACTGCGGAAAAAGCTTGGGAAATACAACTTTTTTATTAAAACCGTATTTGGCATCGGCTATAAATTCGAGGTTTCATTATGAAGCTCAAACATAAAATCATTGCACTTAATATGGGTGCTCTTTTTTTCATGCTTATAATACTGGGAACAATCATTACTGAAATAACAGATAACTACAACCTGCGTACCACCCTTCAATATCTGGAAAATCAAGGCAACTACTCAGCCATCTATATTGAGCAATATGCACTGAGCAAAGCCCCCAACGATTTTGAAGTCCCTTCCGTTATAAGCACAAGTGCCAACTACCTTGCAGCAGTGCTTAAAGATTTGGTAAAATGCAGGGTTCAAATATATTACGGCAATGAACTGCTTGGAGATTCTGAGGAAATAACAAGCCCCAAGGAAGAAATAAGACCGGAAATCAAAGAAACTTTTAAAAAGAAAAAAGCGTATATGATTGCCGCCGGCAAAAACAGGGTCTTCTACTATGCCGTACCCGTAAGCATAGGCAACAGATATACCTATTCTCTCGGTTTTATATATGACCTGCGGGAAGCAGACAACATGAAAAACAATACAATAAGAATGTTCGTTTTTACCGGAGTCTTTCTGTCTATTTTTATGATGCTGGGCAGCACTGTTATTTCAAATAGAATAACCAAACCTATAAAGCTGCTGAATGAAGCAACCGGACGGTTTTCTGAAGGGGATTTTGAAAGCCGTGCTGTTGTGGTTACCGGGGATGAGGTGGGTGAGCTTTCCGCCACTTTCAATTCAATGGCCGATAGTATAAAGGACATGATAGCCATGCTAAATTACGAGAAAGAAAAGCAAAAGTACTTTTTTGACAATTTTACCCATGAAATACGAACTCCTCTTACCACCATTCTGGGATATGCCGATTTGTTATGGAAAACCAATGATGAGGAGGTAAGGGATAAAAGCCTTTTTTACATCACTTCGGAAGGCAGAAGAATGCTGAAGATGATGGAAGGGCTGCTTGAACTTTCAAAGCTGAAAAACTACAGCTTTGAGTTAAACAAGACTGATTCCAATCTTAAAAGGCTCATAGAAGATGCATGTGATTCCATGCATTATAAAATGAAAAGATATGATACGGTCTGCAGGCTTGATTTGGAGAATATCACCTGGAAAGTGGATCCCGATTTCTTTAAACAAGTAATTATAAATCTTATTGATAATGCCATTAAGTACAGCAAATCACCTATTATTGACATAAGTCTCAAGAAGCAGGAGGGTGTAAGGCTTGAGGTAATAGACTATGGCTGTGGAATAGACCAGAAAAGCCTTGAAAACCTGTTGGAACCATATTACAAGGTAGAGCAATCCAGGAACAGCTGCAATGAGGGCTGGGGTTTGGGCCTGTCTATTGTTAAGGAAATAGTTGACAAGCATGGCGGAAATATAGAGGTAGACAGTGCTGCCGGAGAAGGCACCAGGATTGTGATAACGTTGGACTGATATAATTCGGAGGTAATCATGAAAAGATTTATTGTAATACTCCTGTCGATAATTGTGCTGCTGTCGGGGTGTTCGGTAAAGCAAGGGCAGCTGGTTGTCATTGAGGATGGGAATCAGAATGAGAACAGGCAGAATAAAAGTATATTTGAACATCTTAATGTGGAATCCCGCAAATTTCCCATGGAAAAGTACAGGGAAGCGGTCAGTATGGTTGATAAAAGCATGAAGCCCCTCGCAGTTTCCCCCGATTTCAGCATGGTGCTGGCATTCCGCGCTACGGGAAACCCGGTCTCAGATACCTTTAACCGCAGAGTCCTCATTGGAAACATGGTACAGGAAATAGAACTTTATGCAATTACAGCGGAAACCCGTGAAAGCAAAAGCCTCGGTAAATTTCCCTCCTTAAAGGACTTTCGCTTTGATGAAACAGGGAAATCTTTGGCCTTTATTGACGGAAACAGCAATATATACATTTACAACAGTATATCCAGGCAGCTTCAAAAGCTGGTTACAGCAGAAAAATGGAATGCATACAACACCTTAAGCTGGTCAAAGGATTCAAAAAGCTTGATGATAAACTGCCGCATGGAATTTGATATTTCTTCAAGGGAGTTCATTTCAATTGCAGTTGACAGCTACACGCCGTTTATTAAAAGTAAATTTGTTGAAAGCAGTTATATAGTACAGATGAAAAACAACGAATATAATGATATGATTGCTTTTTATGATTTCAACAGCAAAAGCTTTACCAGCATTGCAGAAGGAATTTATTCCGATTGTGACGGCTCAAATGTACTGTATACTAAAGAATACATGAGCGGGCTCAATATAGTGAGCCTGAAAACCTTAGAGAGCAAATCCATTGATACCGGACCCATTTATTGCTCTTATATAATGAAGTCGACGGGTGATATTCTCTATAGTACCTTGAACAACAACCTTGACGATAATACCAGATATTTATTGATAAAGGTCAATCCCAATACAATGCAGAGAATAAGCATCAAGCTTGGTTCTCCTACTTTTTATATGAGCCCGGCGGAGGATAAGTTATATGTAATCAGCGGTTACAGCGAAAATGCCATTGAGGTTGATACCGAAAATCTGAAAATCAGCCAGAATGATTTAGTAAACGATGACCCGGATATATACGGAATAAAGACAACACTTTTAAAAATGCTGCAGCTGGATTATAGTTTTATCGATACTTATGAAAAATACGAAAACAAAGCAAAAGAAATATATAAAAACACATATGATCCTCTTCCTCAGGAAGCACTTGAAAATAAGCTTGTTGACTTTACCAGATTCAACATGCCTATCCCAACTTCACAGCGGGAGGACCATTTACCTGCCGCAATATTTTTTGACCAGCTGAATATCGCCGGCAACAAAGCTTCTGTGAACCTGGGCCTGTACTATATTAATTCAATAGAAATGGTAAAAGAAGGAGAAAATTGGTATATAACCGGTTTCTCGACCCACCCCGCTTCCGCCGAGGCAGCCGCAATTTTCTCAATTGTTAAAAAGCACCTCAGTGATATTAAAAACAAAAACATCGGCGAAGCCGTCAAGCATTGGGTAGCAAAGGAAGACAATGACTATAGGGCTGCACAGAGAAAAATAGTCGAAGAGCTGATAAAGGACGCCGATAACCTAACCTTTGAAATCGGAGAAATTGAGCTTTGGTCCATGAGCGATCCCCATAGGGCGGAAAGCCCGGACAGATCAACCTACGCAAAGGTTAAAATACTTATTACCGAAGGGAATAACACTGTAAAATACAAGCTCATTCTCTCAAGACAGTACAAGCAGCAGTATGCAATTGACAGCTGGAATACGGATCCCCTTAGCATATCTCAGTTGTTTTAGCTCACTTCGGCTCAAAGGGGCAAAGTCATTACACTTTGCCCCTTTTATTCTTCATGGTTTCTCTTTCATATATATTGAGTGTAAATTCATCCAGTAATTAATAATATCTTCACGGGGATTAATATTTATGTTAATATTATTGAAAACAAGCATAACTGTGACTTCCGGAGACTCAAGAACAAAGCTCATATCCTCAATATCCGCTTCGCGGGATCCTTCCCCTCCGGGAGGATATCTTGAAGTGATCCTGTCGATATATTCATTCATGTCCTTCTCTAAAATCACTTTCTCATTCAGCATTATCCTCAATGATGGTATTCCGCTGGGAGGATTCATATCCCAATAAATCTTATATGCTCCTCTTTTACCGTCAACGGCAAGTTCTTTATTCCCTTTTACATAGCTCTCCTGAGGGCTGACTGCCCATTGATAGCCGCGTATGTCAACAGTACTTGATTTCAGATAAAGCGATGTCCCCATGTATCCGCCAGGCCCCTCCTGATCTATAGTCTCAGGCTCCGGCCAAGTCTGCTCAAAGCCTAGCCTCTCCTTAAAAGTCTCATACCTGCGCAAATCTTTGTCAAACCAGGCCGGCAGTTTGGCATCTCTTGAATCAGCAATGTATATAACGGCGTCGGTTATAGATTCCCGCACGGACAGCTCCGGCTCTGCTGCCGAAGGGACCAGCTTATCGCCTTTAAGCATACCCTGGCTGATTAACAGTTTTTCCAGCCTGCTAATCTGGGCAGTCATCGGCAGAGCGTGATAACCAAAAACAGGCAGAACTGAAAAAACAGCTGTAAAACAAGTAATCAATGCAATCACCGTATGTGCTTTTGACTTCAGCAGAAACAGCAGTACAGCTGCCGCAACAGTAACAATCCAAGTCAATGTGAAGGAATACTCAGTTATTTTCAGGCCGTACTTTTGCAGTTGTATCACCAATGCCCAAGCTTCAAAAGCAAGTATCACCAGTGCAGCAACAGGAAAAATCCATCGGTATAACCTTGCCGGCCAAGACTCGTGATGAGTGAGCATTATATGGAGCCAGATGCCGCCGGTCGAATAAGCGGTAGCGATTGCGGAAAGTCTTAAAAACGGTGCCCTCATCCCACTCAATATTGTCTTTCCTGACCATATAAGCAGAACAGCGGTCAAAGTCAATACAATCGGAATCATAATATATCCGAAAAGAATCTCGACAAAACGGGGTTGCTTCTGTGCAGCTTCACGCTTTTCATCAATCTGTCCTTTACGGAAATCGGGAAAATAACCGACAAAAATTGTATAAGCAAGAAATCCGGTCAAAGTTCCGATATACATATATACTTTACCGCTCATACTGCGGTAAAGCAGTGCTTGAACAGCACCTGCGACGCCTGATGCTCCTCCCATTATTACCAAGCCATAAAGCAAGGCAATAAAGAAAGCCTTGTGAGTCATAAAAAATGAGCGGGCAAAATCCGATTGCTCCTTTGGATACCCCGCAAGCATTATAAATGCAAGAAAACTGACAAAAATTGCCGCACCGGCACGTGCAGCAGCCAGACTCGAGACCATAGCATAACGGGATCCTTCTATAGCTGGGTCTGTACCTCCGAAAAAGTACATAAGCAAAAATGTCAGCATCGCCGCCCCAGCACCAAGTAGGTTGGAAATTAGAAAAGCCTTGGCATCATTGAAGCGGCTTTGGGCACCTGTGATTATTGCAAGACTGAATAGGGCACCTACAGCGAAAGCCCAATGCAAACAATTGAACAGAAAATTCAATGGCTCTTGCTGGGGCCAATCGAGTTGAATCCTTATTATTGTGACTGCCGCAAAAGCCAATGCACAAGCAATAGAAACAGGAAAAGTCTGAAAGGCCTTGATTGCTCCTTTGAAAACTTGCTTGATTGGCCCGGTAAAACCGTTCATAATCTTCGCCCTCCTACCTTGAAATAGTATTACTGCATATATACTATTATACCCTGAATCCAATGCAAATTTTTATTTTA
>JAKPKE010000172.1 GCA_029553855.1 Bacillota bacterium | reverse complement strand
GCATGTGGAGTTCCACAGGCAGCCCACAGAAAAGAATATCTAGCTTTTTACTATGCCTATGGCCTGTCAAAATCATAACCCGTGTGCATCGATATACTATGTAATTCTCCCCAAGAGAATCAACAAACTTGAGGGCTATTGTGTCGCATTTTTCTCCTAATATGTAACAATAGAATCTATATCATTCTGCAAAATTTTCATTTTCAACAAATTTGAATAAGTCAGGAAGGGGAACAAATATGGAGTATTTCAGAAGGGAAGACGCCCTGCGCGTGAATGCGTCAGGAAGACTAATTCAAAGAATATTCGGCAACAATTCAGCGTGTGAAATCGACAATGCAAATATGGGATTTGCGCATTTTTCCGAGGAGGAATACGGCAAGATGCCCTGCCATTATCACGAAGATGAAATAATATACATATTAGAAGTTAGAGATGCTTATACGGAATACGGCGAAACACGGGAAAGTATGAATAATAGGAAAGAACTTAAGGCAGGAGATGTGCTAAGATTCCACAATGGTGAATTCCATGTTTTTAAATTTACATCCAAAGAAGGTTATTTAGATATTTTATTCTTTTTTTCTCAAGGAAAAATAAATGTTGTTGAGTGATTTTTTCATAGGTTCAAATGGTATATACTGTAGATAAGGTATTGTGAAATAAAGACTAACTATATTATAGGAGGTATAAGGAAATGCAATTCATGATTACAGCTTATGACGGCACTGATGAAAAGGCAATGGACAGGAGGTTGGCAGTAAGAGAGGAACATTTGCAATCAGTAGAAAGAAGATTTAATGCAGGGGAACACTTGTATGGTGCGGCTATACTTGATGATGCCGGGAAAATGATTGGCTCAATTATGATAGTAGATTATCCTTCGAAGGAAGAACTCAATAAATGGCTGGAAAATGAACCTTATATAATTGGGGATGTATGGAGAAAAGTTGAGGTAAAACCTTGTAAAGTAGCACCACTTTTTATGAATCTTTACAAATAAGGAGAGGGGTAGGAATGAAATTCAGGATAAAGCGAGGATGGCCTACCCTTGCTTTGTCAGATAATATGCACAAAAAGGTATGAACCTCCCGTCATCAAATACGTGGAGGCTGCATCTTCGCAGACGTTCAAGGTCAATGTTCCCTGCATCCTGAAATGCCATGGCGGTTATTGTAAAGCTGTGTGAACGAATACACCGGATGAAGCCGTCAAGGGTTTCCAGATCGCTTTCATAACATGAAGTTTCCTGTACATTAGCGGTATCGGAAGGAGCTTCTCCAATACTTGGGCGCTGCCACCTGCCGGCTACAAATGAACGGTTCTGATCGGCAGTTGTGGTTTTGCAGCAGCCGCTTTTTATTTTATGCAGCGGATGCAGGGTCTGGTCGTGCATTACTATGTAGTCGCCATGGAACCCGCACATCGGATGGTCACAGCGTGATGGCAGCAGAGAATCTTGACGGACAAGGGCACCGGCCTGTCTTTCGATGGCTCCGAGCAACTCATCAAGTGTAAAACGCAGGCTGTCCGACGGCATTGACGGGATTCGCCCGAAATAGCTGACAGGCTGGAAATGTACACCGCGCACGGCAGGAGCTTGCGAGACGGCAAAACGGATTATGTCCCCGATATCCTGGGTATTGACTTGCGGCACGATAGTCGGCACAAGGGTAACACCAAGATTGTAATTCGCACAGTTTTCAATTGCTTTCTTTTTTATACAAAACAAATCCCTACCGCGAAGTGTACGATAAATATAATCATTGGTACCGTCAAATTGCATAAATACAAATGACAGACCTGCTTCAGCGAGATTTCGGACGTAATTTGCATCTTCCGCCAGCCGTATGCCGTTTGTATTCAGTTGAACATATCTGCAGCCTGCTTTCTTGGCAGCGGCAATTACCTGGGGCAAATCGCCGCGCACGGTCGGTTCTCCGCCGCTCAGCTGAACCAGTGTTTTCCCCGGTACTGTCAGGGCATGCAAGCGTTCGCAGACAGCTTCAAAAGGGATGTCCTCTCCTGTACCGCCTTCTGCAAAGCAAAAGGAACAATCCAGATTACAGCGCTTGGTAACTTCAAGCAAGACACAGCAAGTGCCTTGTTGGTGTTCAGGGCATAAACCGCATCCGTGGGGACAGTTTTCATTTTCACCTGCTGCTATAGGGGGAAGATCACCCCGCCATGATTCCATATCGCGCAGTCCGCGCCATATGACTGCAGAAAAATCACCATGCTGCGGACATGTCTTTTCCAGGTAGACTTCATTTCCATAGGAAGCATGCACTGCCGGTATCCTTTTCAGGCAGACAGGACATACGCTGTATGTTTTTCTCAGAATTTTACGCATTTTTTTCCTCCGGTTTTCCCTCCTGCTATTGTTGAAGCAGCAACAGTAATGTCTTAGGGAGATTTCTATACTTTACCCGGATAATATGGGCACCTGCTTTTGATACACATATCATTATCGGGGAATTGCCTGCATATATATCTGTTTTTGCCTGAATCAGAAAAGCATCCGAAATGTTTTTTTGCTGTTTCAATTGCTGTCATTGAATCCCTTTTGCAGCAGCGGGGGCCCCCAAACCGGCTGATAGCGGTTAATGCCAAGGCAGTCATATAGTTTGCATTGCCTCTGTCTTCTTTTGAATATGGAGTTACCCGATGAATAACGGAATAGGCAATGCCAGCTCCGATACAAGCACCGCAGGCTCCATGGGTTCCGCATATGCCGCCGAATACCGCTTTGCCACGGGAGATAGCCTCCTTAATTGCAGAGCTATCCTTATTACAGATGCTGTTGCCATAGGCTGTAACCAAAACCGCCGGAACAATGCTGTGATATTCCGGCCCATGCATATGCAGTTTTGGTAAATCAAAAATCCTTAACGCCAGTTCGATCGGATCGGTAAGATCGCTGTTATTGCACTCAAGCTCAACAAGATCGAATATGTCTTTGCTGTGACATTCATCACAGACATAATGCCCGTTCAGGCAAAAGACATGGGTTATGTTTTCTCTGCCGCAATAAAAACAATTGGCACGCAGCGGTTTGTCGGGAGTGCAAAACAGCTCCTGCCCGCAAACCATGCATCCGGAAATATTGTCGCTATTTGGGCAGCAGATATCATTATCCATATTACCACCTCTAGATATTTGAATTATATCACGCCCTTCAGACTAAGACAATTAAATACCTATGGATGTATGTATCATTTGAAGTATCTGACTAATAATAAAAGGAAGTATATTGCAAAGACGATTTTCATATAGTCCATTATGCATATGCGGAACAGCACGGGGGTTGTCCCCTGCTTGTTAGCGCCCAGTGACCTATTGGGTGTATTTTTATCATTTCATAGAGGATTTTTTGATAAATGCGTAGAAGTATTGATAATTATCATGTTGGCATAGATGACCTATCCGGATTGGTACCCGGAAGAATATGAAACAGCGGCATGACCGGAGGATTAACATGAATGATATTATTATTGTAAGGGGTGCTGGAGATATAGCTACAGGAATAGCGCATCGACTTAATAAATGCGGTTTCCGGCTTATTCTTACTGAAGTGGAAAGACCCTTGGTAGTAAGGCGTTTTGTGTCCTTTGCCAATGCTATGCTGAAAGGTGAATCAGAGGTGGAGGGCGTCCGTTCAGTAAAAGCAGAGGAAATTGAGGATATTTATAAAATATGGGACAGTGGCTGCATACCGGTACTATGTGACAGCGAATGCAATGTAATCAACGACATTAAGCCTTTAGCAGTCGTAGATGCAATAATGGCAAAAAGAAATTTGGGAACCAGCAGGGGAATGGCTCCTATTACAATAGGTGTCGGACCGGGGTTTGAAGCGGGAGTTGATGTTGACGCAGTTGTTGAGACATGCAGAGGGCATAATTTGGGTAAAACAATATATAAAGGCACGGCTTGCGCTGATACGGGAATCCCGGGGGATATTGAGGGATATTCGGAAAAACGGCTGCTTCGTGCACCGGTCAACGGTATAATAACAAACGTACATGAAATAGGAGATATGGTCAGACAGGATGAAGCAGTTGCATTTATAGAGGGCGCAGCTGTAAAATCTCAGATAGACGGGGTCCTGAGAGGACTTATTGCAGATAAAAACAAGGTATTTAAGGGCTTGAAAATCGGGGATGTAGACCCCCGGGGTATAAGGGAATACTGCTTTACAATATCCGACAAATCAAGATCGGTAGCAGGCGGGGTACTGGAGGCAATATTGGCACAAAGGCATTTGGATTATGGACAATAATAGAAAAATAAGATAGGGGAGTATCTTTATGAGCAAAAATACGGACCTGGTGATTAAAAACGGTATTATAGTTACTGCATCTGAATCTTATAAAGCAGATGTTGCCGTTAAGGACGGTAAAATCACAATGATTTCGGATGGTATAGAATCAGAGGGGGATATGATTGTCGATGCGGCCGGCAAATTAGTGCTGCCGGGTGCTATTGATGCTCACGTGCATCTCGAACTGCCTGTCAGCGGAACTGTTTCCGCGGACAGCTATGAAGCCGGTACCCGGGCTGCTGCATGCGGCGGAACAACCATGGTTTTTGATTTTGCGACCCAGGAAAAAGGTATGGGACTTGTAGAGGCAGTACGTGGCAGATTAAAACATGTTGAGCCTCAGGCCTGTATCGATTATTCTTTCCATGTGGCTATTACAGACCTGACTCCGGAAGTACTTGACGAATTCAAGGACTCTATTGAATTTGGTGTTCCCAGCTTTAAGCTATATATGGTCTATAAAGATATGATGGTAGATGACGGAGTAATTGCCGATGCATTGGAAAGATCCAAAGAGACCGGTGCATTGATTGCAGTGCATGCAGAAAATCCATATCTGATTGACAGGAGGACTAAAAAACTGCTGTCACAAGGCAAGACAGCCCCATGGTATCACTATGAAAGCCGCCCCGAATTTGTGGAAGTGGAAGCAGTAAGAAGAGTAGTCTACCTGGCAGAAACCCTGGCTGCTCCCCTGTACATTGTTCATCTGGCAAGCGGGGAAGGCCTTGATGCTGTTACCAGGGCTAGGGATGAGGGCTTTGAAATATATGCAGAAACCTGTCCGCAATATCTGAATTTCACCAATGAAGTATACAGAAGGGATGACGGAAGATATTTTGTGTGCTCTCCTTCAATTAAGGGGGAGGGAAGCAGGAAAGCACTGTGGGAAGGTATAAAAAGAGGGGATATTTCTACGATTGCTACAGATCATTGCCCTTTTCAGTCATATGAAAAGGATTGGGGCATCAATGATTTTACAAGAATTCCAAACGGCTGCATGGGAGTTGAAAACATGTATCCCTACATGCTGAGTGAAGCAAATAAAGGGCGCATATCCTTCAATAAGGCAGTCGAGGTTTGTTCTTTCAATGCGGCAAAAATATTCGGATGTGCACCCCAAAAGGGAACTATTGCTGTCGGAAGCGATGCAGATATAGTGATTTACGATCCCGATAAGAAATTTGTTGTTACTAAGAGGAATATGCATTCAGATGTAGATTATACCATATGGGAGAATTATGAAATGACTGGGTATCCAATCTTGACTTTTTCCCGGGGCAAGTTGGTTTTCGAAGAGGGTAAATTTACAGGGAAGCCCGGATGGGGAAAGTTTATAAAATGCTTTAGAAGATAGAGGCATATTGGGTGTGGAATGGCGGTTTTACCGCCATTTTTTTTTACGGAACACCAAAATAGTATATGGAAAAACAGGAACAAATAATGTTTATTAGGACATAAGTACATTGACAAATTACTCTATTGACCCTATAATTGAATTGACTAAACAATCAAATATCCTCCTAATAAACTTCTGCAGATTTCATACCTGGCAATTGATATCAAATTTAAAAAATATAAATATATTCCTGAAGTAATGTTGTACCATCGGTGTGCCGCGTGCAGCCATAAAAAATAATTAAATGGAGAGAAAAATATGGAAGAAATCAGAAACCTTATTAGTCAGCTTAAAAACCTGGAAATAGCAAACATGTATAACAATGATTTTTTGTTGACATGGGAAAAGACTGATGATGAGATTCATGCAGTGTTTCAAGCGGCGGATATAATCCGAAAAATGAGGGAAAACAACATATCCCCTAAGATTTTCGAGAGCGGCCTTGCAGTTTCTCTGTTCAGGGACAATTCGACAAGGACCAGGTTCAGCTTCAGCAGTGCCTGCAACTTGCTGGGACTGACCGTACAGGACCTTGATGAAGGAAAATCGCAGATAGCTCACGGCGAAACAGTGCGTGAAACTTCAAACATGATTTCATTTATGGCCGATGTAATCGGTATACGCGATGATATGTACATCGGCAAAGGAAATACATATATGAGAGAAGTTTCTAAAGCCGTGAAGGAAGGGTATGAAGACGGAGTGCTTGAACAGAGGCCTACTCTGGTGAATTTGCAATGTGACATAGACCATCCTACGCAGTGCATGGCCGATATGCTTCATTTGATCAATCATTTCGGAGGAGTGGAGCAGCTTAAGAGCAAGAAAATTGCCATGACCTGGGCTTATTCTCCTTCTTACGGCAAGCCCTTGTCGGTGCCCCAGGGAGTAATAGGACTTATGACAAGAATGGGAATGAATGTGACTCTGGCCTATCCTGAAGGCTATGGTCTCCTTTCTGACGTTGAAGAAGTAGCAAACGCAAACGCTGCAAAATGCGGAGGAAGGTTTGTCAAGACCAATTCAATGAAAGAAGCCTTTCAGGACGCTGACATAGTTTATCCAAAGAGCTGGGCTCCTTATGCCGCCATGGAAAAAAGGACCGCGCTTTATGGCGAAGGAAAGTTTGACGAAATAAAGTCACTTGAAAAGGAACTTCTGGCACAGAATGCAAAGCATAAGGATTGGGAATGCACAGAAGACATGATGAAGCTTACAAAAGAAGGAAAAGCTCTGTACCTGCACTGTCTGCCTGCCGACATAACGGGTGTAAGCTGTAAAGAAGGTGAAGTTGCTGCATCTGTGTTTGACCGGTACCGTACGCCTTTATACAAACAAGCAGGCTATAAGCCATATATTATAGCAGCTATGATATTCCTTAGCAAAGTTAAAAATGTACCTGAAACCTTTGAATCACTTCTAAGTTTAGGAGCATCAAGGTTCTCAGGCAAATGAGACCGGATTATCCTGAATCGGCAGGAGAAATTTCATAACAAAAATTTAAGTTGAGCGGCTTGTTTCATGTCTGGTCACCCATGTGTGAAGGCCACCCGCAAGCCACCTGTTTATTTTGAATATAATTAAAGGATCGAGGCTTTTAAATGGCTAATGAGATTATAAATAAAATTTTAGACGCAACATTTGAAATAGTAGCCCAAAATAAGATAAGCGGTACAAGAATGCATCTAATAGCTAAAGAAGCAGGTATGCTGCAGTCCAACGTGCATTACTATTATCCCACTAAAAACGATCTGATGATTGCTCTGCTGGACCGCATACAGGAGAGGTTCACTCAGAAAAGGGTGAGCTCGGTAGATTTGGATGAAAAATCATTTGTCGAAAACCTTCAAGGGCTCTTCTATGAAAAAAAGGATGACATTTTAAACCATAAGAAAATTGACTACGTACAGTTTGATTATTGGGTGCAGGGAACTGCAAACCCTGAAATAAGGGAGAAGTTCAAGAAATCTTTTGATATCTGGACAGAAAACATAACTGAGGTCCTGAAACAAGAGCCAAGCTTTGAAGAGAATAAATCCGTTCACTATGCGATGCTTCCGTATTTAATTGTTTCCATTATGATGGGAGCATCTATGCAATATCTTATGGATGAAGAAAAATTCGACTTGAATGATTATTTTACAGCAGCAGAAAAAATGATACTGGATTTTCTAAAATAAAATATCGATATTGATCATTTTCTAAGGTAGGTGGCAGATTTGGTGAATTTCATGCTAAACGGAAGAGCAGTATCTGCACAAAACGGAACTACACTCCTGAAGTATCTGAGAGAGGTGGAGAAACTTACTTCCGTTAAGAATGGCTGCAATGAAGGTATATGTGGAGCCTGCATGGTTTTAGTGGATGGAAAGGCCGTAAAGTCCTGCACAATGAAGGTTGACAGGCTGCAGGGCAAGGAGGTGCTTACTGTTGAAGGGCTTAGCAAATTGGAAAGGGATATATATTCAAATGCATTTGCCGAAGCGGGGGCTGTACAGTGTGGTTTTTGCACCCCCGGTATGGTAATCAGTGCAAAAGCATTATTGGATACAAATCCGAATCCTTCGGAGGATGAAATAAAAAAAGCCATCAGGTACAATATTTGCAGGTGCACCGGCTATGTAAAGATTATTAAAGCAATTAAGCTGGCCGCCGAAGCCCTGAGGGAATCGAAGCATATCAGATTGAATACATTCAAATCCAATGTCGGACAGAACTGGCGAAGAGTTGATGCCATACAAAAGACACTGGGTGAAGCTACCTATTGCGATGATGTTTTCATGAAGGATATGCTTTATATTTCTGTACTTAGAGCAATGAAGCCTCGGGCAAGGGTATTGTCCATTGATACAGGAAAAGCCGCAGCATTGGAGGGCGTAGAAGCAGTTTTGACAGCAGCTGAAGTGCCCGGCGAAAACTATCAGGGTTATATTTTCAAGGACTGGCCTACCTTCGTTCCCATTGGAGAACTGACACGCTTTGCCGGAGATGCTGTGGCGGCAGTTGTTGCCGGGACAAAAGAAATTGCAGATGAAGCATTACAGCTGATTAAAGTAGAGTATGAGGAGCTGGAGCCTGTTACGGATCCTAAAAAGGCTTTGCAAACTGATGCCCCAAAGGTTCATGATAAGGGCAATCTGCTTTCCAGGACTTATGTTAAGAGAGGGAATCCGGCGGAAGCATTGGCCTCATCCAAATATGTGGTAAAAAATACCTACAGGACGCCTGCGCTGGAGCATGCTTTCATAGAACCCGAGAGTGCGGTTGCTTTCTACGATGGGGATGTTCTGACAATGTATGTTGCTACCCAGAGTATAATGCATGACCATCATGAAATATGTCGTGTGCTGGGCTTGTCTCATGATAAGGTAAGGATAATCCTCCAGAATGTGGGCGGAGGTTTTGGAGGCAAGGAGGATCTGAGCGTTCAGCATTATGCGGCTTTAGGCACCTTTTATACCAGGAAGCCCTGCAAGTATACCTTCAGCAGGGAGGAAAGCCTGTTATGCCATCCTAAGCGGCACGCAATGGAATTGGAGATTACGACCGGCTGTGATGCTCAGGGCATGCTTACTGCTATGACTGTGAAAATCATAGCTGATACAGGGGCTTATGCGTCCTTGGGAACTGCAGTTTTAGAGCGGGCATGCACTCATGCCTGCGGTCCATACAGCATTCCGAATGTTGAACTGGTTGGATACTGTGTATATACGAATAATCCTCCCGCCGGAGCGTTCCGTGGCTTCGGTGTGCCCCAGTCAAACTTCGGTGCAGAAGCTAATATGGATCAACTGGCTGACCTGGCAGGATTGGACAGATGGGAAATCCGGTACAGAAATGCGGTTGAACCCGGAATGGTTCTCGCCAATGGCCAGATTTGCGGTGATGATGTTGCTGTTAAGGAAACCTTGCTTGCAGTTAAGAATGATTATTATAACAATAAATATGCCGGAATTGCATGTGCATTTAAGAATACCGGAATAGGTGTCGGTTTGCAGGATATAGGCCGCTGCCGTATTAGGGTAAAAGACGGAAAGGCGGTCATATATTCGGCTGCATCCTGCATAGGACAGGGTATGGCTACCATATTGATACAAATAGTATCTGAAACGGCAGTGATTGACAGCGACAGGATTTTATTCAGCCGGCCGGACTCCTCCTTATGTCCTGATTCAGGTGCAACAACAGCATCAAGACAGACATTGTTTACCGGTGAAGCTTGCCGCAGGGCCGCGCTCAAGCTAAAGGGGGCTTTGGAGGCAAAAACCCTGGGTGAACTGGAAGGTCAGGATTTTGAGGGCGAATTCAGCGGGATTACAGATCCCATTAATTCCGATAAAGAGAATCCGCAAAGTCATGTAGCATACAGCTATGCTACCCATGTAGCCATACTCAATGATAACGGCAAAGTTGCAAAAATCGTTGCCGCTCACGATATTGGAAGGGCAATTAACCCCCTGAACCTGGAAGGACAGGTGGAGGGCGGTGTAATAATGGGCTTGGGCTCGGCGTTGAGAGAGAAGCTGGTTGTCGATAATGGAATTGTAAAATCAAAATTTGGGACTCTCGGCTTGTTAAGAGCCACTGAAATTCCGGAGATTGATGTAAAAATAATTGAGAAGAATCAATCGGAGCTGGCATACGGAGCAAAAGGGATTGGCGAGATATCCTTAATTCCGGTGGCTGCGGCGGTGGCTTCGGCTTATGAACGCTTTGACGGTATTAGAAGGTTTGAGCTGCCATTGAAGCAGACGCCATATAGCAGCGGGAAATAACAAGCTCAAATACTGGGAACGGTTATTTTATTAATGTTATGGAAGAAGGTGGAGGAATGAGCAAGGTATTAAAGCTGAAATGTGTTAAATGCGGAAGAGAATATGATCCGGCCCAGGTGCTTTATACATGCCCGGAATGTGGTATTGAAGGTATTCTGGACGTTGTACTGGATTATGATCAGATTAAAAAGGAGCTGACACGGGATTATCTGAAGAAAAATACGGATTATTCCTTATGGCGCTATCTTCCTGCGATACCTCTGGAGGATACCAAGGGCATACAGCCGCTCCAGGCAGGGTGGACACCACTCTATAATATAAAAACACTTTCAAAGGAAACAGGACTGGAAAGCTTTTTTCTGAAGGATGATTCGAGGAACCCCACTGCATCATTGAAGGACAGGGCAAGTGCAGTAGGGGTTGCAAAGGCTTACGAGCTTGGACGGTTCGTAATGTGTACCGCATCAACAGGAAATGCGGCATCCTCTCTGTCGGGCTTTGCTGCCAGTGCAGGAATAAAAACCTACATATTTGTACCGGAAACAGCCCCCGAAGCCAAGGTGACACAGCTTCTCATATACGGTTCAAATGTATTTCTTGTAAAGGGTACATATGATGAAGCAGTAGAGCTATGCTTCAAGGCCGCCGATGAATTCGGCTGGTACAACAGGAGCTGTGCAATAAACCCATATCTGCTGGAAGGCAAGAAAACAGTTGCTTATGAGATTTGCGAGCAGCTCCGCTTTCAGGCACCTGATATTGCAGTGGTAGCTGTAGGAGACGGTTGTTCCATAGGCGGTGTCTGGAAAGGCTTTAAGGAATGCTTTACACTTGGCCTGATCGACAAGTTCCCTAAAATAGTAGGAGTTCAAGCTGAAAAATCTAATCCTGTGACAAGAGCCTTTGAAAAGAATACATATGAATTTGAATATAGAGTGCCCGAGACCATAGCAGACAGCATTTCCGTAGGAATACCGCGCAACGGAATAAAAGCTTTAAATGCTGTGCATGAATCCGGCGGGTATATGGTAGATGTATCCGATGAAGAAATACTGACCGCAATGAAGATATTGGCCCAAAAAACAGGCGTTTTTGGAGAACCTGCCGGGGTCACAAGCTTTGCAGGAATTATAAAAATGAATGAACTTGGATTGCTTAAGGGTGACGAAAAAGTTGTAAGTATAGTCAGCGGAAGCGGCCTCAAGGACATAAAGAGCGCTATGAAAGCTGCGGGAAAGGCAAACCTTGTGGAACCGAATCTTACGGAAGTAAGAAAAATTATAAATAATTAAATCTAAAGTCGATGGAGGGTGAAGAATGAGAAAGCTTATTGATTTGACGGTCAATGAAGAAGGACTTCAGAAAGCCGTACAGAATGCAAAGGAAAGAAACATCGTTGTTCCTACCCTAACACAAATGAAGGATCCCGACAAGGTACCGGAAAAGGTAAAAGAAAGGCTTAAGGATACCGGCTTGTGGGATGTTGATCCTATAAACCTTTTCAGAATTTCATGGAAAAATGAGCCTATTAAAAAAGGCGGATTGTACAATAAACTACCTAACTATATTGAGATTCCGCCACAGATTTCAGGCGTTAAAGCAAGAATATTCGCCATGGCCGGAAAGTTTTTTCCTACCGGGGCACATAAGGTAGGGGCAAGTTTTGCCTGCCTGGTTCCGCGTCTGGTTACCGGCCAGTTTGACCCGAATTATCACCATGCGGTTTGGCCTTCCACAGGCAACTATTGCCGTGGAGGGGCCTATAATTCGGCGCTTCTCGGCTGCAAATCCATAGCAATACTGCCTGAAAATATGAGCAAGGAGCGTTTTGATTGGCTTAAAGGATTAGCGGGGGAAATTATTGTCACAACGGGCTGCGAGAGTAATGTAAAGGAAATATATGACGAGACGTGGAAGCTTAGGAGGACCAGGGACAATGTAGTTATACTCAACCAATTCGGAGAGCTTGGCAATCATTTGTGGCATTATGAGGTTACGGGACATGCCATGGAGGATATTATCAATGCCGAATTAGGAGAAAAGGGCAAGGTCGCCGGTGTCTGTCTCACCTCAGGATCAGCAGGAACACTGGGCAGCGGTGATTATATCAAGGATAAGTATCCCAATGCCAAAATGATAGTCGCAGAAGCATTGCAATGCCCGACGTTACTCAATAACGGATTTGGGGACCACAGGATTGAAGGCATAGGCGACAAGCATGTGCCGTGGGTTCACAATGTAAAAAATACGGATATGGTAATGGCAATAGACGACAATGAGAGCCTGGGATTATTCCGTCTCTTGAATGAGCATGCCGGACATGAGTATCTGAGGGAGCAGGGGGTTTCGGGGGATATTATAGAAAAGCTTGACTGGATCGGAATTTCAGGTGCCGCAAATATCATAACCTGCATAAAGTTTGCTAAGTACTACGAGCTTACAGAGAACGATATCATTATGACAGTGCTCACAGATTCAAAAGAAATGTACAACTCAAGGCTGAAAGAGATGGAAGAGGAAAGGGGCAGAGAATATCAGAGGATTGATGCAGCTGTTGATTACGGCAAATATGCAATGAGCATCAGAACCGACAATATTGAAGAACTGACCTATCAAGATAAGAAACGCATACACAATCTTAAATACTATACATGGATTGAGCAGCAGATGTATGATATTGAAGAACTTAACGAGCAATGGTATGACTATGACAACTATTGGGGAAGGCTGCACAAAATGGGGCCTGAGCTTGACAGAATGATCGAGCAGTTCAATGAAAGAACAGGATTAAAATACTAGGAGGGTCTTAAATGGCATATGATTTTAAACAAATACTTGAGCTGGCGGAGAAATATAAGCCGCAAATGACAAAATTCCTGAGGGATATGATTGCAATTCCAAGTGAAAGCTGCGGCGAAAAAGAGGTTGTCCAGAGGATAATGAAGGAAATGAAAGAGGTTGGGTTTGACAAGGTTGAACTGGATCCCATGGGCAATGTACTTGGCTATATAGGACACGGCAAACACTTGATAGCAATGGATGCACATATTGATACAGTAGGCGTAGGAAATTTAAAGAATTGGGAACATGACCCATATCAGGGCTATGAGGATGATGAAATTATTTTCGGCAGAGGCGCAAGCGACCAGGAAGGCGGCATGGCTTCATTGGTTTATGCGGGGAAAATTATTAAAGACTTGAAACTGGAGGATGATTACACATTATTGATAGTAGGTTCCGTGCAGGAAGAAGATTGTGACGGCTTGTGCTGGCAGTACATTATTAAGGAACTGGATATCCGGCCGGAATTCGTTGTTATTACTGAGCCGACTTCCTGCCGTATATACAGAGGACACAGAGGCAGAATGGAAATCAAGGTTACGACTCAGGGGATAAGCTGCCACGGTTCCGCCCCGGAGCGCGGCGACAATGCCATCTATAAAATGGCGCCGATTCTGATGGAACTGAAAGAACTTAATGAAAGACTTATCAGTCACCCGTTCCTTGGGAAGGGTACCCTGACCGTATCCGAAATATTCCACACATCACCGTCCAGATGCGCGGTAGCGGACAGCTGCTGGATTTCTATAGACAGAAGGCTCACTGCGGGTGAAAACGGTGAGTATGCAATGAACCAGATCAGAGAATTGCCCTCTGTTAAAGCGGCAAAGGCGGAAGTGACAATGTATCCGTACAGCAGGCCGTCGTACACGGGACTGGTATATCCGACAGAAAGTTATTTCCCAACCTGGTTCATCGAAGAGGATCATCCTGTTTGCAGTACATTATTGGAAGCTTACGAGGGACTCTTTGAGGATGAGCCGGTATTGGATAAATGGACATTCTCTACAAACGGTGTTTCAATCATGGGCAAATATGGCATACCCTGTATTGGCTTTGGTCCGGGTCATGAAGACCAGGCTCATGCTCCAAACGAGAAAACCTGGAAGAGTGAACTGGTGAAAGCAGCTGCAATGTATGCAGCAATCCCATCACTGTTCGTAAAAAAGTATGCCGGCAAAATGCCGAAGACTACAGAAAACCTTGCAAAGTAATTGCCTTCAAATATAGTTGAGGGGGTAAGAGAATGAGCGATAAAATGAGACCGATACCTTTTGAAAAAATGATTTTTTGGGTGGTCAGTGAACTAAAAGAAAAAGGCTCAATTTTTGGTATTCACAAAAGCAAGTTTTATTATAACAAAAGCGGAAATTACATTGAACTGTTCGGCGAAAAATTAGCTTCACCCATTGGCCCTGCAGCAGGTCCCAACTCACAATTAGCACAGAACATAATATCGGCTTATTTAACAGGATGCCGTTTTATTGAGCTTAAGACGGTGCAAAAGCTTGACGGAGAAGATTTGCCCGTTTCAAAGCCGTGCATTTTTGCACAGGATGAAGGCTACAATGTAGAGTGGTCGACAGAGCTAAAAGTGCAGGATGCATATAATGAGTATATTAAAGCCTGGTTTTTGCTGCACGTACTGATGAAAGAGCTTGAACTAAGCCGGGAAAGGGACTTTATGTTCAATATGAGCGTAGGCTATGATCTGGAAGGCATAAAATCCCCTAAAATTGACGCCTATATTGAAGGGATGCGGGATGCGTCAAAAACAGAAATATGGAAGGAATGCAGAGAAGCAATACGCTCCAACATGCATTTGTTTTCATGCTTTACCGAGGAAGACCTTGAGAAGATTTCTCCTGCGGTTTGCCCGTCAATTACTCTTTCTACACTCCACGGATGTCCTCCCCAGGAGATTGAACGAATCTCAAATTACTTTCTTAAAGAGAAGAATCTGCATACCTTTGTAAAAATGAACCCGACGCTCCTGGGTGAAAAGTTCGTCAGAGAGACCCTGGATGCAATGGGTTATGATTACATTACTCTTAATGGTCACCATTTTATACATGATCTGCAGTTTGCAGACGGTGTTGCAATGCTGAAGCGGTTAAAAGAGGTCGGCAGGGAGTTAAACCTTGAAGTGGGTGTCAAATTGACGAATACCTTGCCGGTGAAGATTCTTAACCAGGAATTGCCGGGGGAAGAGATGTACATGTCAGGCAGATCTTTGTATGCGCTTTCTATTTCTTTGGCGGGTAAACTGGCAAAAGAATTTGGCGGAGATTTGTATATCTCCTATTCCGGCGGAATTGACTTCTTTAATGTTGACAAGGTATTAGCCGTTGGAATCCAGCCAATTACATTTGCAACAACCATTTTAAAGCCCGGAGGCTATGAGAGGATCACACAAATGGCAAAGAAGGCAGAGGGACAGCTTAAGGGTGCTTTTGGAGGCATTGACATTGTTAAAATCGAAAGTCTTGCCAGGGCTGCATTGACTGACAAGCACCACCTGAAATCACTGCGCCCGGTCAACAGCAGAAAGCTTTCTTCCAAGCTGCCGCTTTTCGATTGTGCCATAGCCCCCTGTACGATCGGATGCCCGATAAACCAGCAAATACCGCAATATGTTGCATTAGTGGGCGAAGGGAAGTATGATGAAGCTTTTGATATTATAGCCAATGACAATGCTTCACCGGCTATTACGAGCTCAATATGTGATCACCAGTGCCAGTACAAATGTACCCGTCTGGATTATGATGAGTCTATTCTGATAAGAGAAATGAAAAAAATAGCTGTACTTAATGCACAGGATAAATACATTTCAGGAATCAAACCGAAAGAACTCAGGAGCAATAAAAAAGCTGCGGTTATCGGTGCAGGTGCCGCAGGCCTGGCAGCAGCACTATTCTTAAGAAGAAACGGTATTGAAGTAACCGTAATGGATAAGAAAGACAGGCCTTATGGTATTGTTGAATATGTAATCCCTGAATTCAGAATATCTGCCGAAACAGTCAGGAAGGATTTGGAGCTTGTTAAAAGACAGGGAGTGAAATTTAAGCTGGGGATTGATGAAAACTTCAGCATTAGCGAGTTGAAGAAAGAATATGATTATGTTGTAGTTGCAATAGGCGCCTGGAAGCCGGGGCGGATTTCCCTCAAAGAAGGAGGAGAAAAGACTCTCAACGCGATTTCCTTCATGGAAAACTACAAAGCCCAAAAAGGGAATGTCAGCTTAGGAAAGCACGTCTGTGTCATAGGCGGCGGGAATGTTGCAATGGATTCGGCCAGGGCCGCAAAGAGGGTGCCCGGGGTAGAAACAGTTTCTATTGTATACAGAAGGACAAGACAATTTATGCCGGCAGATCCGGAAGAAATCAGACTGGCTTTGGATGAAGGAATACTGTTCAAGGAACTGCTTTTGCCTTCAACATATACAGGGAGCAAGCTTATATGTGAGCAAATGGCTTTGGGGGACAGGGATGCCTCAGGCAGGAGAAGTCCTGTTCCTACGGGCAATATGGAGGTTCTGGATGCAGAAACTGTTATAGCAGCAGTCGGAGAGCAGATTGACGGGGGTTTGCTGAGCATAAACGGAATAGAGCTGGATCATAAGGGCTTTCCCAAGGTAGGTCCGGCTTGTGAGACGAATATACCGGGGGTATATGCAGCCGGTGATGTAAAATCCGGACCTGCCTCTATTGTTAAAGCAATTGCAGACGGAAAAGCAGTCGCAAAGGATATTCTGGCAAAAGAAGGCGTTTGTTCCGACTTTGGGAAAAAAGCACTTCCCGTGAATGAAGAAACGCTTTATGAAAGGAAAGGTATTTTGAAGAATCCTGTATGCAGCGAAGAAGAATCCGAAAGATGCCTCTCCTGTGAAAATATTTGCGAATTATGCGTGGATGTTTGCCCCAACAGAGCGAATGCGGTGATATATGCAGATGAAGGGTTTGCTTCCAAACACCAGATCATTCATCTGGACGGTATGTGCAATGAGTGCGGAAACTGCGGCATTATGTGTCCTCATGACGGCAATCCGTATAAAGATAAGGTCACTGTTTTCTGGAATGAGGAAGACTTAGAAAACAGTACAAATAAAGGCTTTATGGTGATAGACATGGCAAAAGGAATTTGCCGGGTTCGAACGGAAGAAGGAGAAATTGTAAGATATACGGTCGGACAAGAGAATGCAATTTCAAAAGAGATGGCGGGAGTCATTATAAATTGCATCAACAAATATGCCTATATGCTATAAATTTCACAATAGTTGAAGATTGTTACCAATCTTCAACTATTGTCACGTGCCAGGAAAACTATTTTGGAGGCTTGGATTTATGAGTCAAAAGCTGTTGAAGAATATTGATCTTGTAATCACTTTCAATGACAGGGAAGAAACCTTTGAACACTGCGATATTTTGATTGAAGAAGCAGCCATAAGGGATATAGGCAGCAATCTGAATGCCGCCGGGGATGCTGAAATAATAGACTGCAACGGTTTAACAGCACTGCCTGGTTTTGTAAATACGCATCATCATCTCTATCAGACCTTGTTCAGGGGGATTGAAGAAGTGCAGGAGCAGCCTCTCTTTCCATGGCTGATCGGACTGTATGAGTTTTGGAAGAACATTACGCCGGAGGCCGTTTACTATGGCGCACTGGTGGGCTTCTCAGAGCTGCTCCGTACCGGCTGCACTTTGACCTCCGACCATCATTACGTGTTTCCAAAAGGCCAGCCAACCACGTTGATAGATGAGCAGATTAAGGCTGCCCGGGAGATAGGTATCAGGTTTCATGCAACAAGAGGCTCCATGTCTCTCGGACGAGATATGGGAGGACTGCCTCCCATGGAGGTTGTCCAAACCGAAGAAGCTATTCTTCTGGATAGTGAAAGATTGATAAACAGGTATCATGACAATGGTCCCTATTCAATGCAAAGAATTGCTCTGGCACCTTGTTCGCCGTTTTCCGTAAGCCGGCAGCTTATGCTGGATTCAAAGGATCTGGCAAGGAAAAAAGGAGTCATGCTTCATACACATCTGGCTGAGACTCAGGATGAAGAAAGATTCTGCCTGGAGCGTTACGGAAGAAGGCCCTTTGAGCTTATGGAAGATTTGGAGTGGGTAGGGGATGATGTTTGGTTTGCACACGGTATTTATCTGAATGATGGTGAAATAGACAGACTTCAAGGCTCGGGAATTGCTCATTGTCCTTCCTCAAATATGAAGCTTTCGAGCGGTATCTGCAAGACAACAGAAATCATAAGGGCGGGCGGGAAGCTTTCTATAGCTGTAGACGGCAGCGCAAGCAATGACGGATCCAACATGTGGGAGGAAGTAAGACGGGCATATCTTCTTAACCATCTTAAATATGGAACTGATGGATTAACAGCCTATGAAATTCTCAAAGCAGCGACCAGAGGCGGAGCGGATGTTCTGGGGAGGGATGACACCGGGAGGCTTTCTGCAGGCAAAGCTGCAGATATAGTTCTGTTCAATCTGAATGGAATTGAGTATTCAGGCTGTCACGATCCCTTGGTATCGTTGGTTTGCCTGGGGAATTCCAGTCTGGTTTCAATGACGATCGTTAATGGGAAAATTGTGGTTAAAAATGGGAAACTGACAACGATTGATTCTGATGAAGCGGCAAAGAACGCCCATAATACGGCTGTAGAAATTATCAATAGACAAAGAAATAGTACAAAGAACAACTAATAAAAGTGAGGAGGGCAAAAGCATGTTATTGGTGGGAAACGGAAAAGTCATTACCCGGGATAAAGAAATCCCGATAATCGAAAACGGGTGTATTGCCGTTGAAGGCAATAAGATAGTTGAAGTTGGCTTGACTGATAGTCTTAAGGAGAAATACAATAATGCAAGATTTATAAATGCAAAGGGAAAGCTTATAATGCCGGGGTTTATTAATACCCATATGCATTATTACAGTACCTTTGCAAGAGGCATGTCCAACGACAGTCCGCCGGCGACAAAGTTCTCTGAAATATTAAAGGGCTTGTGGTGGAGACTTGACAAGGTATTGACCCTTGAGGATGTATATTATAGTGCGGTTGTTCCGATGATAGACCAGGTAAAAAACGGGGTGACGACAGTTTTTGATCATCATGCAAGTCCCTATGCAATAACAGGCAGCCTGTTCAAAATAGCAGAGGCAGCGGGGCATATAGGGATCCGCAGCAATCTGTGCTATGAAACCTCAGATAGGGACGGAGAGAAAATTGCAGATGAGGGGATTGCCGAAAACTTGGATTTTATCAGGTATTGCAACAGCAGGAAGGATGATATGCTAAAAGGAATGTTCGGACTTCATGCATCTATGACAATTTCCGAAAAGACCCTTGATAAATGTCTGGATGCTGCCAATAGCCTTAATGCAGGTTTTCATGTGCATACTGCAGAGGGCATTGAAGACCTGGAGGACTCGAAAGCAAAGTATGGCAAGGGTGTTGTAGAAAGATGGCATGATACAGGCGTCCTGTCGGATAAGACCATAGCAGTCCACTGCATACATATCTCCGAGAAGGAAATGGATATGCTTAAGGAAAAGGATGCAATAGTTGTTCATAATCCTGAATCAAATATGGGAAATGCAGTAGGTGCTTCACCGGTGCTCGAAATGTTCAATAAAGGCATTCTTTTGGGACTGGGTACCGACGGGTATACGGCAGATATGATGGAATCCTACAAGGTTGGAAATATAATTCACAAACATGTTAAAGGGGACTCAAAGGTTGCCTGGGGCGAAATTCCTGAAATGCTTTTTGTAAATAACAAAATAATAACGGAAAGGTTTATTGACGGGAAAGTGGGAGTTCTGGAGGAAGGGGCTCTGGCCGATATAATCATAGTCGACTACAACCCTCCTACAACAATAAATGGAGAAAACATAAACAGTCATGTGCTTTTTGGCATAAACGGGCGTTTTGTCGACACTACAATTATAAACGGAAAGGTTATAATGGAAAATAGAGAGCTGATTGATATCGATGAGGAAAGAATTATGGCAAGAAGCCGTGAATTGGCAGATGCTGTTTGGAAGCGCTTTTAAATTATTCAATTATTGGGGGTGAAAGGATGGCATTTGAAGTAGTGGGTAAGAGATTGGTCAGACTGGATGCGGCTGCCAAGGTAACAGGTAAAGCAAAATACGCTGATGACTTCTTTGAAAGGGATATGCTGATCGGGAAGGTATTGAGAAGTCCTTATGCCCATGCGGTCCTTAAGCATATCGATACTAGCAAGGCAAAGGCTTTGCCTGGGGTTGAGGCTGTAATCACACATGAGGATCTGCCTATGATAAAGTATTCAACTGCGGGCCATCCGTGGTCTCTGGAACCTGAGCACAGGGATGTGGAAGACCGTATGATTCTTACCGATAAGGCACGTCTTGTAGGTGATGCTGTTGCTGCTGTTGTAGCCGTAGACTCACTGACTGCAGAAAAAGCTCTTAAACTGATTGAGGCGGAGTATGAGATCCTTCCCTTCGTCCTGGATCCGGAGGAGGCAATTCTCCCCGGCGCGCCGGTAATTCATGAAGAAAGACCGGACAATATTATAAGCTCCTTTGGTGAGGAGATAGGGAATATTGAAGAGGATTTTAAAAACGCCGGCCATATATTCGAGGGTGTATACGAAACCGGCATTGTTCAGCACTGCCACTTGGAGACTCAAAGCGCATATGCATATGTTGATGCCGATGAGCGTTTAGTAATAGTAACTTCAACGCAAATTCCACACATAGTAAGAAGAGTAGTGGGGCAGGCATTAGGCGTCCCATGGGGGAAGGTCAGAGTTATCAAACCGTATATCGGAGGAGGGTTTGGGAACAAGCAGGATGTCATAATAGAACCGTTGGCTGCCGCCATGTCTCTGGCGGTTAACGGAAGGCCTGTGCGCTATTCTTTGACCAGAGAAGAATGCTTTATTGATACAAGGACCCGCCATGCGATGAAATTCTATTTGAAGACAGCAGTTTCAAAGGAAGGAAAGCTTCTTGGCATTAGGATGCGGATTTTCAGTAATAACGGAGCCTATGCTTCTCACGGACATACTGTTGCCATGAGCGCAGGCTCTAAATTCAGACTGCTTTACAATTTTAACTCCATTAAGTACGAACCGGTGACGGTATATACGAATCTTCCCGCCGCAGGTGCCATGAGGGCATATGGATGTCCTCAGATATTCTTTGCTTTGGAGAGCCATATAGAGGATATAGCCCGGGAAATGAAAATTGATCCGATAGAATTCAGGAAGCAAAACCTTATCGAGGTCGGAAGGACAGATCCTCATTCGGAAATTGTGGTACGTTCCTTCGGGCTTAATGAGTGCATAGAAAAAGGAAAGAAGCTTATCAACTGGGATGAGAAGATGATAAAGTACCGGAATCAAGAGGGAATTAAGAGAAGAGGCCTTGGCATGGCCTGCTTCAGCTATGCGACAGGCACTTATCCCCATGGGTTTGAGATTGCAGGAGCGAGGATCGTGATGAATCAGGACGGTTCAATACAATTACAGGTCGGTGCCACAGAGATAGGACAAGGAAGTGACACAGTTCTCTCTCAAATAGCTGCTGAAGTCCTGGGACTGCCTTTTGACATGGTTCATATCATATCGCAGCAGGATACGGATGTAACACCCTTTGATACGGGGGCTTATGCCTCACGCCAGACCTTTGTCACAGGCGCTGCCGTGAAAAAGGCTGCAGAGGAAGTAAGACAGAAGGTTCTTGCGAGAGCAGCAAAAAAAGTCGGTTTAAATGTTGATGAACTGGATATAAAGAATGCAAGAATAGTGGAAAGGAAATTAGGCAGAGAGATTTGTACTATTGAAGATATAGCTATGGAATCCTATTATGACAGAATAAATGCCGCACCAATTACCAGCGATGTATCGGCAAATTGCAGGATAAATGCAATGGCATATGGGGTTACCTTTGCTGAGGTTGAGGTGGATATGGAGACGGGCAGGATAGAGGTAACCAGCATATATAACGTACATGACTCCGGTGTAATAATCAATCCTCAGCTTGCAGAAGGACAGGTGCATGGAGGTGTCAGCATGGGTCTGGGTTATGCCTTGTCGGAGCAGCTGCTGTTTGATCCCAAAACCGGTGCGCCCCTTAACAATAATTTTTTGGACTACAAGCTTCAAACCATTATGGATACACCGGTCATAGGGTATGATTTTGTTCAGATTCCTGATCCGGCAGGCTCCGTAGGCCAAAAATCCCTGGGTGAAAATACAACAATATCTACTGCCCCGGCTGTCAGAAATGCGGTTTTGAATGCAACAGGCATGGCGTTTAACAAATTACCTTTAACACCTCAGAAGGTTTTTGAGAAAATGAGACAAAGCGGATTGCTATAGAAAGGAGACAGAAGAATGTTTGATATTGTAAATATTGAGAAACCTGAAACTGTTGAGGATGCCTTGAAGATGCTGTCACGCAATCCGAACTTGAAAATCATTGCGGGAGGTACTGATGTATTGATCCGTATGCATAACGGTACAATTTCAGGAGTTGAGCTATTAAGCCTGAGAAGTATAGCCGGGCTTAATGAAATCAGGATTTTGGATGACGGTACGATTTCTATAGGTGCAATGGCTACTTTTGCTGAAATTTTCAGGAATGAAATCATTAACGGGCATCTTCCGGTACTGTCGGAGGCGGCAGTTTCAGTCGGAGGGCCACAGATACGGAATATGGCTACGATAGGAGGCAATATATGTAACGGGGCCGTATCGGCTGACAGTGCAACTACATTGCTCGTATATGACGCAGCTTTGAAGCTGATAAGCAATGAAGGGACCAGGACTGTTCAGATCAGGGATTTTTATGCCGGACCCGGCAGAGTAAACCTGCTTCCTGGAGAAATATTAACCGAAATATTGATTTCCAAAGACAGCTACCATGAGGCCACCGGTTGTTATATAAAACACAGCAGCAGAAAAGCAATGGATATTGCCATGCTTGGAGTTTCGGTAATCTGCAGGGCAGAAGCGGGCAGATTCTCGGATGTAAGGATTGCCCTGGGAGTAGCAGCTCCAATACCCATAAGATGCAATGAAGCTGAAAACTATGCAATTGGGCGTGACATAACTGCGGAGACTTTGAAGGAAATAGGAAAGCATGCCGTAAAATCCTCAAAAGCCAGAGATTCCTGGCGGGCTTCAAAGGCTTACAGGGAGCACTTGATTGAAATACTGGTATCCAGGGCGCTTAAGGAAGCCGTTATTAGGGGCGGAGGTGTTAATATTGAATGAAATAAAAAAAATAAGCATGATTGTAAATGGCAAGTCATATTCCTTTGAGGTTGATATTAGAGAATCACTGCTTGAGGTGCTGAGAAACAGGCTTCATTTTACCGGAGTCAAGCAGGGCTGTTCCGTTGGTGAATGCGGAGCATGTACAGTATTGATAGACGGAACTGCAGTGAATTCATGCATCTATTTGGCAGTATGGGCTGACGGTAAAAAGATTACAACTATCGAAGGTGTTTCTAAAGACAATGAATTGTCCGGAGTGCAGAAGGCTTTCATAGAGGAAGGCGCCGTGCAATGCGGGTTCTGTACACCCGGCCTTGTGCTTACAACAACTGCCCTTGTGGAAAGCGGCAGGAAATACTCCGATGAAGAGATAAAACGTGAGATTTCCGGGCATTTGTGCCGATGTACAGGATACAATAAAATTTTCAATGCAGTGAAAAAAGCAATAGATAAAAAGCAGACTGGTTCCAATTGAATAAAGCCGTATTGTTCCTTGTACAATTGACTGCTTATAGTCGGATTGCAGGGAAACCTCCCCTTTCTTGTACGATTTTGAATGAGGGGGAATTCCTTCAATATAATTTTGTAAGATCCTGTAAATCAGTGATTTCATGATTTTGCAATGAGCCACTAAAATTAAATTTGGGAGGGAGTAATCAGTATGAAAAAAACCATTAGTCTACTCTTAGTGCTGGTCCTGTTGCTCGCAATCATGTTTACAGGTTGTGCGCCAAAGCCGGCGCCGGCAGCAGCACCGGAGGAAGCTGCCGCACCCGCAGAGGCACCGAAGGCCAAACCGATTAAAGTTGGTTTTGCCTATATAGGATCTGCCAAAGACGGGGGTTATACCCAGGCTCATGATGAAGGCAGACTATATCTTGAAGAGCAGCTTGGAGACAAGGTTGAGACTCTGTTTAAGGAAGGGGTTCCCGAATCCAGCGAATGCGAAAAAGTAATGAATGATATGATTGATCAGGGTTGTACCGTTATATTCGCTAACTCCTTCGGGCATATGGACTTTGTAGAAAAAGCGGCAAAAGCTCATCCGGACGTAAAATTCTATCACTGCTCCGGATACAAAGATGGACCAAACTTTAACAATTATTTTGGGGCTATGGAGCAGGCAAGATATCTTGCAGGTATTGTTGCAGGCATGAGGACACAGAACAACAAGCTTGGCTATGTTGCAGCATATGAAATACCGGAAGTTGTAAGAGGCATTAACGCATTTACATTAGGTGCTCAGTCAGTCAACCCGAAAATATCTGTAAAGGTGAACTGGACACATACCTGGTATGATCCGGCGAAAGAGAAAGAAGCGGCAAAGGCATTGCTGGATGCAGGCTGCGATGTATTGGCACAGCATCAGGATACAACAGCAACACCGCAGGCTGCTGAAGAAAAAGGAGTCTGGGCAATCGGATATGACCTGGATACAAGAGAATCAGCGCCAAAAGCATATTTGACGGCACCAATATGGAACTGGGGCAAATTTTATGCAGCAGAGGTACAGAGAATACTGGACGGCAAATGGAAACAGGAAAACTATTACGGAGATATGAAAGACGGTCTGGTTGACCTGGCACCACTTACAGGAAATGTAGCGGAAGGCACACAGGCAGCAGTTGATAAAGCCAGGGCTGCAATAATTGACGGTTCACTTAATGTATTTGCAGGTCCTATAAAGGATCAGACAGGTGCTGTGAGAATACCGGAAGGCTCTGCCATGACTTTTGACGAGATGATGAGCGTCGACTGGTTTGTTAAGGGTGTTGAAGGGAAAATAAAATAAATATATTGAACGCATCCATGGATTTACACCGGATAAAGTGCGAATTCAATAACAAATAAGGAAATATTTGCGCGGAATCTGAGTTATTGATAAAAATGTTTCCGCAAAATATAGGGGTAGTAAAATATGGAAAACAACTATATTTCAATGAAGAATATTAATAAGTCCTTCGGAAAGGTAGTTGCAAACAAAAATATCAACCTAGCCGTCCGGAAGGGTGAAATACATGCACTTCTGGGTGAGAACGGTGCAGGAAAAAGCACATTGATGAACATGCTGTCTGGGGTCTATACCCCCGACAGCGGTTCTATTTTTATAAAAGATAGGGAAGTTAAGTTTGCAGCGCCAAAGGATGCGATTAAAGCAGGTATAGGTATGATCTACCAGCATTTCAAGCTGATAGATGTCCTGACCTCCAAGGAAAACATTATTCTTGGTCAGAAGAACAGCTTTTTTCTGAATGAAAAAACGCTTTCGGATAAGATCAGGGAGATGTCGGTTCGCTTTGGATTGGGCATCGATCCGGATAAGAAGGTATATAATATGTCGGTGGGTGAAAAGCAGACACTGGAAATACTGAAGGTGCTGTATAGGGGAGCTGATATACTGATATTGGATGAACCAACCGCAGTATTGACACCCCAGGAAACCGAGAAGCTTTTTAAAATCATGAAGAAGATGAAGGAAGAAGGCTGTGCGGTAATTTTTATCACGCACAAAATGAATGAGGTTATGGAAGTTGCGGATCGTATTACTGTTCTGCGCAAGGGTGAAACAGTCACAACTGTAGATAAAGCATCCACCAATCCCAAGCATTTGGCGGAGCTGATGATGGGATGCCCTGTAGATTTATCCATCAGGAGGATTGAAACAGAGAAAAGAAAAGTGGCGATGGAAGTTAGAAGCCTAAGTGCTTTCAATGCTGAAGGCGTTAAGGTGCTTAAAGATATTAGTTTTAACATTTATTCGGGGGAAATACTGGGAGTTGCAGGAATTGCAAACAGCGGACAGAAAGAGTTGTGTGAATCTATTGCAGGTTTATATCCGGTGAAACAGGGACAAGTAATTTTTGAAGGAGAAAATATTATAGGAAAATCTCCTTACGAGATTATCGCAAGAGGGATCAGCATGAGCTTTATTCCCGAAGACAGATTAGGTATGGGTTTGGTCGCCTCAATGGATATCGTGGATAATGTTGTGCTTAAATTGTATCAAAGACAGAAGGGTATCTTTATTAACAGAAAGCCGGCAGAACAAAAGTCATTGGAGATTATTGAACGACTGAGCATTCAGACTCCGGGAATAAAGCATCCGGTGCGCAAGCTCTCCGGAGGCAATATACAGAAGGTGCTATTGGGAAGGGAGCTGGATTCCAAACCTCAGGTTCTGATAACGGCATATCCTGTGAGAGGCCTTGATGTTAACTCATGTTATACGATCTATGATATTTTAAATGAAGAAAAACAAAAGGGAGTTGCTGTTTTATATATCGGCGAAGATCTGGATGTTTTACTTGAGCTCTGTGACAGGATAATGGTCATATGTGCAGGTGAAATAACCGGTATAGTTGATGCAAGGGGCATTACAAAGGAAGAAATAGGTCTGATGATGGTGGGCGCTGTAAATTCGATAAAGGGGGAGGGGTTGAGCAAGTATGATAATGCCAATGACTATTCGTGCAATTAAGAAAAGTGAACCTGGCAGAGTAAAAGCCGCATTCATTAGAATATGTGCTATTATACTGGCTCTTATAGCCTCTTCGCTTTTTATTCTGCTTCTTGATCTGAATCCTGCCGATGTTTATATGAAAATGGTGCAGGGTGCTTTCGGTACGGCCTATAGGACACGCGAGACCATTGTAAAAGCGATTCCATTGGTGATTGCTTCCCTGGGCATTGGGATTGCATTCCGCATGCAGTTTTGGAATATAGGGGGGGAAGGGCAGATTGCAATGGGTGCATTTGCTGCCAGTTTTTTTGCGTTGTATATGAGCGATTTGCCCAGACCTGTTTTGCTGTTCTTAATGGTACTTGCAGGAATGATAGCCGGCGGACTCTGGGCGCTTATACCCGCTTTTTTTAAAGCACAGTGGGGGACAAACGAAAATATCGTTACCTTAATGATGAATTATATAGGATTAAAGTGGGTTACGTATTTGCAATACGGGCCATGGAGAGATCCAAAATCATTGGGATTTCCAAAAATAGCCAATTTCACCGACAATGCCATATTGCCGAAGCTATTTGGCGTACATATCGGCTGGGTATTTGCGCTCTTATTGGTGGTTGTCGTTTATATCTTTATGAACCATACAAAAAAAGGTTATGAAATTGCTGTAATCGGTGAAAGCATTAATACTGCACGGTATGCGGGAGTCAATATTAAAAAGACGATACTAATAGCCATAATGCTGAGCGGTGGCTTATGCGGTTTGGTTGGGATGATTCAAGCTTCTGCTGTGAATAATACACTGTCAGTGGAAATCACCGGAGGTGTCGGATACACTGCAATTATTACCGCTTGGTTGGCATCTTTAAGTGCACCGGTTATTTTACTGGTATCTGTCCTTTTTGCAGCACTCCTGGAGGGGGGATCATATATACAGACTGTTTTTGGGATACCCCAGGCGGCAGCAGAGATCCTGCAGGGACTCATTTTATTCTTTGTACTGGGCAGTGAGTTTTTTGTACGATATAAATTTATATTGGTAAAAAAGCATCAAATGGCAGATAGGCATAAGATAACGGTGGGAGAGGAGGTTCATTGATTATGGATGCGTTAATTTCCTTTCTTGCTGCGGCTATTGTTGCCGGTACTCCCCTTCTGTTTGCAACTCTCGGAGAAATCATAACAGAACGGGCGGGCAATTTAAATCTTGGGGTAGAGGGCATGATGCTTATGGGTGCGGTTATGGGTTTTATGGTGGGACTGTCGACCGGAAATGCAGCACTGGCATTATTGTCAGCCATGATTGCAGGGGCATGCGGTGCGTTGATTTTCGCTTTCCTGACTATTACCCTTAGAGCAAACCAGGTCGTAACCGGTTTAACACTGACAATATTCGGTTCAGGCTTTTCAGATTTTATAGGTCAGGATCTGGTCGGTAAGATTGCACCTGAAGGTTTGAGATTGTTTTTCAGGCCATATAGCATTCCTGTGCTTGGAAATATCCCCTTTATAGGTCCGGTGTTGTTCAGACAGGATGCTTTTGTTTACCTGGGTTATGCAACATCTATACTGTTGGGGGTATATCTCTATAAAACCAGCTGGGGAATGAACCTGCGGGCTGTAGGGGAGAATCCGGGAGCAGCGGACGCTGCGGGAGTCAACGTAACCTTATATAAGTACGTTCATACTTTATTGGGCGGTGCACTCTGCGGTCTGGGAGGAGCATACCTGTCCCTGGTTTATGTACCGGCCTTGCAGGAAGGCGTAACAGCAGGCAGAGGCTGGATCGCCGTTGCATTGGTAATTTTCGCCACATGGAATCCTTATAAAGCTTTATTTGGTGCATATCTGTTCGGCGGATTGGATATAATCGGTTTCAGAATACAAGGCTTGGGGATCAATGTGTCTCAATACTTTATCGACATGCTTCCATATTTGGTAACCATTACTGTACTTGTGGTCGTGTCCATGAGGAAGTCAAAGGAAAAAGCACCTCCGAAAGGATTGGGCAATGCCTATTTCCGGGAAGAACGCTGATATTTTTTAAAAATGCACACCCCCACGGCTTGCTTCTTATTTTGAGCAAGGGGGTGTGTATTATTTTGGTCGGAACATTGTCCTGGCTGAACGATATACTGCTGATACGGTCTTCTGCAAATAGCGGCCATCTAATATTCAGAAATAAGTGAATTCTAAATTGATATTATAATGTTTGATTGAATATAAATTATTAGAACCAAAACGGAGGTGTAACAGATGATTAATAAACTCCATGTTTTTATCATTAAAGGTAAACATATCATTCTGGCATTTGCCTGCTGTTTTATCTCTCTAATGATTATCTGCTTCTTTATAAACTATTATTCAAAAGATAATTCAGTGTCTGCACTACAGCAAAATTCTAAGTATGTGATTCTTGCGGTCAACGATACGGGAATGCACTGTTATCAACCCGACTATTCAAAATTTCTCATCCTGCCTCCCGGGAACAACCTGAAATCACAGGTATTCCTGAATGAAGGGAAGGAGGCGAAGCTAATCAATTCCGGTATAGAAATCTCCTATCAGATTGTGAATAATACGACTTCAGCCAATAAAATAAACTTTTGGGAATACAGCAAGGATTACGGGTATAATATTGCACCGGATGTCGGCATTACCGGAAACAGTTTATCAGGTAAAATGAAGCTTTCAAAGGATGGAATGTTTTACGAGGCTGCTGCGATACCTGTAACCCCTTTCAATGATGGAAGCACAGAATTGAATCCTTATCAGCTTGCCGCAATCCGGGTGACGGACAGTAAAACGGGAAAGGAACTGGTCAGACTAGACAATATAGTAGTACCTGTCTCAAATGAAATGAATTGCAGTAAATGCCATGGTGCTTCAGGTACTGATATAAATATTCTAAAAGCTCATGATGAATTGTCAAAAACACAGTTAGTTGATGAATTATCAAAGGGTAAACGGCATAAATGCGCAGATTGCCATCAAGACAATATTCTTGATTCTGCAGGAAAACCTGGGATACCTCCTCTGTCACAGGCCATACATGGGTTTCACGCGAATAAGATGGTCCAGAGCGATATAAAACCCGAGTGTTACACCTGTCACCCGGGGCCTGTTTCTAAATGTTACCGGGGGGTGATGTTTGCAGAAGGAGTATCCTGTGTGAATTCAAAATGCCACGGCGATATGGAGAAAATAGCCGCTACTCAAGCCGAGGGCCGTCAGGCATGGCTGCAGGAGCCTGACTGCAGCAGCTGCCATGGTGAGAAATACGGAGTAAATGCAGGCCGACTCTACCGAAATTCATACTTAGTTAATAATACTAATGCTGAAATGAATGGATTTATTCTTTGTGAATCCTGCCATAACGGCCCTCATGCTGAATGGAAATCAGCCAATCTGAAAGACAATCTCCTGCCTATTAAGTTATTGGGATATCCGAATTTTATAGATAAGTGCACGGTTTGTCATGAAGGAACAGGGAAAATACATCAGACAGTACCTAAAAAATAATATTTTTATGAGGAGAAATAGCTGGCGTGGAAAACATCCTTTTATTAGCTGCATCTTGCTTGTTTGCTATATGTGCAATTCTGTCCTTTATACCGGTCTATTCCGGGCATGGAAGAACGTTTATACGTTTAACCTGGTTACTGTCTACTGTAATTGTAGTATATGATGTGGGACGGATGGTCAGCTTTTTGCTTTTATCGAGGTTTGAATACAAATATGTATATAGTCATAGCGACTGTGAAACCGAATTGATTTACAAAATTTCAGCCCTCTGGTCAGGACAGGAAGGCTCATTTTTGCTGTGGGCTCTAATTTTAAGCATAATGGGCTTTTTTATGCTGCAGGTGCAGGGTAAAGGTGCCAGGCGTGCGTTTGGACTCTACACTTCGATCGTTTCTTGCATTTTATTTATGTGTTTTATTATTGATCCCTTCGCAAAAGCTTCTCTCATCTCTGCCGACGGTTTAGGCTTGAATGAAGCCCTCAAAGATCCATGGATGATTGTGCATCCGCCTCTGGTGTTCATTTCTTACAGCGCTATGGCTCTTTTATTCTCTCTTTCAGCAACCTTGAGCGGAAATACCAGTAAGGATGTTACAGACCGAATACTTTTTTGGCTTCGAATCAGCTGGTTTTTCCTGGGAGCCGGAATCCTTTCAGGAAGCATATGGGCATATCGTGCCTTGGGTTGGGGTGGATATTGGGCCTGGGACCCTATTGAAAATGCGGCTCTTGTGCCCTGGCTCATGATTTGTGCATACCTGCATGCAAGAGAATATCGTAAGCCATCTGTTTGTATAGTGCCTTTCTCCATTGCCTGTTTTGGCGTATTTCTGGCACGCAGCGGTGTTTTAAAGGATCAATCCGTCCATGCCTATGCAGATGGGAATATTACTGTCACAGGAATCATTTCCTTTATTATACTTGGAGCTGTATTATTCCTTTATTTTTCCAGGTTCAGAAAACTTGATGCTAAAAGGATAATAAACAGCTTTTCCATGTATGACCAACGGCTGATCACTTACAGCCTTTATGGCTATGCCGCATTAATCTTCATTGGAACCACAATACCTATTGTTTTACATATTGAAACGCCTGTCGCTTTTTATACCTCTATCAGCATTGTATTCACATTGGTTTACATTATTTTACTACTTTTATGGGACTTGGAAACTCTAAAGAACCGAAATATTTTAATGATAGCAGTCAGCACCATACTTCTTATAGGAATTATAACAGCCATCGGGTCAATCAGGTTCTGGTGGATGCTTTTGCTATGGTTTTGCATGATGCCCCTTTCTTTATGGATTGTCAGCGGATTCAAAGCAAAAAGCCGGAAGTACTATCTGGCCCATTTGGGAGTATTGTTGCTGATCATCGGTTCGATTGGATCTTCGGCTCTGGACAAAGAAGGGTTCGCATTGTGTAATCCGGGCAGCCCCGGCGTGGTGATTTCAGGAGTCGAGATTCCAACGGCTTCACTATTTGAAAAAGAAATGGTAATTAGATCTCTTCCTGCTGAGGATATTGTTATTCAGTGCTCCGGAATTGTTCCGCTCTCACAGGGCGGTATTATAGTCCCTTACGTAAAAAAGCCTTTAATTATTCTGTTCTGGATTGGAAGCTTTCTTGTTATTATCCAACCGGTTTTCCGTTGCACTTTCCGCCATTGAAACGAAGAAGCAATGACGGTTCTTGCTGCTTTAAGGTGAACTGCAAGCACCAATTTTGGGAGGCAATTTATGAGTAATTTAGATGTGGTAGGTAAAAGTGTGCCAAGGAAAGAATCATTAGATAAGGTAACTGGCAGAGCAAGGTATACCAACGATTATGAAGCTCCGGAACTTTTACATGCGAGAATGGTAACAAGTCCTTATGCTCATGCAAAAATAAAGTCTATTGAATATGAAAGCTCATTAAGTGCTTCTGGAGTCAGGGCCGTATTAACAGGGCAGTACTTTCCGCAGCTTACAGGATCTACTGTTGTTGACAGACCCCCAATTGCAATAGACAAAGTGAGATACAACGGTGAGCCGGTGGCTGTTGTGGTAGCTGACAGCGAGGCTGAAGCAGAAAAAGCCGCTCAACTGATAAGAGTGGAATATGAGCCTTTAGCGGTGGTGAACTCCCCCAGCGAAGCCTTGAAAGAAGATGCCCCATTGGTTCATGAAAGACTTGACCGGTATAATATTATATACGAGGTTTTTCCGGAAGCCGGTACAAATATCGCTAACCGGACAAAAATAAGGAAGGGTGATATTAATAAGGGCTGGAATGAGAGCAGCGTAACTGTGGAAGCAAGCTTTTCCTTTCCGCCTTCAGATCATGCTGCTATTGAAACAAGATGTGCAAGGGCAGAAATATTACCTGATGGGAGGGTTATCATACATTCTGCTTCTCAGGCCCCCTTTGCTATAAAAAAGCTTATAAGTCATTTCTTTGAGCTTGATCCCGGCAAGGTTATAGTTAATGTGCCTTTAGTAGGCGGGGCTTATGGAGGCAAGACAGCTGTGCAGCTGGAGTTTATAGCTTATTTGTGTTCAAAAGCGGTTGGAGGAAGACAAGTAAAGCTTACAAATACAAGGGAAGAGGATCTGGTTACCTCCCCGGTCCATATAGGTCTTGATGCGAAAATCAGGCTTGGATGCACAAAAACCGGGAGGCTCACTGCTGCGGAGATAACTTATTTGTTTGATGGGGGTGCATACTCCGACAGGGCGGTAATTATAAGCAGGGCAGCAGGTGTGGACTGTACAGGGCCATATAGCATTGAAAATGTGTGGTGTGATTCCTTGTGTCTATATACAAATCATACCTATGCGGCAGCCTTCAGAGGCTTCGGACATTCTGAGCTCACCTTCGCAATGGAAAGAACTATGGATATGCTGTCGGATAAGCTTGGAATGGATCCTTTGGAATTGAGATTAAGAAATGCAATATTACCGGGAGATACCGGCCCTGCCCAGACCTTACTGAACCGGAGCAATCTGGGCGACTTGCCTATGTGTATACAAAAGCTGGTTGAACTAATACATTGGGAAGAAGGGGGAAAAACTGAAACCCCGGATGGTAAAGTAAGGGCTGCGGGTGTAAGCTGCTTTTGGAAGAACTCAAATACACCGGTAGATGCAGGAGGTGGAGCTATACTTACCTTTAACTCGGATGGAAGCATCAATCTTATTTGTGCTTCAGTTGAAATAGGCCAGGGAACAAAAACAGCTTTGGCACAGATATTGGCAGAAAAAATGAAAATGGATGCAGAGCAAATCCATGTATCTATGGAGGTCAATACTCAGATAGCCCCGGATCACTGGAAAACAGCCGCCAGCAGGACCACCTTACTCATTGGCAGAGCAGCTTTGAGGGCAGCTGAGGATGCTATTTATCAGCTTTTCAAAACAGCTGCCCTTGTCCTGGAATGTTCACCGGATGAACTGGAAATTGGCAGAGGGAGGGTATTTCTAAGAAACAACCCGCAGATTGGAATAGAGATAAATAAAATTGCATTTGGGTATACCTGTCCGAATGGTAATACAATCGGAGAACAGGTTGTTGGAAGGGGAAGCTACGTTTTAGAAAATCTGACGAAGCTGGACCCAGAAACCGGCAAAGGCAATCCGGGACCGGAATGGACTGTTGGTGCAGCAGCTGTTGAGGTGGAGCTTGATAAAAAAGAATATACCTATGAAATTATTAGGGCAGCTTGTGTTGTTGATGCAGGCAAGGTAATTAATCCCGGGGCTGCGAAGGGTCAGATTTCAGGCGGTATGAACATGGGATTGAGCTTTGCAGGAAGAGAAGCATTTTTATTCACGGAGAACGGCATTGTTCAAAATAAGCAGTTAAGAACATACAATATTATCAGGTTTGGAGAGAACCCGGAATATCTTGTAGATTTTGTAGAAACCCCACATATGGAGGGCCCATATGGTGCAAGAGGGATAGGAGAATACGGAGTGATCGGAATGCCGGCAGCACTGGCAAACAGTCTGTCCTGTGCAGCGCAGGTACCCCTTAACCAATTGCCGTTAATTCCTGAACTCATATGGAAAACAAAAGAGGGGGTACAAAAATGATTGCTTTTGATTTTGATTATTATAAGCCTGATTCTTTGAACGAGGCGGTAAAGCTGTATGGAGAGCTTAGCAGGAGTGATAAGAGGCCTTTATATTATTCGGGAGGAACTGAAATAATCACAATGGCAAGGCGAAACGACATATATACAAAGGCGGTAATAGATATTAAAGGAATTCCGGAGTGCAATGCATATGAAACAATAGGCAGCCTGATGACAATAGGGGCTGCGGTTACACTTACCCATATTACTGAGAATAAATTGATTCCGGTATTAAGCAAGACAGCAAACTTTGCCGCAGATCATACGGCACGCAATAAGATAACTATAGGCGGAAATATTTGCGGTAGGATTATATATAGAGAGGCTGTATTAGGCCATTTGATTACAGACAGCAATATAATTATTTACGGAGAGGAAGGTAAAAGAACAGTTCCGATAAATCAGGCTTTTGATCAAAGGCTTCAATTGAAAGAGGGGGAATTCCTTTTTCAGTTGACAACAGATATGAGCTATTCCGACCTGCCTTGTATATGCGTGAGGAAAACTAAACAGGGAAAGACCGGTTACCCCTTAATCAGTATGGCAGTACTTAAGAAAGATAACAATATACGAATGGCATTCAGCGGGGTTTGCTCTTTCCCATTCAGGTCTGCGAAGATGGAGAATGCTATAAATAATAAAGCTATTTCAAGGGAGCAAAGGATAGAACAGGCAATAAACAGCTTGCCTGCCCCAATATTCGGCAATATTCAGGGCTCTTCCGAATATAAGGAATTTGTATTAAAGAATTTACTTAATAACATTATAGCTGCACTGGATGGTGGAGGGAAATGACAGCACATATTGAGACGGCAAAGATAACACTTGATATTAACGGCGAAAACAGAAGTCTGATCGTAAGACCTGCAGACACTCTGCTAAGAGTGCTTAGAGAACAAGCAGGGTTGACCGGAGCAAAACCGGGGTGTGAAAATGGAGACTGCGGCGCATGCACGGTGCTCATTGATGGGGCACCATTTAAATCGTGCATTATATTGGCTGTTGAAGCCGTTGGACATAAAGTGACTACTATTGAGGGATTGAAGGGAGAACCGATTCAAAAAGCTTTTGCAGAAAAGCGGGGTTTTCAATGCGGATATTGTACCCCGGGCTTTATAATGAACTGTCATGGACTTGTAATCAATCATCCGGACGCAGATGATGAAACTATTGAGGAATGGCTTCAATCCAATATTTGCAGATGCACCGGATATGAAGAGATCAGAGAAGCTGTGAAATCAGTATTGTTCTTATCTGGGACAAATGATGGAGACAAGGAAAGGGTGGGTGAAAATGACGGTTTCGAGGGAAACAAAATATAAGGAATGTATGCCTGAAGAAACGGTGGAGCGTATCAAGGTAATACTTGAAGAAATGGGTATAGTACTTGAAGAAAACTGGGGCGATACCGGAATAGAAGGATTATTCACCCTTAGGGTAAATGCTGCGGGTACAGGTTTGGGCTCAAACGGCAAAGGGGCGACCAGGGAATATGCACAAGCAAGTGCTTATGCGGAGTTTATGGAAAGAATGCAAAACGACTGTTTAAGCCTCGGGGATTATGATGAAGATACATGGAAGTACAGAGGCTTTTATTATACTCCTGACGAAAAGATAAAAAGTGCGGCAGAACTGGCTGAGTCCGACAATGCCTTTGTTGAAATGCTTATAAGCGCTTCTGCAAAAGAGCGGGGGAAAATCATTGAGAGCCCTGAAAATAGAGCGGATTATATGGCTATGTGGCAGTTCCCGGTTTTTCAAGGCTGCAGTGACAAGTTTGTGACGGTTCGCTACTACAGTGTGAAAAATAAGTGTTACGAGTATTTACCTCAGGCAATTTGTATGAAGCTGTATCGCAGCAATGGAATGTGTGCGGGGAATACACCTGAGGAAGCTTTGGTGCAGGGCCTTTCCGAGGTATTGGAAAGGCATGTGAATTTAAGGATAATTAAAGAAAGGACAAAGCTTCCGACAATACCTGACCGGTATCTGGCGAAATACGAAAGGCTGTATAAAATTATCAGGGGGATTGAGAAAGAGGGCCGTTATAAGGTATTGGTCAAAGACGGCTCACTCGGCAAAGGCTATCCGGTAGTTGCACTTATAATTATAGACAGAAAACGCCAGAGCTATGGTGTAAGGTTCGGCGCGCACCCTGAATTTGAAATTGCTCTGGAGAGGACTCTTAGTGAAGCATTTCAGGGAAAGTCCGTTGAATCATTTACTGGTCTTAGTATTTTTAGGTTTGATAATGCAGGTGTACAGTTTACCGATAATATTTCCAATATAGCCAAAATCGGTTTGGGACAATATCCAGCAGAGCTTTTTAGCGAGGCTGCTGATTATGGATTTGAACCCTTTGCTGATGTTACGGGAAAGTCAAACTGTGAAATGCTGAAGGATATGCTGAGACTGATTACCTCCCAGGGATATGACATATTGATCAAAGATTCTTCCTACTTGGGTTTTCCGGCATATCATGTGATTTCACCTGGATTCAGCGAGATACATGAGGCAAGCCTGCTAAAAGTCCGGGAAGTCTGTTCCGGCATGATAACAAGGAAGGCCTTAAGGAATCTGCATAATGCATCAGATGATGAATTGAAAGAAGTGGCAAGTTATCTGAAATACAAACAGAATTCAATAAACGAAAATACATTTTCTACACTGGTAGGGGTGGATTTTAGAAATAAATATATAGGCGGAAAATGCGAACACTATTTCTTAATAGGGGCCTGCCTGTATAAACTTGGAATTTATAAGGAGGCGGCTGCAGTCTTTGAATTGGTAGCATATGAACTGTCCGGCTCGGAAGAGAAATTATATTACAGGTGCATTGCCGATTATGCTGCTGCAATAGCTGAAAATAAGCCGGCAAAGGAAATAGCTGCAATACTTGGATTGTTCTATCCTGAGGATATTGCACAAAAAGTCTGCGGCCAAATGGAGGATCCCGGGAGAGTTATGAAAAGCTTCTATCCTGAAATCACTTGCTTTAACTGCAGTGAATGCGGTGCGGCAAATAATTGCAGCTATTCTGCCACAAGAAGCATTAAAAGGGCATTGAAGGACAGGCAGGCATCAGCCAGGCTTAAAGATTTACGAGAGTTGAGAATATAAAGACGAATACCGGCGTGGGGAAGCTATCTCCAAGATGAGGAGGACATACTTCCCTACAGCCGGAGTAGTATACATTACCCTAAATACTACTGCTTAGCTTTCTAAAATCCTTCCATCAGCAGATATTGTCACTACCTGCCATTGAATCAATTTGCCGCAATCACGAAGCGCTTTTTTTACCGCATTTTCAAGTCCCCCGCAGCAAGGCACTTCCATTCTGACAACTGTAACCGATTTAATGTCATTCATTTTCAGTATTGCTGTCAGCTTTTCGCTGTAATCAATATCGTCAAGCTTCGGGCAGCCTATAAGTGTAATTTTGTTTTTCATAAACCTGTTGTGAAAATTACCATAAGCATAGGCCGCACAGTCGGCTGCAATCAACAAATTTGCATTTTTGAAATAAGGTGCATTGGGAGGAATTAGCTTAATCTGCACCGGCCATTGACTAAGGTGAGTCTGACAAGCTTCCCCTGGCTCTGCCTTGTAATCGGGAGCCCCGGCATTTTCGCGCTTGATTTCCTTTGAATGGGCACCGGGGCAACCACAGGGCAAGTTCTGGGGCTTTTTCATATTTTCTTTAACAGCTTCTTCGTCATAAGGAAGAGCTTCACGCTCTTCAAAGGAAATAGCCCCGGTAGGGCATGCCGGCAGGCAGTCTCCAAGTCCGTCGCAATAATCATCACGAAGAAGCTGTGCTTTTCCATTAACCATACCGATTGCACCCTCATGGCAGGCTGACACACAAAGCCCGCAGCCATTACATTTTTCTTCATCAATTTTTATTATTTTTCTTAACATGTTCTTTCACCTCGCTTGATTTTCTGTCTTTAGTATAGTATACTGGGAAATAATAATCCGTTGCATATGCAACGAAAGGAAAATGTTTTGAAGTATATTGAAATAATAAAACAAAATCCATTGTTTAAGGGTATTGCAGAAAACGACCTGAAAACAATGCTTTCATGTTTATCGTCAGAACTCTGCTTTTATCATCGAGACAGCTTCGTATTCCTGACGGGAGAGAGTATTAATCGTATTGGAATTGTGTTGTCAGGCAAAATAATTATTACTAAAGAAGATGAATTTGGCAACCGCGGCATTATTGCTGAAGCGATTTCCGGGGAAATGTTTGGTGAAGCCTTTGCCTGTTCCGAAATTATGAATAGCAGTGTTTCTGCACAGGCGGCGGAGGACAGCGAAGTTTTGCTGATTGATTATAAAAGAATTTTTACCACCTGTCCATCAGCTTGCGCCTTTCATACAAAATTGATTGAAAATATGCTGATGATACTCGCCAAAAAAATATTAATACTGAATCAGAAAATAGATATAATTTCACAGCGCACCACCAGGGAAAAATTAATGACATATTTTGAAATCCAAAAAGGCATTGCAAAATCCGATAAGTTTACCATACCTTATAACCGCGAAGAACTTGCCGATTTTTTATTTGTAGACAGAAGCGCCATGTCAAGAGAGTTATCCAGGATGCGTGATGAGGGGCTTATTGATTTTTATAAAAACAAATTTGAAATGCTATAAGCATCATATGATTTCAATGCATAGTTATTATATAGTATATAGCTTATATGAAACAGATAAAAGGATAATACGATGAATGATAAAAACCTTAATAAAACTAATCTGAAATTGCATATAAATGTTAAAGATCCAACTAATGCTGAGATTGTAAGGATTGCCTGGCCGATACTGGCAGAACTCCTTCTGGGTTCATTATTCGGAATGATGGACATGATGATGTTGGGCAGAATAAGCGATAACGCTTTGGCAGCCGCTTCTGTGGCAGCGGTAGGGATGACTAATCAGCCGCTGTTTATCGGTTTGTCACTTGTCCAGGCATTGAATGTCGGCGGAACAGCTATGATATCCAGATACTTTGGTGCCAATCAAAATGAAAAAATAGAAACAGCTATGAGTCATGTGTTGTTATTAAGCATGCTGATGCTGGCAATTCCCCTGTCAATATTGGGGTTGGTGTTTACAGACTCGATCATGACTCTTATGGGAGCTCAGGCAGACACTTTGCAGGTTGGAAGATGCTATTTTAAAATTATTATGGTGGGATTTATTTTTCAATCTTTAAACATGGCCATATCAGCGGCATTAAGAGGGATTGGAGAAACAAAAATACCGATGACAATAAATCTCAGATGTAACTTTTTAAATGTTTTCGGAAATGCTGTATTAATATATGGACTGATAGGATTCCCGAAGCTTGGAATTACAGGTGCAGGCATATCTACCGCCTTATCAAATATAGTTGCAAGTATTCTTATCTTTAGATACGTCATTAAAGGGAAAAGTATTATCAGGTTCAATGTAAAAAAGCCCTTTAAAATAAATAAAAGAATTCTGTATAATCTGTTTAAAATTGGTGTACCCGCATCACTGGAGCAGATAGTTTTAAGAACAGGGTTGCTGCTGTTTGCCAGGATTGTTGCCGGATTGGGTACAGTAGTTTATGCGGCCCACCAGATAGCTATAAGTATATTGGCCCTTTCTTTTCAGCCGGGACAGGCTTTTGGAATAGCAGCTTCATCTTTGACAGGCAGAGAATTAGGTGCCGGTGAATTTGAGATGGCAGAGGAATATGCGGGAAAGACCCGGAGAATAGGATCGATAATCTCTACTATTATGGCTTTGGTACTATTCTTTTTTGGGCCATGGATAGTTGGACTGTATTCCGTCGACCCTATGATCATACGAAATGCTTCCATAGCATTAAAAATAATTGCGCTGGTTCAGCCATTCCAGGCATCGCAGCTGATATTGGCCGGGGCTTTAAGAGGTGCGGGGGATACATTCTGGCCATTGGTGGCCTCATTTTTTGGCGTATTATTGGTAAGAGTTGTTTTTGCGTATATATTTGTCGGTATTATGGGATATGGTTTAGTCGGGGCATGGGTTGCTGTGCTGATAGATCAATTTGTCAGATGGGCGTTCGTTTATTTAAGGTTTAGAACAGGTAAATGGAAATATATAAGAATAAAGTAATGAAAACATTAGAAAAGGGATGAAGATGATGAAAAAAGCAGTTATTATTCCCGACTCATTTAAGGGTACCCTTAGTTCCCTTCAAATATGTGGGATTATTGAGGGCAAGATAAATGATTATTTTCCAGATTGTAATACGATTTCAATACCTGTTGCCGATGGGGGAGAAGGAAGTGTTGATTGCTTCATAACCGCGTTGGGGGGAGAAAGAATCAGCATTGTTGTAAAAAATCCATATTTTGAAGACATGCGCTCATTCTACGGAATAATAGGGGGTGGAAATACGGCAGTGATAGAAATGGCAGCCTGTGCAGGTCTGCCCCTTATTGAAGGCAGGAAAGATCCGTCTGTGACCACTACATACGGCGTGGGGCAGTTGATTCTGGACGCGGCCAAAAGAGGGGTAAAGAAGATAATAGTAGGACTTGGGGGAAGCGGAACAAATGACGGGGGCTGCGGTGCCGCAGCAGCCGTGGGTATAGATTTCCTGAATAAAAAAGGCGAAAAGTTTGTTCCTGCCGGGGGGACAATCCATGAGATTGCTGAGATTGATATGACCGGCAAGAATAGGATTCTCGACGGAATAGAAATAATCACAATGTGTGATATAGACAATCCTATGTATGGAATGACGGGAGCTGCTCATGTTTTTGGACCGCAGAAGGGAGCAAGCCCGGAAATGGTATTATTGCTTGATGAGGGCATAAAACATCTATCGGAAGTCATAAAGAAAAACCTTGGCAAGGATCTGGGAAATATCCCCGGGTCAGGCGCTGCAGGCGCTATGGGAGCGGGAATGATGGCATTTTTTGATTCAAAACTGCAGATGGGTATAGAAACAGTACTGGATACAGTAAAATTTGATTCCATTATTTCAGATGCCGATATCATATTTACGGGAGAGGGTAAAATAGATTCTCAGAGTTTAAGGGGCAAAGTAGTGATAGGGGTGGCGAAAAGAGCCAAAAAACAGAATGTTCCTGTTATTGTTATAGTAGGTGGAGCAGATAATGATATAGACAGAGCATACGATTTCGGTGTGACTTCAATATTTGCAATAAACAAATTGCCGGAAGCTTTTGAGTTAAGTCGGTTTAAGAGCGTTGAAAACATTACATTTACCATAGATAATATTATGCGTCTTATAAAAAGCATTAATATATAGTATAAAACAAACAATATGGAGGGATTATTATGAAAATAGTGGTACTGGATGGGTATACACTGAATCCGGGGGATTTAAGCTGGGAAGGCATTGAGGGACTGGGTGAATTAAAAGTTTATGACCGTACCCCGGAAGACAAGGTATTGGAGCGTATCATAGATGCCGACGCAGTCTTTACCAATAAGACGCCGGTTTCAAAGGATACGATTGCTGCATGCCCCAAATTAAAGTATATCGGTGTATTGGCAACCGGTTATAATATTGTCGATGTAGAGGCTGCCAGGGAGCGAAATATACCTGTATCAAATATACCGGTCTACGGTACTGCTGCCGTGGCACAGATGGTTTTTGCACTGCTGCTTGAAATTTGTCACCATACGGCAGCACATTCGGATGCAGTACATAAAGGCGATTGGGCAAACAATCCGGACTGGTGTTTCTGGAATTATCCTTTAATTGAATTGGCCGGCAAAACAATGGGTGTAATAGGACTCGGGCGTATCGGGCAGAATACGGCAAGGATAGCAGCGGCATTTGGAATGAAGGTTTTGGCATATGATGAACACGAAAGTGATTTGGGCCGTAAATACGCCGAATATGTATCTCTTGATGAATTACTTGAACAATCGGATGTAATCGCATTACATTGCCCTCTTTTCCCTTCAACTCAGGGAATCATCAATAAGAACAGCATTGCAAAGATGAAGAACGGGGTCATTATTATTAACAACTCACGGGGACCCCTGATTGTTGAACAGGATCTGACTGACGCGCTTAATTCAGGCAAAGTATATGCAGCAGGAATTGATGTTGTTTCCACCGAGCCTATCAGAGAGGATAATCCACTTCTTCAAGCAAAGAATTGCTTTATTACACCGCACATATCCTGGGCGCCTAAAGAAAGCCGGGAAAGGCTTATGAATATAGCAACAGAGAATCTTAAGTCTTTTATTGACGGCAAACCGGCGAACATAGTAAACTAATTTAAATGACAACTATATATAACTAATTAACTATTATATTATTGAAACAAGAAGCCTTTCCGATATGAAAAGCATACTGACGGAAAGGCTTCTGCCGCTTCTTGCCTGTAAAATGCGCTAACAGGTTTTTGCAGCAGTTAAACTCTTCGTAAATTAGTTGTGTTGACAACTAATTTACGAAGGTTTATTATGAAATTATAACAGAGGAAGTATAAATATATGAAAAAAGAGACTACAGCAGAAGAAAAACTACAAATCATGACGCAGACACCTGTTAGCAGGCTCATCTGTTCTTTAGCCATCCCTACGATAACCAGCATGATGATTACATCTGTATATAATATGGCGGATACTTATTTCGTCAGTCGGATCGGCACCAGCGCTTCGGGTGCCGTTGGCGTAGCTTTTTCGCTTATGGCAATTATACAGGCAATAGGTTTTACTTTTGGTATTGGTTCCGGGAACTTCATATCCAGGCTGCTTGGACAGGAAGACAGAGAATATGCTTCAAAGGTAGCGGCTACCGGCTTTTTTACCTCCTTATTCCTGGGAACCATACTCGCGGTACTTGGTTTATTGCTTTTAGATCCCCTTGTACACTTTTTAGGAGCTACCGATACAATTGCACCATATGCAAGGGACTACATAAAGTATATTCTGATAGGAATGCCATATATGGCAGCTTCTTTTGTGCTTAACAACATTCTTCGTTTTCAGGGCAGCGCATTTTATGCGATGATAGGCATAGGGGCAGGCGGAATACTCAATATTGTTCTGGACCCGATATTCATTTTTGGTCTTGATATGGGTATCGGCGGTGCTGCTCTTGCCACTATTATCAGCCAGTTAGTCAGTTTTTGCATTTTGTTTTTTAATTCAGGCATAAAAGGGAATATAAAAATCAGGTTCCGGGATTTTACACCCGAATTGAAGATCTATAAAGAAATACTGCAGGGGGGTCTTCCTTCCTTTTATCGCCAGTGCCTTGCCAGTATTGCTGTGATCTTTTTGAATTACAGCGCCGGACCCTATGGCGATGCGGCTATTGCGGCAATGTCTATCGTAGCACGCATAGTCCAGTTTGAATTTTCTTTGATAATAGGCTTCGGACACGGCTTTCAACCGGTGTGCGGATTCAACTATGGTGCCAAACGGTATGGGCGCGTGCTGGAGGCGTTCTGGTTCTGCGTAAAAACTTTATCTGTTGTACAGATTGTGGCTGGTGTAATACTTTTTGCATTTTCCCCACAGTTAATGTCAGCTTTTCGTAAAGAAGATATAGATGTAATTATAATCGGTACCCGCGCTTTACAGCTGCAGTGCCTGACATTTCCTCTTTTTGCATGGGTTCTGATAACAAATATGCTGCTTCAGGCATTAGGAAAAGCAACGCAGGCTTCAATTATTGCGGTAGCCCGGCAAGGCCTGTTTTTCCTTCCGGCTATATTGCTGCTGCCGCATATTCTGGGAGTATTAGGCATACAAATCAGTCAGCCTGTGTCCGATATTCTTACCTTTTTCATTGCGGTACCTTTGGGGAACAGCGTGCTGAAAGAATTGAGAGCCCAGCAGGAGGAACAGGAAAGACGTATAAATCTGGAGAAAGATATGAAAGGGGCGGTGTTATGACGAAAGAATACATCAATCGCATAATCTCAATACTATACCGTTATAATCAGCGCTTTTTCGCTCAAAAGCTGGAGGAGTATTCCCTGCCTGTGGAAGTAGGTCAGCTTCCCACTTTAATTCAGATTTACAAATATCCCGGAATCACCCAGGATGGAATTTCATCAAATGTCGGCATTGATAAAGGGACTGTTGCGCGAACCGTAAATCAGCTTGAGCATGCCGGTATGGTTATCCGCCGGACAGACGAAAAAGACAGGAGGATAAACCATATCTTTGCGACACCGAAGGGAATGGAATACAGAATATATATATTCCAGATAATAGAGGATCTGCATGAAGTACTGTATCAGGGTTTTTGCGGCTCAAAAATCGAAGAGGCAATTTCCATGCTGGAACGTATGAAAAGTAATATTGACAACGTATTTAAATTGTGATAAATAAGAAATAGAGGTTAGCACTCGGAAGGATAGAGTGCTAACAATTTATAAACATTTATTGCGGAAGGAGAAATTTACATGGGAAGAAAGCAATTTAAGACAGAGTCCAAAAGGCTGCTGGATCTTATGATCAACTCAATATATACCCACAGGGAGATTTTTCTCAGGGAACTAATTTCCAATGCTAGCGACGCAATTGACAAGATGTATTATAAAGCTTTAACGGATGAATCTTTAAGCTTTGATAAGGACAATTACTACATAAAAGTTATTCCAGACAAGGAAAACAGGATATTGAAGATTTCAGACACAGGCATCGGAATGACCAGGGATGAGCTTGACGATAACCTTGGAATCATAGCAAAGAGCGGGTCTCTTGCATTCAAAAATGAGAATGAATTGAAGGACGGGTATGATATTATAGGCCAGTTTGGTGTGGGGTTTTATTCCGCATTTATGGTATCCGATACCGTCACAGTTGTAAGCAAAGCCTTTGGCAGCAATGAAGCGTACAAATGGGAGTCCAGGGGGACAGAGGGCTATACAATTGAACCCTGTGAGAAGGATACCGTCGGTACGGATGTCATATTAAAAATAAAAGAAGATACAGAAGATGAGAAATATGGCGATTATCTTGATGAATACAGACTTAAGGCTATTATCAAGAAATATTCCGATTTTGTAAGGTATCCGATAAAAATGGATATGGTCAGCAAGCGTCTTAAGGAAGGTAGCGAAGAGGAATATGAAGATCATAGGTCAGAACAGATAATTAACAGTATGGTACCTATATGGAAAAGAAATAAAAATGAGCTTGCCGGAGAGGATTATGAGAAATTTTATTCTGAAAAGCACTATGGTTTTGACAAGCCTATAAAATATATTCATACAAGTGCTGATGGCGCCGTCAGCTATAATGCTATTTTATTCATTCCGGAGAGAATCCCATTTGATTATTACACAAAAGAATATGAGAAGGGTCTTGAACTATATTCAAAGGGCGTCATGATAATGAATAAGTGCGCTGATTTGCTGCCTGACTATTTTAGCTTCGTAAAGGGATTGGTAGACTCGGAGGACCTGTCTCTTAATATATCCAGAGAGATTCTGCAGCATGACAGGCAGCTTAAGCTTATTGCCAAGAATATCAAAAATAAAATAAAAAATGAACTGGAAGATTTGTTAAAGTCTGAAAGGGATAACTATGAGAAATTCTACAAGGCTTTTGGAAGACAATTAAAATATGGGATTTACAGCGAATTCGGAAGCAATAAGGAAACATTGCAGGACCTGCTTCTGTTTTACTCTTCAAAAGAGAAAAGGATGGTTACTTTGGATGAGTACGTTTCAAGGATGCCGGAGGATCAGAAATATATTTACTATGCTGCAGGGGAAACAAACGAAAGAATTGAAAAATTGCCCCAGACAGAATTGGTATTGGATAAAGGCTATGAGATACTATACTTTACAGATGATGTTGACGAGTTTGCAATAAAGATGATGATGACGTACAAGGATAAGGAGTTCAGGTCCGTATCCAGCGGCGATCTGGGCATAGAAGCTGAAAAGAAAGAGGATTTGTCGGATTCCGATGAGAAAGATAATAAAGAACTGTTTGAATACATGAAGAGCGTTCTTTCAGAGAAAGTCAAGGATGTCAGGGCTTCAAAAAGGCTGAAAAATCATCCCGTATGCCTGTCCAATGAGGGAGAGCTTACCATTGAAATGGAGAAGGTACTCAGTTCAATGCCAAACGGTCAGGATATAAAAGCGGATAAGATTTTGGAAATAAATATCGGTCATGATGTTTTCAGATCTCTTAAGGAGGCATTTGAAAAGGACAAAGAAAAGCTGAACCTCTATACGAATCTGCTGTATAATCAGGCTCTTCTTATCGAGGGCTTGCCGATAAGT
>JAKPKE010000049.1 GCA_029553855.1 Bacillota bacterium | reverse complement strand
CGCGTCCCAGGTCAATGTAATGCTGGTACCTGTTGAATCAGCCGATATGTTTCCCGGTACATCCGGTGCGGTAAACTTGGTTCTCAGTTCGCTCCAATCCCCATAACCTGCTTCATTGACCGCTCTGATCCTGTAGGTATGGGCGGAATTTGGCAGCAGGTCGGCATATTCGTATGACGCATTACTTCCGTTGCTGATTATGGCTCCATCTAGTTCTATTTCATAACTGTCAGCTCCAACAGTCACATCCCATGTGAACGTTATGGTTGTGCTTGTGGAGACTGCATTAATATTTGCCGGAATTCCGACTTTTGTAACCTCTGATATAGGTTCGCTCCAGTATCCGGCACCTGAAGCATTTATAGCCCTGACCTTGTAGGTATATTCCGTTACAGGCTGCAAGCCCTCATGGACATAATCAGTATTTGAGATACTGTCTATTATTGTTCCGTCAGCTTCTATGTCATAGCTTATTGCTCCCGGAACAGCATCCCAAGATATAGCAATAGTATAACTGGTCGAATCTGAAGCCAGGTTCTTTGGTGTGTCCGGCAAAGTCAATCCTGTAACTATTTGGCTCCATTCACCTTTCCCCAGCTCATTGACGGCCCTTACCCTGTAAATATGCTGTGAATTTGGTTCCAGCCCTTTGTGTACATACCGTGCTTCCAGTCCCACATCTGCAATAATTCCGTCCACTTCCAGCTCATAGCTTTCAGCGCCGGGTGTGTTGCTCCATATGACCGACATTTCATGAACATCCGGAATAACTTCCAATCCTCTTGTTATTCCCGGTATTGTATAAAGCTGCTCCATTGGTATTATTTGTTTTTCTTCATAGGGGTTTGACCAATAAAGGGCTACTTTTGCTTCTTTGTTTATGTTGAAATACTCTATCCGGATATCGTACTTCTCGCTTGCATCCAAATTAATAGACGCAGAGGCTTCTTTGTTGCTGTGAGGCTTCCAGAAATCAATAAGCTCTTCCCCGTTTATCAACAGCCTTGCTCCATCATCGGAATACAGGTATATCGTATGCTTTGCCGTGTATTTGGGAAGCAGTATTCCTTCCCATCTTACAGAGAATGTATTTCCTTTGATCTTCGGATCGGGTGTGCCTCTACCCCAGTCAAAGTCAATTGTCTTGTCGACTCTTTCAAGTATGAGCTTTTTAAATATTATATTATTGTAGTATTTTCCCGTTAGTCCATTACCGTTCCCTGCGAAAGAATCTTGCTCTTCCAGAGTTGATACGGTGACAGACTCACTCCATTCACTTGTGCCATAATCGCATACGCTTCTGACTTTGATTGTATACTCTGTATTTGGAGTCAGATTTTTTATTACATACTCACTGCCAATCACTTCGCAAACCGTTTCCCCATTAATGTCGATGTCGTAGCTTTCTGCTCCGGGTGCTTCGCTCCATTTCAAAGCAACCGAAGTCGTATGGGGGACTGCCGTAATATTCTCAGGGGCTTTTGGCATACAGTAAAGCTGCTCCTGCGGAATAACCTGCTTTTCCTGCTCCTTTGATGCCCATAAAAGCTTAATTTCTGCTTTGCTCAATCCATCCTGATATTCAAGACTGATATCATATTTTTCACCCGCCGTCAGCTCAATTGTCCCTTTGCTTTCTTTAGGGAATAACAGCCGCCATTCATCAATAATCAGCTTTCCGTCAACCCACAGGCGCACTCCGTTGCTTGCATATATGTAAAATGTGTATTTGCCGCTGTATTTGGGCTGTACCCGGCCTGTCCATCTTACGGAGAAAGCAACTCTGTTCATATCCGGAGCCGGTGCTTGGAAGCCCCAGTCAAAATCGATTTCGGGATCTATTCTTGTCAAAACCGGATCCTTGAAGTTTATGTCGTCAAAATATTCTCCCAGCAGTCCGTTGCCCGCTCCGGCAGTATTAACCTCAGGAATACTGTCATATACATATTCTGTTACCGTAACATTATCCTCTATGATACTGTCGGGCTCTGCATCACAGCTTTCCGCTTCCTCAAGAGTTATTATCTCAATACTTTCGCTCCATTCGCCCTTATTCTCGTTTTCTGCTGCTCTGATTTTTATCTCGTATTCTCTTTCCGGTATCAAATCAATAAAGGTGTATTCCGTTTCTTCCGTTTCCCCTTTTGTTTCTCCGTTTATATTAAGCTCATAGTAATTTGCACCTTGTACAGAGTCCCAAAATAAAGTGATAGTAGTATCCGTACATTCGGCTTCTATGTTTTCAGGTGCCTGAAGGTGCGATCTGTCAGGCTCGAAATCGCTATCATTCCCGTCCGGCATATCTTCATCGGGTATTTCTCCTTCGGTCCCGCTTTCCTCCGACGTGCCTTCTTCTTCGTCAGCTGCTTCTTCATCAGCTGTTTCTTCGTCATTGACTAATTCTTCCTCTTCTGTTTTGCTGATGTTTGTCCTAATTATCACTTCTTCACTCCAGTCACTTTTCGATTTCTCATTAACTGCCCTTACTTTAAGGCAATACTCTGTGTCCGGAACCAAATTATTGAATATGCGGCTGCAATCCTTAATATTCTCAACAACCTCTCCATTTAACTCAATTTCATAGCTTTCCGCCTTTTTTACGGCATCCCATTCAACAGAAACCGTATCAACGGTTGCAGAGACTTGTATATTTTCAGGAGCATCAAGTTTATTTTTATTGTCTTTATCCGCAAATACTTCACTTTCGAATATTCCGGTCATAGCTATGCTCATCTGGATAATAAGCGCTATAATTAAAGCGCTGAAGAACCTTTTCCCGTTTCTTACCTTGACCATGAATCAGACCTCCTCGTGTTTCTATTTTATTAATAATTACTATGCCAGGTAATCCAAGCTTAAGAGTTATATGCAAAAGCACTGCTATCTCATAGGATAAAAAAAACAACCCCACCCGGAAGTTGTTTTTAATAATCGGTACCTATTATTTTACATAAAACTACTGCATTTTTCTTGTTTATTATATAAATTGTTGAATTACACAATATTGTGTCAAATACCTTAAAAATAATGCCACCCATTTTAAAAATCCGGGATGCGTCGCACCCCGGATTTTTTCACGCTATGTACCTGCGGTATATTCAACCAATCCGAAGCTTATCTGCAGGGCGGTATCTACCTTTGCCATAAGTTCATCGGATATGTGTCCTATTTTTTCTTTCAGTCTTTTCTTGTCGATTGTTCTTATCTGCTCTGTAAGTATGACCGAGTCCTTTGTTATTCCATAGCCCTCGGCGGCAAGCTCAACATGGGTGGGCAGCTTTGCCTTGTTTATCTGAGAAGTTATTGCGGCAACGATAACAGTGGGACTGTATTTGTTCCCTATATCATTCTGTATAATCAGAACGGGCCTTATCCCCCCCTGCTCGGATCCCCTCACCGGGCTCAAATCTCCATAGAAAATGTCCCCTCTTTTTACAATCACACTATTCACACTCCGCAAGCCTTGTTTCATATACTGTTATCGTCTCATTATCTGCTGTCAAACCTATTTCGGCCAGTGTAATATTTATTTCCGACATCTCCAGGTATCCGCTTTTCATTTTTTCCACGGTGGTAGTCCTCTTTATTTCACCCATATAATAACGCATGGCGTTTCTAATAAATTCACTTCTATTGACACATTCATGACATACCATATCGTCTATTTCTTTCAAAAGCGAATCCGGCATGCATACGGCAATCCTTTTCCAGTCAGCCACACCAGCACCTCCTAAGTTCTTTTGAGACCTCGCCAATAATATGTATGAGCAGAGTGTGCTAAATTATGTATGATACATTTCCCAATGCACATTTATACTGTATATAACGCTAAATTCTATTACATTCTATCTTCACAAACATCCTGGGGTCGAACCAGCTACGCAGGGCTGTTTGCTTGATACAATGTAAGAATTTAACTGCGTTACATACTATATAATTATACTAACCGCATATACAATATTATATACCAATGCCTGCATTATGCCTATGTGCAATATATGGCAGCAGCTTATCCATTTATCCGATGATATTATTCAGCACATCGACTATCTTTCCGTCCTTTATGTAAACTCTCGGAACCCTCTTGCTTATCATGCATACTATTTCATAATTAATAGTTCCAAGCTTTTCGGCTAATTCGTCTATATGAATAAATTCATTCCCCTGCTTCCCAAAAAGCACTACCTCGTCACCGACTTTCACATCCTCTATTCCGGTAACATCAATCATGCACTGATCCATGCAGATTCTCCCGACTACAGGCACCCTCCTGCCTTTTACCAATGCTTCTGCTTTACCGGAAAGCATCCTGGTATAGCCATCAGCATACCCGATAGGCAGTGACGCAATCCTGCTCTTTTTTCCGGCAATAAATTTTCTTCCGTAGCTTACGCTTTGGCCTGCTTCTATCTCCTTTACATGGCTGATTCTGACCTTTAAGGACATTACCTGCTTAAGCTCCAGCTTGTCAAGCATTACATCGTCGGAGGGCTTTAAACCATATAGCATGATGCCTGCCCTGACCATATTCATGTGCATATCCGGCAGATCAATTATTGTAGCGCTGTTTCCGCAGTGTTTGATGCCTGTTTTGACGTTTTCCTTTTCAAGCTCTTGACATATCCAATTGAACTTTTCAAATTGTCCTTCCGTATATGCTTTGTCCACTGTATCAGCTACCGCAAAATGCGTAAATATACCTTCAATTTCAAGATTGGGCAGTTTGCTGATTTTCCTGATAAGCTGTACAGAATCTTTATCAGGCTGCAATCCTATTCTTCCCATTCCCGTATCAATTTTAACATGTATTTTTGCTGTCTTTCCCTGTTTTACCGCTTCCTCGGAAAGAGCTTCCGCTAAATCCCAGGAATATACGGCCTGTCCCAAATCATTGCTTATTACTTCCTCAGCCCGCTCTTTATCAGTAAATCCCAAAATAAGTATAGGTACTTTAAAGCCTCCCCTACGGAGTTCAATACCCTCGTCCAGTACGGCAACGGCAAATCTGTCCGCACCGTTGTCCAATAAGGTTTGCGCTATTTTCCCTGCTCCATGCCCGTACCCGTCGGCTTTGATTACTGCAGTTACAATTGCACCCTTCTCTGCGAGCCTTCTTACCTCTCTTATGTTGTGGGCAAGAGCATTCAGGTCCACTTCTGCCCATGCGGCTCTGATTTTTCTCAGATCATACATATTTTTCATCTCCTATGCTTTTTTAGAATCTTTCTGGATAATATCAAAATCTCCGTCCTTTAAGCGGGGATTGCAGACAAAATTATCGTAATATATCTCTACGCTGACTTTGCCATCGCTTCCGCATATCTCAGCCTTTACCGGTACAATAGCTTCCGCGTCAAACCATATCTTTTCAAAACGCATGTAATTGTTCAATTCCTGCATCTCAAATTCCAGGACTATAAGTTTTTTTTCGCCTTCCGTTTCGCTGCTTACTTTTATATCCTCAGCCTTTTTGATATGGTTCATGAAGGAGCCTGCAAAAGCATTATACTCCACTGAGCCTGAAAAATTCTCAGTTACAAGATATTGATCTATTTCAGGGTGATATATATATGAGCTTTTTCCGTTAAATATTGTAACCTGTCCTTGAAGTTCCTTCGGTGCAATAACCTCCACCCTATACTTGTCAGGGCTTTTATAAAAATGTTTCAGCTTGTATTCCATTGTACTTATGTTGTTTGTGACCCTCATTGTCACATCGCAGGTATAGGCAGAAAGCCCCAAAAGCTTCTTGCCGGCTTTCTCAAAATTCATTTCGGGTTTTATTATCCCGCAACCGGTAAAAACTACACACACAATGACGAACACGCAAACAATCCTGCGATACATAATATACCTCCCGTAGACAAAGCTATCGCCTTTGCAATTATTGTTCTTGTTTTATGTGAAGTTTTCCCGTTATTACTTATATAATTCACAAAAATGTATTATTACAAATAAATCTTTAGTTAACATTCCTTCTAATCTCTTCATCCGGCAATAAAAGCAAATTCTCTATGAATATTTCTCCCCTTTCCATAGGGACTTCCGCTACCGCAGTAGCCGTAGCAAAGTCTTTCGAATGGGATATGGTAATATGTATCACCCTGATACCTTTATTCTCCATATATTGTTTGACATTCCCACCAAACCTGGCTATGGGTTTCCCTTCCGCACACCTTAAAATCTCTATGTCTTTCCATCTGAAACCCCTTAACCCTGTCCCCAGCGCTTTTAATACAGCCTCCTTCGCAGAATAACCCCCTGCAATATGCTGTGCCTTCATATCCTTTTTCCTATAATACTCTAACTCCTGTTCGGTAAACAGCCTTTCAACAAACCTTGGGCTTCTGGATATAGCTTTCCTAATTCTTTTAATCTCAATAATATCAGTTCCTATACCAAATATCACTCCATCACCCTCCATATCAGCTTGTTCTATATTAAGGCAAAAAGCTTTCATCGAGACTGTCTATCTCGTCTGCTCCAATCATTCCGTGGATAAAGGAATAAAGCTTGTTCACCTTTTCTTCCATGTCAACCTTTTTTTCTATAAGCTCTGCAAGACTCTGCCTGATTTCGTTTATCTGATCCTGACACCTTTCGGATCCCGATTTGCTTTCATTGATAAGCTGGTAAGCCCTTTTGATTGTTTCTTTGAGCAATAGTGTATTCTGCTCATTTATGATTTTTGGCAGATTCTCCAGCTCTTCTATAAGTCTGGGGATTTTCCTGTTGATTTCAATTATCTCTCTTTCGGCTTCTTTCATCTTGTGTAAGGCTACCATATTATTGTCCTCATTAATATCCTTTGAAAGATATAGTATCTTATTCATTACTTTCTTTTTTATTATTTCCATATTGTCAAGCTCTGAGGCGCATTCCTTTTCCCTTGCAATAAGCTCCTCAAGCCTGTTAATTATTTTCTGCATGCTCCTGGATTTATTGTCGGAAAAAAGCTGTATCCATTCGGGTACATAAATCAATATCGGTATTTTATTCTTTTTTACTATATTGTCCCTGAAATAAATATCCTTCATCAGCGCTCTCCCTGTCCGTAATACGTTACCCGTATAAAAACGGACATTCTTTTATTTTAATATTACTACAAAATTGAACATAATTAAATCCTTTTAATTTGCATGTGACTCTTCAAAAAAAATAATAGTCATGATATAATTAATATATACCTATGGGGGGTATGCAATCTAATTATACAAGGCAGGTGATATTATTGGGCAATGTGTCACTGTTTCTGGCTTTTTCGGCAGGGCTGCTTTCCTTCCTTTCCCCCTGCGTACTGCCTCTGGTGCCCGCATATATTACTTATATAACGGGTTCCGCAGTAGCTGACCTTCGCACCGGAAAGGCAAAACTGCATGCAATATATAAGGCGTTGGGATTTGTCCTGGGTTTTTCCATTGTATTCATAGCCATGGGGGCTTCCATAACTTCCTTAGGAAAGCTTTTGATCGGCAACATGGATATATTCAGGAAAATCAGCGGTGTTCTTATCATAATTTTTGGGATACACATAACCGGAATCATTAAGCTGAAAACCCTATACTACGAAAAAAGGCTCGTGCCTTTCGAAAAGCTGGGGAAAAATATCAGCTCGGTACTTATCGGAATGGCCTTTGCTGCAGGCTGGACTCCCTGCGTAGGCCCGATACTTGCATCCATACTGATATATGCGGGCAGTATGGAGACAATAAAAATGGGAATACTGCTGCTTGCCGCTTATTCCTTAGGGCTGGCAATACCTTTTGTTCTTACTGCCTATGCTATCGGAAACTTCAGCAGATACTTCAGAAAAATATCCGGATACCTGAATTCCATATCCATAGCAAGCGGAGTATTGCTGATACTCATGGGCATTCTCATTTATACAAATAAAATAACGTCAATAAATCAATATTTTAACTTTTTTAGTCAATAAATTTAACCGAATGGAGAATAAATATGAAAAAAAATATATTTTTATGGCTGGCAGCCATTATACTTGTGGTTACAGCCGTTTACACCGTCAATAACTACAAGGCCGGGGCAGGCGGAGGAATAATCCCGGGTAAGCAGGAGCAGCAGACTGAGCAATCAGCTTCCGATTCAAACCCTGCTGATCAGTCAGAAAATGATGAGCAAATAACCGGGCATCAGGAACAGGGCAGGATCAATTTAATGGATAGCTTTGATTTTACTCTTGAGGACTTAGACGGAAACAATGTTGCATTAAGCCAATTCAGAGGCAAAAAAGTATTTCTCAACTTTTGGGCAACCTGGTGCCCTCCCTGTAAGGCGGAAATGCCTGATATTGAGAAGCTTTATCAGGAAACGAAGGACACAGATCTTGTAATACTGGCCGTAAATGTCGGGGAGGACAAAAATACCGTGAAATCTTTTATAGAAAAGAACAACTATAATTTTACCGTATTGCTGGATGTCAAAGGGGAAGTGTCTCAGCTGTATCAGGTCACAGGTATACCTACCTCATATTTCATTGATACCAAAGGTTATCTTGATGGTGGGACAACCGGCTCCATACCACTGGAATCGATGAAGGGATATGTCGACAATCTGGAATAGATAAAACGGCTTGCGCCGTTTTATCTGCTTTCGAGTATTCCTTTTGTTTCGTCAAAATATTTCTCTATCACTTTTTGTATATTTGAATCTTTGATTATGATGGAAATCTCGATACGCCTGTTTGCCGCCCTGCTTTCCTCATCGCTGCCCGTATTGATAGGACGAAATTTGGAAAATCCGTTAGCCGCAAAATATTTCCCATATTTTGCTTCCAGGTTCGGATTTACACTGAACATATAGTTCACTACCTCTGTTGCCCTTCTTGCCGACAATTCCCTGTTATAATCCGAATTCCCCAGGCTGTCCGTATGCCCTTCAATGCTTATGGCATCTATATTTTCCCTTGTCTCCGGATTTTCCAGCACCCTTTCAAAGGCCTTGGAAAGCTGTGTCAGCAGCTCCTTGGCTTCCGGCCTGAGCTTGTATGAATTGAAAGCAAAAACCATGCTTTCATTTATGATAATATTCGCATTGTCCCCTATGGTTACAAGCTCCTGACCTTTTTCATTATATTTCCCCAATTCCTTCTCGACGGATTCTTTAACCTTCTGCAATATATCCAGCCTGAGAAAAGCTATGCTTTGGAGCCTTACCCTGAGGCTTTGCAATTCTTCATTGCTTAATGCTATAATTGCTTTCTGATTCTCTATTTCCTGCTCGGACAATGCCAAAGCTGTCCTTGTCTTATCTATCTCCAGCCTGATAAACCTAAGCTCTCTTTCCGCACTGCTTATATCCGCCCTTGCTATTTCAAGCTGCTGCCTGGCATTTTCCAGATTATTGCCGTATATTATATTCTGGACATAGGCCAGCAGCATAAGGAAAAACAATATCAAAGCCAGGGTAGACATTACATCTGTAAAGGAAGGCCAGAAATCCTGGGCTGCAGCCCCTTCCCCAAAATATTTCCTTCTTGCTTTCATAATCTATCTCCTACTTCCTATGCCTTTTTCATTGCCAAAGGATACCGCCGCCTGCTGTACAGCGGCGGAAAAATCACTCATGGCTTTTTGATTGGAAGCTATAATCTTCGCGGTTTCCATTAAAGACTCCCTCAGGTTAATAAAGCCTACATCCATCCTTTCAATATTTCCCCTCAGATTGTGGTTGAATTCGCTGAAGTCTCTTGTATTGTCATTGAACACCGAAAGTGCATTTTCAAACCTTATAGTTGTTTCCTCAAGGCATTTTGAAGATTTTTCAATATTATCGCTTGCAATAGCAAGTTTATCCGAGAAATCCAATACAGTACCGCGAAGAATATCCTCCACCCTGCTGCTGAACCCGTCAAAGGATTTTGCAATTACCGTACCTATTCGGCTTAGCTCCGATTCCTTATTCAAGAGGAGTTCCTGCTCCACTACATTGTCCAGATAATCTTCAAGCTGGACCATGAGACTTTGCCTTGCCTCTTCTATATTAAACACAATTCCCAGGATTGTAATGATTATCGAACCTCCTACCCCTGCCAGACTCGTTGAGAAGGCTACGGACATCCCTTTTACTGAAGAAATCAGCCCCGTAATAACAGAGTCCATACTGACAAGAAGGTCGCTGTTTCCGCTGTTGCTCAGAAGCTCAACCAGCTTTCCTACCGACAGTGTCAATCCATAGAAAGTACCCAGAAGCCCCAGGACTACCATTAATGAAACGGAGTTTTTGACAAACCTCTCTCCTAATCCCAAACCCTTAAGTCTGATGCTGAAATTTTTCTCTATTATTGCCTGGGTATTTACTTCACCTCCGGCAGCCATGGAAATAGTCCTGTAGTCTTCCACGGTTGCATCCAGTACCTGATTATTTAACCTGCTGCCTTTCCTTGCTGCGGCTGAAGCCAAATCATTCTGAAATCTGCGGTACTTTCTCCTGACCAGCAGCATGGTAAAAAAGGAAATGATAAATATAATTGTTATTACACATATAATTGTATATGCAGTGTAGCCCAGATTGCTTACGGCCTTTGTCAGAGTATCCAATGTATCACCTCATTCTTAATATTAGGTCACGCTCATGCGCCTTTAATGCTTGTAACATATATTTTATAGAAAAAAGGGAATTTAATCAACAAATTAAAAAAAATTCAATGAGAGTCTGAGCAAATTCCGTATTAAATAACTTATGACCTGGGTATCATTAATACTGCTGCAATATGTTATATGATGTGTTAAAAAGCATTGGATACGAAATCGGCGCAAAAGTACGCCGGAGGCGCACTTGAATGCATTATTAACAATATTGTAAAAATAAATATTGTAAATTACTAATCATGCTGTTAAAATAAAACATATAGGCATCATCTCAAAGGCATTATATATCGCCCAAGAACTTTTAAAACCTGTTTAACATAGGAGGGGATACTGTTTTGGGCAGATATTTGATGTATATTTTAATTTGAGGAGGTATACCATGGACAGACTAATGGAACTCAACGGCATTGTTAATTCCTTTGTATGGGGCCCACCTATGCTGATTCTTCTGGTAGGCACGGGCATTTATCTCTCTCTTCGCACTAATTTTATGTCCCTTGGCAAACTAGGCTACATTCTTAGGAACACCCTCTTGAAAATCTTTAAAAAAGAACAAAAGGGTGAAGGCGAGGTAACGGCATTCCAGGCTGTTGCAACAGCACTGGCAGCAACTGTCGGCACAGGCAATGTTGCCGGAGTAGCTACAGCTATAGCTGTCGGAGGACCGGGAGCAGTATTCTGGATGTGGTTTTCCGCTGTAATGGGTATGACTACGAAATTCGGAGAAGTTGTACTCTCTATCAACTACAGGGAAAAGACCCCGGACGGACGTTTTGTAGGCGGTCCCATGTACTACATTGAAAAGGGACTGAAAATGAAATGGCTGGCACTTGTATTTGCAGGTTTTGGAGCACTTGCAGCCTTTGGAATAGGCAACATGGTTCAGTCAAACTCCGTTGCCGC
>JAKPKE010000302.1 GCA_029553855.1 Bacillota bacterium | reverse complement strand
GTTATAATATGATAAAAGGTGATGTATATGTACTTGGTTAATAGCAAAAAAAGTGGCCTATTATTTGTCGCCGTTACGATAATATGGACCTGGGGCGTACTGGCAGTTCCAATTACAGGTGGGCTTGATTTTAATAACACTGTAACCAGATTTGTTTACTTGCTTGCCGGGGGTTCACCGTCAATAATCGGCTTGATCTTTGTACTCCTTTCTGGAGACAGAGCGTATATTCGTTCTTTCCTTAAACGGATTATAACAGTTGGACATGCAAGGGCGAAAGGCTTACTGACAGTGTTTACTCTGGTTCCCGCTATAACGCTTCTTTCAGCCTACGCAAGTTTTCTTCTTACATCGGTTTATCAAGATTTCTCTATACTTAGCACATATTTTAAAGACCTTACCAAGCTTATAATATTCGCTGCCTTTACGTTCATTTTCGGGCCGCTCGCTGAGGAAATCGGTTGGAGGGGATATTTGATGGATTGTTGGAAAAATAAGGGAATATTAGTTTATGGAGCAGGGATCGGCTTCATCTGGACGATATGGCATCTCCCGATGTTTTTTATTGCGGGCACCTATCAAAACGTGCTTCTCATACATGGAGCTATACCGGTCATGTGCTTTGCTTTATCGACTACAGCTCTCGGAATCATAATTGGGCATATAACAAAAATAACCGATAGTATATTGCTTGCTATCTTGTTTCATTTTACAATCAACTTTACAGGAGAAATTATCCCGCTTGAATTGACCGGGGAGATTATCAAAACAATAATACTTACGGTTATCGCATCTGGAATCATATACGGAGCTCAGGGAAAAAGGAGGCTATGCAATGAAACCGGCAGACAGGCGTAAATCAAAATATGAAATTCTCGTGTTTTTTATAACCACAGTTTTATCCACCTGGATTATATGGTTTCCTGCCTTGTTGATACAAAATTCCGATGCTTCTTTAGCTCTCCCTTACAAATTTTTCATAATGATCGGCACCTTTGTTCCATCTGTGGTCGGTTTTATCTTTTCATACATATTCGGCGGAAAAGAGGAAGTATATTCATTATTTGTATCACTGCTAAATGTACATATCAGGGTAAAATGGCTGTTGTTCGTCTTTTTAGTTCTGCCGGGAGTATCGGCGTTATCCTGCTTGATTTTTTCTCTTTCAGGGGGCACTCTTCCGCAGATGCAATTTGCTCCTTGGTTTATCCCTATTGCTTTTGCTTACATTTTTATTTTTATGGGACCGTTGGGCGAAGAAGCCGGATGGCGGGGATTTGCGCTTAAGAAAATGCTGCAGAATTTAGCCCCCCTGAAAGCTGCGGTGCCGCTTGGAATAGTCTGGTCAATTTGGCATCTGCCTTTATTTTTCATAAAAGGAACAGCACAAAATGCCTTGACAGCATTTGGCATCGTCCCGGCAATTTCCGGTTATTTTCTATATACCACCATGATTTCCGTTTTAATAACTCTACTTTATATTATGAGCAATGGCAGCGTATTGGGTTCTATGTTGCTTCATACAGCGGGAAATCTATCGCTTGGAGTTGTCCCATTGATTTTTTCAAAAAGTGGAGCGGTTATTGTACTTCTTACTCTTTGTATTGCTGTAACCGCTATCATATACAAGTACAGAAAAATCATGCTTCATAAAGCATAAA
>JAKPKE010000104.1 GCA_029553855.1 Bacillota bacterium | reverse complement strand
TGGCGGAGAGAGTGGGATTCGAACCCACGGACGGCGTTAACCATCACACGATTTCCAGTCGTGCGCCTTCGACCAACTCAGCCATCTCTCCATTGGCGTGCGAACTATTCGCACTAGCCTATTATACAAGATTATTTGCTTCTAATCAAGTGGTTTTTTTATGCATGTGTGATTATCGTGTGATAATGTCACCTTGTAAATTATCGTGATAAAATGTCTCAAAACAATCAAAAAAATCATTCAAAACTGAAATACAAACCCCATTCATCGATTGCGGCACTGTCAAAAAATGCGCTGAATCTGCAATTCTTGCCATTATATTCTACATTTTCCTTCAGGTATTCTCCCGAATCAATGGTAACACCCGCAGCTATCAGTTTTTCTTCCCATTCCTTTATATCAGCTTTGGTCAGGCCCTTAAAATACAGGGTTCCATAGGATACATCTCCGGCGGGTTCCTCTATACTTACCAGATACCCTTTGGTCAAGGGTGGGATAAAGCTGAGCATTTCCGGCCATTTCATCCCTTCAATCCTATAAGAAGATATCTGAAGGACGGTATCGGTGTTAAACTGAAGCTTAACCGTAAATGCATCCTTCTCATAAGCACGATTATTCTCCTTAAAGCCATTATCCTTAAGGTTCTTTATATACTCATCCAAATCCTCCCGATTAGTGTCATCGATAAGGATGAAAATATCATATTCTCCCCTTCCCCCTGTGTTCCAACCGTTAATTTTACCTTTTGTATAGGCAGGCATATCCGGAGACAGGTAATCCTTAGGCCAGTCTGTTTTTACTCCCAACATCGTCATGGCTGCTTCCATTGCGTTTTCCTCATTTATCTCCGGTAAGGAAGTTGAGGCACTGGGGACAATAACCTGCTCCTCACTTAAGGAGTTGAGAAACAAGAGCTCTACCATATCCTTGCTTATAGGATACTGCGATACTGGTTTGAAATCTTCGGCAAAGCCTTGTTCCGCCTTGGGAATACTGTTATTGCCGTTATTGCCGCCATTACTGTCGGTGTTTACCGTAGAGGTGCAGCCCGACAATACTGCTGCAATGCTTACTATAATAATGAGCTTTTTCATTGCTCATACCACCTCCTATCAAATCAACCCTTAATCCTTGCTTTCAGGGAAAAACCCTACTTCCTCAGGAGTCCCCCCACCTGTAAGAGGCACTAAAGGAGGGAAAGGAGGATCCACCAAAGGAGCAAGAGGAATTCTTTCATCTGTTGTCGATTCCGATGTAGGGGTAGTAGTCCCCCCTCCTGCAGGATCCACCAAAGGAGGCAGATCGAAGGTCATGCTTTCTTCACCTTCCTGGCTTTCCTTATCCAGCTCTTCTTCCATTCCTTCATTGATTCTCTTTCTCCACTCGTCCATTGCCCTTTCCTGCTCTTCCTTTGCGCGAGCCCGTTGCTCCTCTCTTTGCTTTTCTGCCATTTCCT
>JAKPKE010000100.1 GCA_029553855.1 Bacillota bacterium | reverse complement strand
CAAACCATCATCGAGGAGCTGCTGCATGCCCTTGCCAATCCCCTTGGGCAAATCAAGCCCTTCCTTTGATAGTGCAAGATTCATTGCTATGCCTTGTTCAAGATAAGAAATATCTTCAAGAGGAACTGTATTGCTGAAATCGATAAAATCCTCCAGACTGTAGCCCTGTATAACATTATTACTCTTGCCTGGACTTGTATTTTGACGACTATAGGAGAAGGGCTGCTGCCCATTATCTACAGTTACAATGTTTAAGTGTCTGTCCATAGTAATGACCCTGGCCGTGCCGCTTTCTGTTTTGAGCAGGGTCTCTACATACAGTTTGGAGCAATCCTCTTTGACAAATACCTTTATCTTTTCTGAGGCGACAAGTTCTTTGGCCTTTTTATGCTGCTCCGGAGTAATATCCTCAATAACCTGTAAGGCCTTTTCGGTATTACCTGCTACAAGGCCTAAGGCTCCCGCCATCTCCAGGCCTCTTTCCTTTATTCCCGGGATGCCGACACGCATACCATTTTTATAAAGCCCCGGGTCAACGTATATTTCTGCTTTTATTACTTCGCCGGAAACTTTCTTCCTTGCCGTTGCTGTTGAATAAGCGACCGCTACCGGTTCAGTACAGCCTGTAGCCGGTATGATTTCTCTTTTTAATATATCTGATAATACGGAATAATCTTTTGCCAAATTTGTATCCCTCCTCAAGTCTATTTCCAATTATTATGTAGCAACTATTATGCCAATAGAAAATGCAGGAATCTGCAGGTATTTGGTGCAATAAATCTCACATTTGAGAAATATTATTTATTAAAAAACGCCTGCAATCAGGCGTTTAAGCTTACGCTATCAATTCTCAATATTGAGATTATTCTCATGATTGAGACTTAACTTCAAACTTTTGATTTTTCTGTATAAAGTAGCTCTGCTAATATCTAGGTCTCTGCAAACATACTTGACTATATCTTCCTTGCTATTCATGAATACATATCTGTTTATACTGCTTTCCAACACTTTCTTTTCGTAATCTTTCATTGCGGTGCTGAAGCTTTTAATACTCTGGTATGGTGTTAAACCGTTCTTTCCGTTATGGAGCTTCAGTCGTTTTTCTATGGATTCCTTTCCTATGACCTTGCCTGATTCAAAGCTAACCGCATATTCCAGCACGCTCTGCAGCTCCCGTACGTTGCCGGGCCATTGGTATTGCATGAAAAGATTTATGACATCCTCTGACATATCTGTAATATCCTTATTAAGCATACCGGCGTAGTGACGGATAAAATGCCTTGCAAGATAAACTATGTCATTTTTGCGTTCTCTTAAAGGGGGAATATGGATTGGTATCACGTTTAGCCTATAATACAGGTCCTTTCTGAATAAGCCGTCTTTGATACGCTGCAGAAGATCGGTATTTGTTGCTGCAACAATTTTTATATTGATTCTCTGTATTTTATTGCTTCCCAGACGGCATATTTCTTTCTCCTGGATGGCGCGAAGCAGCTTTACCTGAAGCCGGAATGGCATTTCACTTATTTCATCCAAAAAAACCGTTCCATTGTCAGCCACCTCGAACTTGCCTATTTTATTGGCATAAGCACCTGTAAAGGCTCCCTTTTCATATCCAAACAATTCACTTTCCAAAAGTTCATCGGGTATGGCTCCGCAGTTTATAGGCACAAACGCATGTTCCGATCTTGCGCTGTGGTTGTGAATTGCACGGGCAAATAATTCCTTGCCTGTCCCGCTTTCTCCCAATATCAGCATATTGGATTCTGTCAGAGCTGCTTTTTCGGCTAACATTTTTGCCTCAAGAAAGTTTTCTGAAATACCCAAAATATTCTCAAATTGAAGCTTGACCTGGCTTTTGGCTATGGATTGTATTATTTGCTTCCTGAGCTTATTTATATTTTGCAGAGTCAAAATGATTTCATTTGATTCATCATCGACCCTTAGGTATGAGATGGAGGCTAAAAGTGCATATTTCTCTTCCTTATGTTTAACAGTTATTTCGCATGGGTCAGGGTATTCATTGCCCGCCAGTATCTCCTGCAATATGGGATTGCTCCATATTTCCTCTACAAATTCATCATGATGTGTTATTCCGATTTCTCCTAAAATCTTGATCAAAGCTTTGTTCTTATAGAAAACATCCCCATTTTTGTCATAAAGCACAATGCCTTCATTGATGATATCCAGTACGGAAATAAGCCTGTCATTCAGCAGCTTTTTCTCCATACTTATCTTATGTTCTGAATATTTAGCTTCCAGCAGATCGGACATTTTCTCAAGAAAATTTAAAAAAATCAACTTATTGCTTATAATTCGATTTTTCTGTTCTTCATCAAAAGCGATAACTCCGATGACTCCTATAGTAATATCCCCTTGCCTGATAGGAACGCATATCTCTGCTTTTTCTTCACAGATTGAGAACCGGGGACATTTCTGGCAAATAGAATTATCATCTTCATGGTCAACAATAATTTTGGAACTTCCGGTCCTCAAGCAGTAATCAAAAGCTGTTCCTACTTCAATTTTCTCTCCTATCAGTGGTTTATATCTGCCCGTTCCGGAAATGCGCTCCATGTTTTTGTTCATTATGGTTACATCGGTTCTGAGAACGGCTTTAATAGCTTCAGCTACCTTTTGAGACAAATCATAATATTGTTTCAGACTTTCTATGGCATAATCCATAAAAACACCTCATTTTCAATGGTATATCAGTTTATTATTTAAACCTGCAGTTATACTTTTAGAATACAGTATTTAGAGACTTATGTACATAATGGTTTAAGACATCAATGGTTTTTGAAGAAAAAATTATCCGGCAAGAGTCTAAATAATTAAGACTTTTTTTTATGATATCCGTAGTATATTATAGAAAAGAATTGGGGGGACCAAAATGATAAAGAAGAAAGTGGGCAGCATAACCCTATCCGTAGGGCTTATTTCTGCCGGTATGCTGCTGTTCGCACAAAATTTCACGGAAATACCTGTAAAGGACATATATAAATACTGGCCGGTACTGCTTATAGGACTTGGCTTAGAAATGGTGTCCTATATACTGCTTTATGGCAGAAGCAATACCGAAGTAAAGCTTAGTGTAGATGGCTTGTGCATAGTTTTCATAATAGTTATAGGTATCATTTCAAACGGTGTCAGGTTTATGAATATCAATGTTCCCGGGCATATATACTTTGGGCATCGCGGGATCTCTATATTTGATGGTGTCAGATACGGGACACAGATCAGAGAAACTTATAACAGGGCTAATATTTCGGATAGCTTTGATTTGAAGGAGCTAAGAGTAACCAATAGCTTCGGGGACATAAAGTTGCTTCCTGCAGATTCGAAAAGCATAAGGGTCGAAGCAGAGGTTATCGTTAAATGCAACGACGAGAAAAAGGCAAGAGAATACGCCAAAGATGCAATAGAAATAGAAGAGGGAGAAGTCACGAAAATTTCCCCGAAGAACCCGGTCAATTGGAATGAAAGCGATTATTCAAAGGCACAGATTGATTTAATTATATATGTACCAAGCCGGGTTAATGTGCATGCTGAGGGAAGTTTTGGAGATATAAAGGCAGAGGGTATAGATGGGAAATGCACAATTGATAATAAAAATGGAACAATAAAAGCAATAAACATAGGCGGAGATGTGGAAATTGAAAATTCCTTCGGTGATGTTGAAGCAAGCGATATAAAAGGCAGCGCTGATATAAATAATAGAAACGGAGAAATCTCGGCGGAGAAAATTTCCGGTTCCGCAGTTATTGAGGGCCACTTTGGGGACATTGAAACAAAAGCAGTTGAAGGGAGTCTAAAAATAGTAAACAACAATGGAAGGATAACTGTCGGAGATGTAAAGGGAAAAGCTGATTTGTACAATTCTTTCGGGGACATAAATATAAGCAGAATAAATGGAAGCATCATCGTTGAGAGTAAAAACGGAAAGATAGAAGCGGAGCACATAGGAGGAAATGCCGAAATAAAGAATTCTTTCGGAGATATATTTTTCAGATCTGAAAGCGTTAACAATGGAGATATATATGCAAAGACAAATTTCGGGAGTATTAACTGCGAAAAGCCTTTGAGTCTGAATAAAGAAGGGAGCAGCATTATAGCACAGGGTAAGTTCGGAGCAGGGGAAAATAAAATAGAGCTTATAACAAATAACGGGGATATCATCATAGAATAAAGGCTCAGAAATTGAGCCTTTATTCTTTTTATTGTATATGATAGATTATTTGTAATGAGGCATAAAACTAAAATTTGGAGGATATATGTACAAAGATATAAAGGCTGTGATATTTGACGTTGACGGTACACTTATAGATTCCATGTGGATATGGAAGCAAGTGGATATAGAGTTCCTGGGCAAAAGGGGGCTTTCTCTTCCGGAAAGGCTGCAGCTTGAGATAGAAGGGATGAGCTATTCGGAAACTGCTATATATTTTAAAGATAAGTTTAATCTGCCTGATTCCCTGGAGGAGATAAAAGAAGAATGGCGCCTTATGGCTGAAGATCATTATAAATGCCATATAAAGCTAAAAAGCGGGGTAAAGGATTTTTTGAGGCTGCTCCATGCAAAAGGCATAAATATCGGCATAGCTTCAAGCAATTCCCGGGAGCTTATAGACTATATGCTGACCAACCATGATATCAAAAAATACTTTTCTATTGTAAGAACCTCCTGCGAGGTTGACAAGGGAAAGCCCCACCCCGATGTATACCTGAAGGTAGCCGGGGATATGGGCATCGAGCCATGCCGTTGCCTTGTATTTGAAGATACTGTTTCCGGAGTAATGGCCGCCAAGTCAGCCGGCATGAAGGTATTTGCAATGGCAGACGAGTTTTCCGAAGGATCAAAGGAAAAATTGATGGAAATGGCGGAAGGTTATATCCACAGTTTTAGTGAAGTCATGGGATATTTCAAATAAAATTATTGTGAGACCGGTGGTAAAGCAGTGATAATAGAGCAGTCGCGTATGGCACAGTATTACTATACTTTGGCTATTACACGGCTGCTTGCATTAGTATGCACATCTGTTGTATTATTTTGTTTTTGAAGTGTAGACCATACAGGCAGCGTCTTAATGAACAGGAGAGTGCAGAAGAAGGTGATGGATATTGAGAGACGAGGAACTGGTTTCCTGCATAATAAAAGGCAAGGCAGAATTGTTTTCTGTAATAATCGACCGATACCAGTCAAAAGTATTTTCTACTGCCTTCCGCTATACCCACGATAATGAGGAAGCCCGGGACCTGACACAGGAAATATTCATAAAACTTTATAACAACCTGCAGGGCTATAAGAGTAAAGCTTCCTTCTCCACATGGCTGTATAGAATCGCAGTGAACCGGTGCATCGATTGGGCAAGAAAAAAGAAGATACAGACAGTATCCGCCATATACGACAGCAGTGACGAAGAGATAGATATATATGAAATTATAGAGGACGGGGACGGGGGACCCGAGGAGGCTCTCATCAAACAAGAAAACGATATTTATATAAGAAAAGTCATAGAGGATTTACCGGAGATTTATAAGACCGTTATTATTTTATATTACTTTGAAGATTTCAGCCCCCAGGAAATATCGGAGATAATGGATATTCCCAAGCGCACTATAGAGACCAGGCTGTACAGGGGCAAGAGCCTATTGAAACTCAAGTTGGAGGAGTATGTTTATGGAGGTGAAAAAAATGCACTGCAATGAGTACAGGAATAGTTACCATCAATATGTAAGCGGGAAGTTGAACGAGCTGGAAAGTCATGCAGTAGCAAAACACCTTAGGTCATGTGACAGATGCAGGAGAGAAGTAGAAGAAATAAAAGAACTGAAAGCATTTTTGAGTTATTGTTATCAAAATATAATTTCACCCCCGACAGGTTTGAAATCCGATATAATGGCTTCAATAAACCTTAAAAAGTATAAAAAGGCGTACAGAAACAATCTTGGGGAAATGGCCAGCTGGGGGATGAGCCTCGTCGCGGCAGGATTAATATTGTTGTTCATAAACATAACCCCGGC
>JAKPKE010000082.1 GCA_029553855.1 Bacillota bacterium | reverse complement strand
GCCCAAAAGTAGAGTTATAATATATTTAAGAATTAAAAACGGGGGATTAACTCAGCCGGTTAGAGTGCCATCGTCACAAGGTGGAAGTCGCAGGTTCGAATCCCGTATCCCCTACCATTTCTAAAAAATTATAGAGCTATCGAAAGATTGCTCTAATTTTTTAGTTATGTTTTTGACAAAATTCTGGTAAAATATATATGCTTAAGAATCTAGCGAAAGGGATGATTGAAATGGAAAACTACAAAGTACCCAGCGATATAGAAATTGCCCAGCAGGCAAAAATGAAGCCTGTATCGGAAATTGCTAAGGAATGGGGTATAGAAGAGGATGAGCTGGAGCTTTATGGAAAGTATAAGGCAAAAGTCAATCCCAAAATTTTTGAAAGGTTGAAGGATAAGCCTGACGGTAAGCTTATATTAGTTACAGCTATTACTCCAACTTCTGCCGGAGAAGGAAAATCAACAACCACAGTAGGCTTGGGCCAGGCTCTTAATAAAATCGGCAAGAAAACGGTGATTGCCTTGAGGGAACCATCTTTGGGCCCGGTTTTTGGTGTAAAAGGCGGGGCTGCCGGGGGAGGTTATGCCCAGGTAGTGCCAATGGAGGATATAAACCTCCACTTTACAGGTGACATGCATGCGGTAACAACTGCCAACAACCTGCTGTCAGCGGCTATAGACAATCATTTTAACCAGGGGAATGCACTGAATATTGATTCCAGACAGGTAGTCTGGAAAAGGGTAATGGATATGAATGACAGGGCGCTTCGGGAAGTTGTTGTAGGCCTGGGCGGCAAAGCCAATGGTTTTTTGAGACAGGATGGCTTTATGATTACCGTTGCGTCTGAAATAATGGCTATTTTATGTCTTTCAAATGACCTGATGGACCTTAAGGACAGATTCGGGAGAATGGTAGTAGCATATGATTATGACGGCAAGCCGGTTACATGTGCTGACCTGAAGGTACACGGAGCTATGGCAATGCTTATGAAGGATGCAATAAAACCTAATTTGGTACAGACTCTTGAGAACACACCGGCCCTTATTCACGGCGGACCCTTCGCCAATATAGCCCATGGATGCAACAGCATAATGGCTACCAGGCTGGGACTCAAGCTTGGAGAATACCTTATTACGGAAGCGGGCTTCGGTGCAGACCTTGGCGCGGAAAAATTCTTTGACATCAAATGCCGTTATGGAGGATTAAAGCCTTCCGCGGTAGTGATTGTGGCTACTATCCGTGCATTAAAAATGCATGGAGGAGTGATTAAGGCCGAGTTGGGCAAAGAAAACCTTGAGGCACTGGATAAAGGTTTTGCCAACCTTGAAAAACAGGTAGAAAACGTACGTAAATTCGGGCTTCCTGTTATGGTTGCAGTAAACAAATTCGTAAGCGACACAAATGCAGAAATAGACCTTCTTGTCAAGAAGTGCAAGGTATACGGTGTGGATGTTTCTCTCAACGAGGTTTGGGCAAAAGGCGGAGAGGGCGGAATACATATGGCCGAGACTCTTGTGAAGTTAGTGGAAAGTTCGGCTTCGGACTTCAAGTATTTATATGATTTGGAAATGCCGATAGACCGGAAAATAGAGACAATAGTCAAAGAAATCTATGGGGGAGACGGAGTAGTATTCTCGGCAAAAGCACAAAAAGAGATGAAGAAGCTTGAAGAAATCGGCCTGGCCGGTTTGCCGATATGCATGGCGAAGACCCAGTACTCGTTGTCCGATGACCCCGGCCTACTTGGCACACCAAAGGGCTTCAAGGTTAATGTGAAGGAGGTGCGGGTATCCGCCGGAGCAGGTTTTATAGTATGCCTGACAGGGGATATAATGGTAATGCCTGGGCTGCCGAAGGTGCCTGCAGCAGAAAAGATTGATATTGATGAAAAAGGCACAATAACAGGCTTGTTTTAAATAAGCAGACAGAGACGTGACTAATTCCAAATTTTATTAAGGGAGTGGATAACCATGGTTAGCAACAGGGAAATATCACAAGCGATGACTGTTAAACTTGATAATGTACTGCCGGAGTATCCAAAATTCCTGGGAAACATTCGCAGAGCTCCGGATAGGGGGTTTAAGCTTACTAAAATTCAGACTGAAACAGCACTTAAGAATGCTCTCAGATATGTACCGGAAGAGCTTCACCGGCAAGTAGCACCCGAGTTCCTTGAAGAACTGCTGACAAGAGGCAGAATATACGGTTATCGCTTCCGGCCTGAAGGAGACCTGAAGGCGAAGCCAATAAACGAATACAAAGGGAACTGCATTGAGGGCAAGGCTTTTCAGGTAATGATAAACAACAATCTCAGCTTTGATATAGCCCTGTACCCATATGAGCTGGTTACCTACGGGGAGACGGGGTCGGTATGTCAGAACTGGATGCAGTACAGACTAATAATCAAGTATCTTGAAGTAATGACAAATGAGCAGACTTTGGTAGTGGAGTCGGGACATCCCGTAGGGTTGTTCAGATCCAAGCCCGAAGCGCCAAGGGTAATTATAACCAATGCACTGATGGTAGGTATGTTTGATAATCTCAAGGATTGGGATATTGCAGAGCAGATGGGAGTTGCCAATTACGGACAGATGACCGCCGGAGGCTGGATGTATATCGGGCCCCAAGGGATAGTGCACGGTACCTTCAATACTCTCCTGAATGCAGGAAGAAAGAAACTTGGCATACCGCAGGACGGGGATATTAAGGGGAGATTGTTCGTTACTTCAGGTTTGGGCGGCATGAGCGGAGCTCAGCCAAAGGCAGTGGAGATTGCAAACGGAGTAGGCATAATTGCAGAGGTGGATTATTCCAGGATAGAGACGAGGCACAATCAAGGCTGGGTCAAAAGGATATCCTCAGACCTTAAGGAAGTATTTGAAATTGCCCATGAGTATATGAAGAAAATGGAGCCTATGTCAATAGCTTATCATGGAAACATAGTTGATCTTCTGGAGTATGCCGTCAAAAATGATATCAAAATTGAGCTTCTTTCAGACCAGACCTCCTGCCATGCTGTTTATGAAGGAGGATACTGTCCCCAGGGGCTTACCTTCGAGCAGAGAACCGAAATGCTTAAGTCTGACAGGGAGCAGTTCTGCAAATTGGTAGATAAGTCCCTGAGGAAGCATTTTGAAATGATAAAGGAATTGGTGGCAAGGGGCGCATACTTCTTCGACTATGGCAACTCATTCATGAAGTCGGTATATGACTCAGGAGTCCGTGAAATATCCAAAAATGGAATAGACGAGAAAGATGGATTTATATGGCCCTCCTATGTTGAGGATATTATGGGACCGGAGCTTTTTGACTACGGTTATGGACCTTTCAGATGGGTATGCCTGAGTGGCAGGCCCGAGGATCTGGAAAAAACCGACAGGGCCGCAATGGAATGCATAGATCCAAACAGGAGGGGGCAGGACAGGGACAATTATGTCTGGATAAGGGATGCCGGGAAAAACAAGCTGGTTGTCGGCACTCAGGCAAGGATACTTTATCAGGATGCTATAGGAAGAACAAGAATAGCATTGAAATTCAACGAAATGGTAAGAAACGGCGAAGTGGGACCCATTATGCTGGGCCGTGACCATCATGATGTAAGCGGTACGGATTCTCCTTTCAGGGAAACATCAAATATTAAGGACGGAAGCAATGTAATGGCGGATATGGCTACCCAGTGCTTTGCAGGGAATGCTGCGAGAGGAATGAGTCTTGTTGCACTTCACAACGGCGGAGGAGTTGGTATAGGCAAGGCAATTAACGGCGGCTTCGGCATGGTGCTGGACGGCAGCGAAAGGGCAGATGAAATATTGAGATCAGCTATGCCCTGGGATGTTATGGGCGGAGTTGCAAGAAGGGCATGGGCAAGAAACGAGAACTCCATTACTACAAGTATTGAGTATAACAAAGAGAATTCAAAAACAGATCATATAACCATACCGTACATTCCTGAAGAAGAGCTGATAAAGGGATTAGTTGACAAAGCTTTTGAAAAATAGGGGGGGAAGGTCTGCAAATGAACGGAACGGTAAAAATTATAGAATGTGTTCCGAATTTCAGCGAAGGAAGAGATTTGGACAAGATAGAAAAAATTGTGAATCCCTTCAGGGGGAGAGAAGGAGTCAAACTTCTGGATTACAAGAGAGACGAGGATCATAACAGGGTGGTTGTTACTGTTGTGGGGGAGCCTCAGGCAGTAAAGGATACAGTTCTTGAAGCCATGGGCATAGCGATAGAACTTATTGATATGACCAGGCATCGGGGACAGCACCCGAGAATGGGAGCGGCGGATGTGGTACCCTTCATACCCATAAAAAATGTGACCATGGAAGAGGCTGTTGAGCTGGCAAAGGAAACGGCAAGACAGGCTTCGGAAATGTATAAGCTTCCTGTTTTCTTATATGAAAAGGCAGCTTCGGATCCGCAGAGGGAAAACCTTGCAAATATTCGGAAGGGCGAATTTGAAGGTATGACAGAAAAAATTAAACTGCCCGAGTGGAAGCCCGACTACGGTCCGGCAGAGATACACCCTACTGCCGGAGCAACAGTTATTGGTGCAAGGATGCCCCTTGTAGCCTTTAATGTGAATCTGAATACAAACAGAATGGATATTGCCAATAAGATTGCAAAGAATGTCAGGTTCCTGAACGGCGGCCTGAGGTACTGCAAAGCAATAGGAATTGAACTTAAAGACAGGGGAATGGTCCAGATTTCAATGAATATGACGGACTACACCAGGACGGCTTTATACAGATCCTTTGAGCTTATAAGGATAGAGGCGGCAAGGTACGGTGTGACAATAGCCGGCAGTGAGATAATCGGCTTGCTTCCCATGGAAGCCTTGATTGATACGGCTGTATATTATCTGGGAGTGGAGGATTTCTCCATGGATCAGATATTGGAAAACAGGTTGATGGAGTAATAGAAGGTTGCGCACTAATGTGCGCAATCTTCATATTTTCACATCCTGTATTCATTTCCCCGCTATTTTCAGCGCATCATATACTTTCTTTTCATTGGTTATATTAATATCCTCCTGTATCAGCCATGCATAATTATCCTACCACAATGAAAAATATATAAATTTTTAGCAGGATATAATTTTTCACATGAATTATCCGAATATATTCGATTTTAGATAATCTATCAGTGGTTTCGGGTAAATAAAAATGTAAAAATTGTAATTTATTGTTGAATTATAAAATATATATGGTAAAATCATTATGGTAAAGGTAATATGCACTATACGGTTAAGAATTGGTTTTATTATCTGGAACTTAATAAATTGAAAAAGGCAAACTCGTCGAAAGGCGGGGACGCAAAGCCACAAGTCTAAAGTATTAAAACACTATGATGGTTGGGTTGCCAGTTTGTTGTATATTATTCAGTAATAAGGTCTAAAAAAGGTACAAAAGACAATTTTATTTTTAGAGCCTTAAAATTAAATCGTATAAATAATACAAACAAAGTAGGCAACTCAAATGTTGCCTATTATATTTTTTTGGGGGGATAAGTTATTAATGGATCAGGATTTTAAAAATGAGTCTAAGTATTCAATATCCCATTGGTTTCAGCCTATTTACCAGTTGAAAAATAGCAGTATCATAGGGTATGAAGCATTAATGCGGGATGCTTCACAACCACAGATTTCACCTGTCGATATTTTTAGAGAGGCAGATAAAAATGGCCAGCGGAGCATCCTTGACCGTATATCAATAAAAACTGCAATAGAGGCGTTTAAAGATGAAACAAATTATTTATTTCTCAATGTTTTTCCATCTACGCTTTTAGGGGGAGACTTTTTATCATGGTGGGACATTAATATATCATACCCAGTACCTGTTGTGCTTGAGTTACTGGAAAGTGAACCTATTATTGATTGGGAAGCGCTTAAGAAGGTAACAAAGAAGCTTCGTGCAAGAGGCGTTAAAATTGCAGTAGATGATATGGGTATAGGGTATTCATTTTTTCAACAATGGATTGAATTGGATCCCGACTTTGTAAAGCTGGATCGATATTTTGCAGATAATCTTTCAGTAAGCTTTCAGAAACAAAAAACAGTAAGAAGTCTGGTAGATTTGTTATCCGACACAACAAAATTAATTATTGAAGGGATAGAGAGGGAAGAGGATCTGAACACTGCTGAATTCTTAGGCATACCTTATGCTCAGGGATTTTTGCTTGGAAGGCCATCTCCCAAGAAGGATATTTTGTAAAGCATTGATTTCATAAAAATTTATGTCTTAAATCTGAACCATAGGGCACTGCGGCTAATACCAAGCCGCTTAGCCTTATTGGACTTGTTTATGTTTTCTTCTTCAAACACAGTTTGAATTACATTAGTGATTATATCATTCAATAATCCGCAGGCAGAGAGTAATTATCTTTGTCTCGTATTGAAAACCTTTCTTATATATAATATTATTAATATGCTTCAAAGCAGGACAAAATATGCACGATTCAGTATTGAGATAGTCTTTTTACTAATGCATAATTAAAATAGCTAAGAAGACTGAAGTCGTAATAAAAGACGGTAGTATATCATCAGTGGAGATGACCCCCGCTGTCAATCCCCCACTGATGATATAGCCTCCGGCGGATGCACACGATTTCGTAAGGAAATTTATCTCACTACGTGAGACACGAAATCGGCGCACAAGTACGCTGGAGGCGCACTTGAAGAGTAACGTTATAAGGGAGCTTTGTTTATGTACAAATTAGTTATTCTTGCAGATGATTTTACAGGGGCTTTGGATACTGGTGTTCAGTTTTCCAAGCAGGGCATAAGCACATTTGTTACTGCCGACAAGGAGTATGATTTTTCAAAACCGTCCATGGACGCACAAGTGCTTGTTGTTGACCTGGAAAGCAGGCATCTTAATGCCGATAAGGCATATGAAAATGCGGCAAGTGTTGCCAGAAAGGCTCTGAAGGCCGGGGTCGGGAATATTTATAAGAAGACGGATTCAGGTCTTAGGGGCAATATCGGAAGTGAACTAACTTCCATAGTTGACGTTAACGGCGGAAAAAGCATACCCTTCATTCCGGCCTTTCCAAAAGTAAAACGGACCACTGAAAAGGGTATTCATTATATTGATGGGGTACCCGTTACACGGTCGGTTTTTGGGAAAGATCCTTTTAATCCGGTTAAAAACGATAATGTAGCTGATATTATCAGGGAGCAGTCTTCTATAGAAACTCACATTGTCACCATTGATGATATTGATGATTTTGATATTGAAGAGATTCAGGGGAGGATTATTATTTTTGATGCGGTTACCGATGAGGATATGGAAAGGATTGCAAGGAAATTGGATGAATCCGGCACTTTAAGTATTGCGGCCGGGTGTGCCGGGTTTGCGGAGTACCTTCCGAGGCTTTTTGGAATTGATGCCGATCAACAAGGGAAAACAGATGTATTCGGAGGCTTTATAGCAATCTCGGGAAGTATTAATCCTATTACGATGAAACAGATTGATTACGCATGTCAGCATGGTTTTAAAACCATCACTCTAAAACCGGAAGATAAACTTGCACAAAACATGATGGAATTGCCTCATATAAAAGATTTAACAGGAGAGATTGAAGGTATTTACCAAAAGGAAGGCAGAGTTATTATAGAAGCTTCAAGCAGCAGGGAAACAATGGAGATAACGGATAGAATGGCAAAGCAGATGGGGCTTGACCAGGAGGAAACCCGCGAGCGTATAGCTCTCAATATGGGACGACTCGTCGGGATTTTAGCGGATCGAAGCATAGAAAGGACATTTGTCATATTCGGCGGAGATACGCTTAGGGCGGCAATAAATGCTTTAGGCTGCAACGGATTAATGCCCATATGGGAAATAGACAACGGTTTAGTTTTTTCAAAGGCTATAGCCGGTACCGGAAGGATTAATATCATAAGTAAATCGGGAGGCTTCGGCAAAGCTGACACATTAGTTAAAATAGAAGATTTCTTAGGTCTTAAGTCCGGTAAAAAAGACAAAAATACAATTGATTAAATATAAGGAATGGTGAGAATATGGTTCTGCAACTTCCGATTATAGGAATATCAATGGGAGATCCGGCCGGCATAGGCCCTGAAATAACCGCAAAGGCCTTAGCAGAGGAATCGGTTTATAGGATATGCAGGCCGCTTGTGACAGGGGATGCTTCAGCTATGGAGCAAGCAGTCAGGATTGCAAAGGTTAAGCTTGATATACGCCCAATAGAGCAGGCAGCCGATGCAAAATTCAAATACGGTACAATTGATGTTATTGATCTGAAGAATGTGGATATGAATTCCCTTATACACGGGAAAGTTTCTGCAATGGCAGGAAATTCTGCTTTTGAAGCAGTGAGGAAAGTCATTGAGCTTGCCATGGCAGATGAAATTGATGCAACCGTCACAGGACCGATTAACAAAAAAGCTATGAATGATGCCGGTTTTCATTATACCGGGCACACAGAAATATATGCTGAGCTTACCGGAACAAAGGATTATACAATGATGCTGGCTGATAAAAATCTTAGGGTTGTACATGTCTCTACCCATGTATCGCTCCGTCAGGCTTGTGATAATGTGAAAAAGGAAAGGGTTTTGGCAGTAATAAAGCTTGCATTTGATGCTATGAGGGATTTTGGAATTGCAAATCCAAGGATTGGCGTGGCGGGGTTGAACCCACACGCCGGTGAAGGGGGGCTTTTTGGTTGGGAAGAGGAAAAAGAAATTATGCCGGCTATTGAAGGAGCTCGCTTTATGGGGATTAACGCTGAGGGGCCAATACCGCCGGATACTCTTTTTTCTAAAGCCAAAGGAGGACAATATGATATAGTGGTGGCAATGTATCATGACCAAGGGCATATTCCTTTGAAGGTAGTGGGATTCAACTGGGATGAGAAGGAGAAGAAATGGGGCTCAGTAAGCGGAGTAAATATTACACTTGGACTTCCGATTATACGCACCTCGGTTGACCATGGAACTGCATTCGGCAAAGCCGGAAAGGGTACCGCTTCCCATGAAAGTCTGCTTCATGCAATAGAATATGCTGCAAAGTTTGCAGCACAGAGAAATCTCAAAGGAAAGCAATAAGAAATGAAAAAATGCCGGGAATAGTGGTTTCCGGCATTTTAATATTCAGTATGAACACTGGTGTAACCATATATAAAATGATAATGCCCACTGTCTAAAGTAGTTATACACTGAAAAAAATGCAGATGTCCTTCCTCTACTTCAATATCCGGGCTGGTTATTATAGAATAGTAGTGTACATGATCATTGTTTTCGGTAGTATAACCCGACATGTAGTGGATATGCCCGCCGAAATCAGGATTTTTGGTAGTTGTTCCTGAGTAGTCATGAGAATGTGAGGCTGACTTGCTGGTTCTGCCTTCATAGCTGTGGTTGTGCAGTTCATCATACATAGTAATTCACCTCCTTTAATCAATGTATGCCGGAGAAGCCCTTTTGGATATAGAAATAGATTCACATATTACTGTTATTGATGTATCATAATGTTGACAAATAATGCAAAATTGGCGGTGACATATTATGAAAGCAAAGGTACTTGTTGTAGATGATGATTACAATATAGCGGAGCTGATAAGACTATATCTGGAAAAAGAAGGGCATGAGGTAAATACCGTGTACTCCGGCAAGGCTGCCCTTGATGCATTTTACTCATGGACACCGGATATTGTCATATTGGATATTATGCTGCCTGAAATAGACGGCTACGATATTTGCAGGCAAATACGAAAGGTAAGCAGTATCCCGATTATTATGCTCACTGCAAGGGGGGAAACCTTTGATAAAGTCCTGGGCCTGGAGCTGGGGGCGGACGATTACTTGGTAAAGCCCTTTGAACCCAAAGAATTGATAGCCAGGGTAAAAGCGGTGCTCAGAAGAGCGAACAGCTTTGAAGGGGCTGCGGAGGAAGTGGTTTATTCGCAGCTGGTGATCAACAAAAGCGATTACAGCATAACATTCCGGGGAAAAAGGGTAGATTTGCCGCCAAAGGAGCTGGAATTGTTCTATTTTCTTGCAAGTCACCCAAATCAGGTTTTTACAAGAGAGCAGCTTTTAGAAAGACTTTGGGGATACGACTTCATGGGTGATAGCAGGACTGTGGATGTCCATGTAAAAAGGCTCAGAGAGAAATTCAGCGATGAGACCTTGAGATGGGAAATAAAAACTGTCTGGGGTGTAGGTTACAAATTTGAGGTGAGGTAATGAGAAACAGCATACAAAAGAAATTATTCATCACCTATGGAATAGCGATAATTATCGGGTTTGCCATATTGGCCCTTACGCTCCTTAAGATATTCGACCGGTATTTCATAGAAAACAGAAAAGAGCTTTTATATGAGCAAGGCAGGAAAGTGGCCAGGGAAGCGGCATCTGTATTATACCTGGGGAATCCCGATTCCAAGAGCCTGATAAACGATTTGCAGGTATTAGATAAGTTTCTTAATGCGCATATATGGGTAGTAAACGGTGAGGGAACAGTAATAGCCGTGTCCGGGTCCAGGGAAGACAGCCTGCTTGGCAGAAGGGTCTCTGAGGAGAAGCTGTGTATTCTTGCAAAGGGGGAGAGTATAGAAGCACGGGGTAACTTTGAAGGGATGCTGAGTGAACCTTCTTTGACAGTGGGTTATCCTGTTTTTGTCAACGGCAGATTTTCAGGGGGAGTTCTGGTTCATGCTTCGCTGTTGGAGATACAAGGGAATCTGCGGGAAATCTATAGGCTGACTTTATGGGCTATTTTGGTTTCTGTAGCGGTTGCCTATGGAATTTTATATATTCAGATCAGAAGGATTTCAGATCCATTAAGAGAAATAAGCGAAGCTGCTAGGGTTATTGCAGGGGGGGAGTTTCAGAGGAGGCTGGATATAAAAACAGGAGATGAGATTGAGGAGCTGGGCAGGAGCTTTAACAACATGGCCGAGTCATTGGAAAAAATTGAAGAGAACAGGAGAAATCTTATAGCCAACATATCCCATGATCTGCGATCGCCAATGACTTCGATCAGAGGCTTCATAGAAGGGATAGTTGACGGTACCATCCCTGAAGACAGAAGAGAGCATTATTTGAGTATAGTTCTTGAAGAGAGCAAAAGGCTGATTGAAATAACCAATGAGCTTTTAGAGCTCAGCAATATTCAGCAAGGAAGGCTGGAAATCAGGGAGGAAGCCTTTGAACTCAATGAAACAATAAGAAAGAAGTTTATTGCTTACGAAAAAAGAATAACGGAGAAAAAACTCAACGTTACTTTCAGTATATGCGAAGAAAGGATTATGGCAATGTCGGATAAGGGGCTGATTGAAAGGGTCCTTTCCAACCTTTTGGACAATGCCGTCAAATTTACGCCGGAAATGGGCAGTATTGAGATAAGAACATTATCAAAGGAAGGGAGCATAACAGTTGAGATAAAAAACACCGGAGAATCAATCAATTCGAAAGAACTTACCAAAGTTTGGGAACGATTTTATAAAGGAGATGCTTCAAGAGGCCTTTACAAAGGCGGATATGGATTGGGCCTATCCATAGTCAAGGAAATAATAAGCCAACTGAATGAAAAAATATGGGTTTCCGGCGGAGAAGGCTATGTAGTATTTGCTTTCACCGTTAAAAAAGCATAAAGTTTACAATTTGTTCATATTCTGTTCAAAACTTCGGGTTATATTTAAGGTATAAATCAAATACACCTACGAGGAGGTATAAGATATGAGTGATTTTTTTGATGAAAGAAATGATGACATCGAAATTGATAATTCCTTTTACAGAGAAGTTATTGAAAGGAAGCCCGGGATGAGTTCCAGACGGTTTGTAGCTCTGGTGCTTATTGCAGGGCTTGCAATAGGTACTATTTTTGGATATGGTATCGATAATTTTCTCCCCAGTCGGGGGAATAATACTAACAGTGTGTATGCAGCAGGTGTAGAAAATACCAAAATAGTATTTGATAAATCCGTATCGCCGGTAGTACCCATTGCAAAAAAAGTGTCCCCTTCAATTGTCGCAATCAGCCTTAAAACAAGGGCAAGAGACTTTTTCGGAAGAGTATATGAAGGGCAGGGGACAGGTTCCGGAATTATTATTGACAATCAAGGGCATATAGTTACCAATAACCATGTTGTGGACGGTGCCAATGATATTGTTGTCATACTAAACGACGGCAAAGAGCTTGAAGCGACCCTCGTAGGACGGGACTCCCAGACGGATCTTGCGGTATTGAAAGTCGATCCGGCCAACCTAATGGCTGCGGAGCTGGGAGACTCCTCAAAGCTTGAGGTGGGAGAACTTGCAGTAGCTATAGGCAGTCCCATGGGTACAGAATATGCAGGCTCGGTCACGGCGGGAATAATAAGCGGACTAAATAGGAAAGTAAGCGTCGGAGATAATTCTATAAAGCTTATCCAGACCGACGCAGCCATTAACCCAGGCAACAGCGGCGGGGCACTGGTAAACAGCGAAGGGCAGGTTATCGGCATCAATACAATAAAGTTTGCGGATACAAAAGTTGAAGGAATGGGTTTCGCTATACCGATAAACGAAGCAAAGCCCATAATAGAGAGCCTGATAAGCAATAAGAAGATATCAAGGCCATATCTTGGGATAGTGGGCCAAACCATAACCAAGGAAGAAGCAGAGAAGTACGAATTGCCCCAAGGCGTTTATATAAGAGAAGTGGTACCATTCAGCGGTGCCGAAAGAGCAGGTATCAGAGCAGGAGATATAATAACAAAACTAGATGGCAAGAAGGTTCTCACAGTTGAAGAATTGAGTGATACTATTAAAAAGCACAAGGTTGGAGATGTTGTTCAGGTTGAGATATATGATAAACAGGATAAATATAATACAATCTCCGTAAAGCTGAGAGAAAGCAGCGATTAGTATAAATAAGGGACAGGCAGCTGTCCCTTGTCAATTTCCATGAAATATTCGGCAGAAATTTTTAATGTTGTATTGGATTTTTCAGGAAGGGTTTGGGGGTTATTAGTAGAATATATATCATAAATTCTATCCGGGTTGGGGTATTTGAGGGGGTATGTTGCTATTATGGGGTTGTGCGGAAAAGATGTTGCAAGAACAAGGCACGTTGGGCAGGTTTATGTTGATCAGATAAACAGGATTAAGAAAGAAAAGCAAATATTGGAAAGAATAGCTTCCAAATGCGAAAATTGCAACAGAAACGAATATTACAGCATTTACGAGTCATTCAGACCTTTTAGAATTATTGGGATTCCTCTGGCCCAGTGTGATACCGTTTACTATTTCAGCTGTCCCGAATGCAATTTCGGGTTTAAGCTTGAAGCTGATGAGTTTAAAGCGCTGGAAAAAATGGCATTGATAAACTCGAAATACCTGGAAGGGAAAATTTCAAAATCAGAATTCGAAAGCAATTTAAGGGCAATTTAAGCGCAGATACAAATATCAAAAAATCTCTATTATGTAACAATATATTGAAAAAGGCAATCTTTAATGCATTGACAGCAAATTTATCAGAGGCTATAATTAAATAGCTATTGATAAGTTCATAATCTTGGTCGTGCTAGATGGGGAGATTGCGGTGCCCTATAACCTGCAATCCGCAACAGCAGGATTGAATTCCTTTGCTGAGGCGCTCGCCTGTAAGGACTGCCTCAGGTAAGCGGTGACGATGATTGGGTCCTGCGCAATGGAACTTCATGAACCCCGTCAGGTCCGGAAGGAAGCAGCGGTAAGTGAACACTTCCATGTGCCGCAGGGTTGCCTGATTGGAGCTGGCTGCCCGGGTAACGCTTGTAGGCGCACGTCGAAGGAAGGTGCACGACCATATTAAAAAATGAAATGCTCGGATATGAGCATTTTTTTATATTGCATCTTAATTTACTATAACACAGTATTATGCTAATATTTATTGTAAGGAAATAATAAGGGTACCGGAATATCAGGAGGTAGTAATGTATATAGCTTTGTACAGGAAGTGGAGACCCCAAAGGTTTGAAGACATATGCGGCCAGGAGCATATTACAGTCACATTAAAGAATGAGCTTGAGGGCGGCAAGATTTCCCATGCATATCTTTTTTGCGGCACCAGAGGTACAGGTAAGACCAGTACCGCAAAACTTTTGGCCAAGGCGGTAAACTGCGAAGCCCCCTATGAATTCAATCCTTGTAATGAATGCGAAAGCTGCATCAGCATAAACGAAGGGAATTCCATAGATGTATATGAGATAGATGCTGCTTCGAACAGAGGAATAGATGACATAAGAAATCTTAGGGAGGCCATCAGGTTTACCCCGACCTTAGGTAAGTATAAAGTATATATAATAGATGAAGTTCACATGCTGACAAATGAAGCATTCAATGCATTGCTGAAAACCTTGGAGGAACCGCCGGATTATGTACTGTTCATACTGGCGACTACAGAGCCCCATAAGCTGCCGGCTACAATACTGTCCAGGTGCCAGAGGTTTGACTTTAAAAGAATAAGCAACGAAGATATTGTTGAAAGACTGAAAATCGTATGCAGGGAAGAAGGATTGGAAATCGGTGAAGACGCTATAAAGCTTATTGCAAGGAACAGTGACGGGGCAATGAGGGATGCATTGAGCATCCTTGATCAATGCTCGGTTTATAGCGGGAAGACTGTAACCAATGGAGATGTTCTTGAAGTATTGGGTATAGTAAACGACCAGTACCTGTTCGATATTTCCGGGGCGGTTCTCAAAGAAGATGCCGGCAAGGCCATTAAGGTAATTGATGAAGTAGCGGCCGGCGGGAAGGATATCAGCCAATTCATTAAAGATTTGGTTATGCATTACAGGAACCTTCTGATGACTAAGGTTGTAGTAAGGTGTGAGGATGTAATAGATATGTCAGAAGAAGGGATTTTACGGCTTAAGGAATTGTCCGGAAGTTATGACAAAAACAATATAATCAGGTGTATTAACATATTGTCGGAACTGGAGGGTGAAGTCAGGTGGTCAAGCAGCCCCAGGATTCTGCTGGAAATTGCAATTGCCAAAATGTGCAGGGCAGCGGTTGATGAGAGTCTGGAGGGCATACTTGCAAGGATATCAAAGTTAGAGGAATTAGTTTCAAGGGAAGGTTTCTATCCAAAAACCGGAGGGAAACTGCAGACTGATGATTTGGGGGCATCTGCTGAAGCAGAGGTAAAGAGAGAAAAAACAGTCCCGCCGGCAGTAAAGGTAAAACCAGATCCGGTATCTGACGGTGCAGATATTGTGCAAAAATGGCCCGGCTTTATTCAGGAAATAAAAGGACGCGGGAAAATCAGGCTGAGGACGTATCTGTCTATAGCAAAGTCAATTAAGGCAGAATCAGGCAGTATAATATTATCTTTTGATAAGGAAGGAATTTTTTCAAAAGAAGCTCTTGAATTACCCGCAAATAGGGCAGATGTAGAAGAAGCTGCGTCAAAATACTTCGGAATACCGATTAAAATAAAGTGTATAATTGAGGGTGAAGCGAAAGAGGAAGAGCAGGACAATATGGTAAAAGCTGCTATTGAATTTGCAGGCAAGGATAAAGTTGAAATTGTTGAGGAAGAGGAGGAATAGCAAATGGCTAAGGGTGGGTTTCCGGGAATGGGAGGAAATATGAATAATATGATGAAGCAGGTACAGAAGATGCAAAGGGATATGGCAAAGCTTCAGGAGGAAGTAGAGCAAAGAACTGTCGAAGCCAGTGCCGGAGGAGGGGTTGTAACTGTAGTGGCCTCAGGGAAAAAGGAAATAATATCAATAACGATAAAACCTGAAGTAATAGATCCCGACGACGCTGAAATGCTTCAGGATCTTATTACTGCCGCTGTCAACGAAGCTATGAGGCAGGCAGATGAAATGATAAGCAGGGAAATGAGCAAGATAACAGGGGGGCTTAATTTGCCCGGAGGATTGTTTTAATGAGCTTTTATGCAGCTCCAATAGCTAAGCTAATAGACGAACTTTCAAAGCTGCCGGGAGTCGGCAATAAAACAGCGCAAAGGCTGGCATTCTATATAATCAACATGCCTTTGGGGGAAGTAGAGCAGCTTTCAGGCTCCATAATAAACGCGAAAAGAAGTATTAAATACTGCAAGATTTGCTGCAATATAACAGATTCAGACGTCTGCAATATCTGCTCCAATACAAAGAGAGACAGCAGTACTATTTGTGTAGTGGAGGATCCGAAGGATGTTGCTGCAATGGAGAAAACAAGGGAGTTTAAAGGCCTGTATCATGTATTGAATGGCGCAATATCACCGATGGAAGGTATAGGACCGGAGGAAATCAGAATTAAAGAACTTCTTAAAAGGGTTGCTGATAGTGAAATAAAAGAAATAATACTTGCAACCAATCCCAACATAGAAGGGGAAGCAACTGCGATGTATATTTCCAGATTGCTAAAGCCTGTTGGAATGAAGGTTACCAGAATAGCTCACGGTGTCCCTGTCGGGGGGGATCTGGAGTACGCCGATGAAGTGACATTGATGAAAGCTTTGGAAGGAAGAAGAGAGATGTAAATGAAATTAATTCGGTGAGTATGATACACCTCGGTATATTATTCTAATTTATGGATAAATTAGTAATAATAACGGAGGTGTTTTTATGTCCACTAATCTTGCAGACAGAGAACCAAAAAAGCATAAACAGATAAGTGATGCAGTAGGTTGTTTGCTAAACAGCTTGCAGGGGGCAAAGGAAAATGATGAAAACAAGGAACTGCTGAAAATAATTTTTATAGCAAAACAAGAGATGTCTGATGCACAATCATACTTTGACAGTGTTACTGCACCCGAACTGGTGGATCATGCCATATATAAAATCGAGGCGGCCAGGTCCCAATATATCTATCTTTTGAAGCTTGCAAAGAATAAAGGACTAAGAGTTAATATATAAATACAGGGTTTGGAAACTGAAAAAGCAGTAGGGTGAAAGGTGTAATGCCAATACGAAACCTGTAATAAAACTTAAAAACAATAATATAATTAGTACCAAGCCATATCATTGTATTGGAGGGGTTAATGTTGCCGCAGATAGATGTTTTTTCGATATTGGCAATTTTCCTTGCCATAGGTGCCGTGTATGTAATTGGCGTACTGTTGGTACTTCCGATTAAAATAATTATCAGGCTTGTAATAAACGGTATCATAGGAGCATTTGCACTTTTTGCAATTAATATCTTTGGAAGATTCATAGGCCTAACCATAGGAATAAATCCTATTACTGCGTTGATTGCCGGTTTTTTGGGAGTCCCCGGAATAATACTGCTGATATTATTGCAATATTTTTTATAAGTACCTTATAAAGAGGATGATAAGATTATTGAAACCCGTGGTTTTCTATGGGTTTCAATAGTTTTTTTTGGAGGGTCGCAATAATTGACATCCCCGCCAATGTTTAATATACTGAAGATAGAGTTTGTTAAATTTTTACCCAACACAATCAATAATTATTTATTATAGGGGGTCAAGTTATGGCAAAAAAAATGAAAACGATGGATGGTAATGCTGCAGCTGCACATGTCGCATATGCGTTTACCGATGTTGCTGCAATTTATCCGATTACTCCATCATCCACTATGGCTGAGAATGTTGATGAATGGTCCGCCCACGGACTGAAGAATATTTTTGGCCAGAAAGTTAAGGTTGTTGAACTGCAGTCAGAAGGAGGGGCAGCCGGAGCAGTTCATGGTTCCCTTGCTGCAGGAGCATTGACCACAACGTTTACAGCGTCACAGGGTTTGCTTCTGATGGTACCCAATATGTATAAGATTGCCGGAGAATTACTGCCCGGGGTATTCCATGTATCTGCCCGTGCAATTGCAAGCCATGCACTTTCCATATTCGGTGATCATCAGGACGTTATGGCTACAAGGCAGACAGGCTTTGCGCTGTTGGCTACAGGATCGGTTCAGGAAATTATGGACCTGGCCGGTGTTGCACATTTGGCAGCTATTAAATCGAGAGTTCCATTTTTACATTTCTTTGATGGTTTCAGGACTTCCAGTGAAATTCAAAAGGTAGAAGTCATGGATTATGCTGACCTGGAGAAGCTTCTTGACAAGGAAGCGTTAAATGAGTTCAGGGCCAATGCTTTGAATCCGGAACATCCCGTGACAAGAGGTACAGCTCAGAATCCCGATATATATTTCCAGGCAAGAGAAGCATGCAACAAATACTATGATGCGGTACCGGACATAGTAGCGGATTACATGAAAAAGATCAGCAAACTGACAGGCAGGGAGTACAAGCCCTTCGATTACTATGGAGCACCGGATGCGGAAAATATCATAGTAGCTATGGGTTCCGTAACGGATACCTGTGAAGAAACAATCGATTACTTCATGGCAAAAGGCGAAAAGGTTGGTGTAATAAAGGTACACCTTTACAGGCCATTCTCAGAGAAGTACTTCTTCGATGTATTGCCGAAGACAGTGAAGAAGATCGCCGTTCTTGACAGGACAAAAGAAGTTGGAAGCATTGGAGAACCATTATATCTTGATGTTCGCTCATTGTTCTACAATAAGGAGAATGCTCCATTGATAGTAGGCGGCAGATACGGGCTCGGTTCCAAGGATACGACGCCTGCACAGATCAAAGCGGTTTACGACAATTTGAAAGCCGGCAAACCAAAGAATGGGTTTACTATAGGGATAGTCGACGATGTTACAAACCTTTCCCTCGAAGTTAAAGAAAATATAAATACGGCTCCCGAAGGAACAATAAGATGCAAATTCTGGGGTTTGGGATCCGATGGCACGGTTGGAGCCAACAAGAGTGCAATAAAGATTATAGGCGACGAAACCAACCTGTACGCTCAGGGTTATTTTGCTTATGACTCCAAGAAATCCGGAGGCGTTACGATTTCGCATCTCAGATTCGGCAAGAAACCTATAAAATCACCTTATCTGATTCACGATGCTGATTTCATAGCATGCCACAACCAATCCTATGTCAATCAGTATGATATTTTGAAGGGGCTTAAAGACGGCGGTACCTTTGTATTGAACTGCCAGTGGAGCGTAGAAGAGCTTGAAGAAAAGCTGCCAGGGAATATGAAAAAGTATCTGGCGGATCATAAAATCAAATTCTATATAATAAATGCTACGGACATAGCGGTAGGAATCGGTCTCAGAAACAGAATCAACATGATAATGCAGTCTGCATTCTTCAAACTGGCCAATGTTATACCGTTGGATGATGCCGTTAAGTATCTTAAGGAATCCCTTGCGGAAACCTACGGCAAAAAGGGTGACAAGATTATCAAGATGAATTACAAAGCTGTTGATGCGGGGACGGATGCACTAGTAGAAGTTAAGGTTCCGGCAAGCTGGAGCAACGCCAGTGAGGAAGCTGCGGCAGCAATAGACGCTCCTGATTTTATAAAGAATGTGCTTATACCCATGAACAGGCAGGAAGGAGATTCGCTCCCCGTAAGCACTTTTGAAGAATTTGCCGACGGTCATTTGCCGGCTGGAACTTCTGCTTACGAAAAGAGAGGTATAGCGGTATTTGTTCCTGAATGGCAAAAAGATAAATGCATACAGTGCAATCAGTGCTCCTTTGTATGCCCACACGCTGCTATCAGACCAATTCTTCTGAATGATGAAGAACTGAAGAAGGCTCCGGCAGGCTTTGAAACAACAAAGATGAACGGCAAGGGTTTTGAAGGACTTTCTTACAGGATGCAGGTCAGCCCGTTGGATTGCACAGGCTGCGGAAACTGCGCAGACATATGTCTTGCAAAGGAAAAGGCACTTGTAATGAAACCGCTGGAAACTCAGACCGAGATAGGGATTGCCAATTGGGACTATGCCATGACTGTGCCTGTTAAAGATAATTTGACCTCAAAGTCAACTGTGAAGGGCAGTCAGTTTGCACAGCCGTATTTGCAGTTCTCGGGTGCGTGCGCAGGCTGCGGGGAAACCCCGTATATCAAGGTTGTAACCCAGCTTTTCGGTGACAGAATGATGATTGCAAATGCGACAGGCTGTTCATCGATTTGGGGAGCTTCAACACCTTCGACTCCGTACTGCAAGGATGCCAATGGAAGAGGGCCATCCTGGGCCAATTCTCTCTTTGAAGATAATGCCGAATACGGATTTGGCATGGCAGTAGCCGTAAGACAAATAAGAGAAAAGCTTTCGGATTTAATGACGGAAGCCCTGACAACCGATATGCCGAAGGAATACAAGGAAGCGTTCAAAGCATGGCTGGACGGCAAGGATGATGCAGATGCAAGCAAAGCGGCAGCAGAAAAAATACTTCCGATTCTTGACAAGATTGATGGATTAAGCGGAAAAGCCAAAGAAATAGCAGCTGAAATAGCAGACAAGAAAGACCAGCTTGTGAAGAAATCCGTCTGGATACTGGGCGGAGACGGATGGGCCTATGATATAGGCTACGGCGGGCTTGACCATGTGCTGGCATCGGGAGAAAACGTAAATGTACTTGTATTCGATACAGAAGTGTATTCCAATACAGGAGGACAGTCTTCCAAAGCAACACCTGTTGGTGCAGTAGCTAAATTCACGGCTTCCGGCAAGAAGACCAAGAAGAAAGACCTGGGTATGATTGCTGCGACCTACGGTTATGTATATGTTGCACAGGTAGGTATGGGAGCAGACAAGAACCAGTTCATGAAGGCCATACAGGAAGCAGAAAGTTATGACGGACCATCCATCATAATCTGCTATGCTCCATGCATCAACCATGGGCTTAAGGAAGGCATGGGAAGAACCCAGGCTAATACCGCCCAGGCTGTTGACGCCGGATACTGGCATCTGTGGAGATACAATCCTGAGCTTAAGAAGGAAGGCAAGAATCCTTTCATACTTGACTCCAAGGAGCCAAAGGCAAGTTTCAGGGATTTCCTCATGAACCAGGTTAGATATTCATCCCTGGTAAGCACTTTCCCGGAAGAAGCGGAGCTGCTCTTCGCAAAGGCTGAGAAAGAAGCTAAGGAAAAATACGAGAACTACAAGAAAATGGCTCAGTAATATAGAGATGGATATACGGTATGGCATTTATAATGCCATACCGTTTTCTATAAGTTTTCTATAAGAACAAGTATTTTTCTTACATTGCTTTGTCAAAAATGATATAATTTAATTATAACGTGTAGTTTTGAAAACGTAGATCTGGTTGTCAAGACTATATTTTTTTGTAACTCCAAGGAGGTGATTACATGGCAGTAAGCCGATACTCAAATTTGCATCTACTGCTAATGTCCGACTGCATGGGATTCTCGAGAGATGGGAAATGCACTTGGTTGAATTGCAAAACATGTATGAGGAAGGAATGTGCATTTAAACGCTCGGAGGAAGAGTGCAAATACTTAAGCATATATTCATTTCAACGTTTGGCAAGTCTTGAGGGTTCAAAGCAGACATGCATTTCAGACAAGTATTGCAGTAGTAGAAAGCCTTGGAAAAAGCACTGCGCTTCCTGAGAAGAAGTTGAAAAGAAAAAAAGATAGGAGTTGTGCAGGAAAAATGTACCAGATTGATGATTTAGTTATTTATGGAAGTCATGGGGTATGCAGGGTGGAAGCTATTGGCACTCTTAATATTTCCGGACTTGACGACGGTAATACTTACTATACGCTATACCCATTGTATCAGGAGTGTAAAATACACATACCAACAGACACAAGTATGTTCATGCGCCCCGTTATAACATTTGCAGAGGCGCAGAAGCTGATATCCCTTATTCCATCTATAAGAGAAGCTGCCGATGATCGTGGAGATCATAGGTTTTGGGAAGGCTATTACAAAGAATCTATAAAAACCCATGATTGTATAGAGATATTAAGAATTATTAAAACAATATACGCAAAGAATGCCATTGCAGAAGAACAAGGCAAAAAGCTCGGCCAGATGGATGAGAAGTATATGAAAAAGGCTGAGGACTTGATTGAAGGCGAGTTTGCCGTAGCATTGGGCATACCCAAGGAAAAAGTAAAAGATTACATCAAAAGTAAACTGAACAGGCTTGAATGATAATGTAAGGAGACTTCCGGAAGGATAGGCTCCTTATTTTTACTATTGCAGGGATAATGCCTATATTCAATTATGCAGTATATTATGATGTCTTTTCAGATTTTTATGGTATAAGCGAGCTTGAATTAAAGGAATTCTTTTTGAAGGTCTTTAGATTGACTCATATGTCAGGTCATCAGAAGCTGTACGGAAAATAAAAAATTTTAGAGACAATTAACTAAATAGTTAGTTGAGATATTTATTATTATAGTTTTACACTATCATAGTAATAAAGTAATAAAAGTATCAGGAATAGTGCAGAATATCCAATATACTAAGAAAGAAAAATTCTGAAGGGAGGAAAAATTTTGGGCAAACTGATAGAAATACGCTGGCATGGACGCGGCGGCCAAGGAGCTAAAACAGCCGCACTTCTTCTGGCAGATGCCGCCTTCAATACAGGAAAGTATATTCAGGGTTTTCCTGAATATGGCCCTGAGAGAATGGGAGCTCCAATTACGGCTTACAATAGAATAAGTGACGAGAGGATAAACATTCACTCAAACATTTACGAGCCGGATTATGTGGTAGTGGTAGACGAGTCATTGATTTCTACAGTAGATGTGACTTCGGGACTTAAGGAATCGGGCGCAATTGTCATCAATACCGAGAAGACCCCCGATGAGGTAAAAAAGCATCTTAAGGGCTATAAAGGGAAGGTATGCACCATTAACGCCGGAAAAATATCCGAAGAAACCATAGGCAAAAACTTTCCCAATACGCCTATGCTGGGTGCGGTAGTAAAGGTTAGCGGGATTATGGAACCTCAGAAATTTCTTAAAGACATGGAAGAGTCCTTTGCACATAAGTTTAAAACCAAGCCGGAGGTTATAGAAGGCAATATAAGGGCAATTAATCGTGCTATGCAGGAGGTGCAGGGGCTATGAAAAACAAAACAGCAAGAAAAATGACTGCTGAAACACCTTGGAAGGAAATAACACCGGGAGGTTCTATATTTGAGGCCGGGAATGCCGAGGAATATAAGACCGGCGACTGGAGAGCCATGCGCCCGGTATGGTTGGAGGGAAAGTGCACCCAGTGCATGCTCTGTACGCCAACCTGTCCTGATATGGCTATTCCCGTGAAGGACAGCAAAAGGCTGGATTTTGATTATGACCACTGCAAAGGATGCGGAGTATGTGTGAGAGCATGTCCCTTTGATGCGATAGATTTTATTAAGGAATAGGATAAAGAAGAATAGGAGGTATAGGCACACATGTCAATAAGGGAAAGATTATCCGGAAATGAAGCAGTAGCGGTTGCGATGAGGCAGATAAACCCCGATGTAGTAGCTGCATTTCCTATTACTCCGTCAACGGAGATACCCCAGTACTTTTCACAATTTGTATCAAACGGTCAGGTGAAGACAGAATTTGTGGCAGTGGAATCTGAACATAGCGCAATGTCTGCATGTGTGGGGGCGCAGGCAGCAGGGTCCAGGACTATGACGGCAACCTCCGCCAATGGACTGGCTTTGATGTGGGAAATATTATACATAGCGGCGGCAATGAAACTGCCGATAACTATGTCCTGTGTCAACAGAGCACTTTCGGGACCGTTGAATATACATAACGATCACAGTGACTCAATGGGGGCAAGGGATTCGGGATGGATCCAGCTATACAGTGAAACAAACCAGGAGGCCTATGACAATCTTATTCAAGCAATAAGAATAGGGGAGCATAAGGATGTAATGCTTCCGGTAATGGTATGCCAGGATGGTTTTATCACAAGCCATGCCGTAGAAAATATAGATCTCCTGGAGGATGATAAGATTAAGAATTTTATAGGAGAATACAAGCCGGAGCATTATCTTCTCAACCCAGGGGAGCAAATTGCAATAGGTCCCCTTGATCTTCCCGCTCACTGCTTTGAGCATAAGCGCGAGCAAGCCCAAAGCATGATAAATGCTAAAAAGACCATATTGGAGGTAGCAAATGAATTCGAAAAGCTGTCCGGAAGAAAATACGGGTATTTCGAAGAGTATAAACTGAAGGACGCAGAGGTTGCCATTGTAATAATCAATTCAACTTCGGGAACTGCAAAAACAGTGGTCGACTCATTCAGAGAAAAGGGAATAAGGGCAGGCCTTTTGAAGATCAGAGTGTTCAGACCCTTCCCGGAGCAAGAGATTGCTGAAGCCTTGAAGCAGGTTAAAGCAATTGCGGTTATGGATAAGGCAGAAGGTTTCTCGGCGGCAGGAGGCCCCTTGGGAGCAGATATAAGGTCTGCACTGTATGGCAGGTCGGATGGAATTAAAATATTAAACTATATATACGGCTTGGGCGGCAGGGATGTAAAAGCTGATGATATAGAAAAGGTGTATAATGATTTGCTTGAAATTGCAAAAACGTGTAAACTTGGGGAAACCTACAGGTATATAGGGGTTAGAGAATAGGAGGCGGGTTTGATTATGGCATATAATATTAAACAAGTAATGAATAAGCCGGACAGATTGACAGGTGGGCATAGAATGTGCGCCGGATGCGGTGCACCTGTGACTGTAAGGACAGTGTTAAGGGCATTAAAGCCTGAGCATTATGCGGTGTGCGGTGCAGCTACGGGGTGCTTGGAGGTATCTACATTCCTGTATCCATATACGGCATGGAAAGATTCTTTTATACATAACGCATTTGAAAACGCCGGAGCTACTATAAGCGGTGTTGAGGCTGCCTATAATGCTTTAAAAAGAAAAGGCAGGATGGATGGCATATATAAATTTATCACTTTCGGAGGAGACGGAGGCACCTACGATATAGGTTTGCAATCTTTATCGGGGGCGATGGAGAGAGGCCATGACATTGTGTATGTATGCTATGATAATGAGGCTTATATGAATACAGGAATTCAAAGGTCCTCAGGGACCCCCAGATATGCAGATACTACTACGAGCCCTCAGGGGACTGTAATGCCGGGGAAGCTGCAGTATAAGAAAGATTTGACAGGGGTGATGATCGCGCATCGGATACCTTATGTCGCGCAGTCAACGTTAACTTCTAATTTTAAAGATCTTTATGAAAAGTCGGAAAAAGCTATATACACCGAGGGACCAGCATTTTTGAACGTACTTTCCCCTTGCCCCAGGGGCTGGAGGTATAATACCCCGGACCTTATGGAAATATGCAAATTGGCTGTGGACACGTGCATATGGCCCTTGTATGAGGTGGAAAACGGAGAATGGAAGCTTAACTACAAGCCCAGGAAAAAGCTTCCGGTTATTGAGTATCTGAAGCCCCAAGGAAGGTTTAAACACCTGTTCACGGACGACAATAAGCATCTTATTGATAATATTCAGGAAGATATTGACAAAAGGTGGGAAGAGTTGTTGAAAAAATGCGGAGAAAGCAATTAAGGCAATACCCATTATCTTAAATAAAAAGAGCAAATCTTCATAATATGGCCGATTTGTCCGTTATTAAACCCATATCATTATTTATGCCTTGAGAGTGTTTTTATATACAAACTTGTCGTAATATTAGAGTAAAGTGATATAATGGAGGTATGAGCGTAAAGGGAATAAAAAGGGGGAGGGATTATATGAGGCTACATTTTAAAATTACATTTCCAATAGTTGTTCTATTGATTGTGGCAATAACAGCACTGTCCGGATTATCGCTTTATTTTGCTGAGAAATTAATTGAGGGCAATATGTCGCAATTGTCGCAGAGTAAACTGGATGAGGTACAGAATATTGTGCTCAGCAAACGTGCGGAGGTGTCTGTCAAGAGGCAGGAAATAAATAGAGAATATCTTGAAAAGGCCAGGATTTTGTCCCATGTAATCAAGCAGGATCCGAAATTTATACAGAACAATGCTGCTTTATTTGATATGGCAGCATCTCTCGGAGTTGATGAAATACATATAACTGACGAAAATGGAATAATAAAGTGGGGCACTGTCGCAAGCTTCTACGACATGGATTTTACTACTGACGAAAGTATGAAACCTTTTTTACAGGCATTGGCCAATGCGGATTTTGAGCTGGTGCAGGATCCTGTGGTAAGAAGCTCAGACAATGTTCTTTTTCAGTATGCCGGCGTAGGCAGAAAGGACAAGCCCGGGATAATACTGATAGGAATTGCACCCAAAAAGCTTCAAAATGAATTGGAAAAGGCAGATATCAGCAGTATTTCAAAGAATTCATCCTTTGGTGCTGAGGGAACGGTAATTATAGTAAACAAAGACTCTGATATGATAATAAGTCATGGAGATGCATCAATACAAGGCAAGAAAGCAGCCGAGTTTGATTGGGGAAACAGAATAAGAGAAGAAGAAGCCGGTGAGTTTAATTATTTTTTTGACGGAATGGAATATTTCATGAAGTATCAGGTTTCGGGGGAAAATATAATATGTGCGACAATTCCCGTGAAAGAATTTACAGAGGGCTTAAGCATATTGCTTAAAAGTACAGTAATGATTTCAGCAGCCGCACTTGTACTATGCATTATAATAGTATTCTTGCTTCTTAAAACAATTATTGTCAATGAGATAAACAAACTTATGAAGCTTATAAAGGCTATTGGCGAAGGTGATCTTACAAAATCGGTGAATATAAGGTCAAGCAAGGAATTTTCCGGGCTCAGCGAAGGAATTAACATTATGACCAATAACCTTAAGGAAATCATCAAAAAAATCTTTGATATTACACATAATCTTAAGGAATCAGGAGAAATACTTATTAGTTCTGCTGGTATATCAAGCAAGGGCGCTTCAGAGATTGCCGCTACAATTAACGAACTTGCCGAAGGAGCTAATGTTCAAGCCGATGAGGCTACAAAAGGAGCATTTACGGCAAAAGATGTTCTAGACAGGGCTGAAGCTATTCTCGGCAATATAGAGGAAACGGTAAAAAGTACCGAGCTTACCAAAGGTACAGTCTTGGAAGGTACGGAAATAATCAATTATCAAAATGAAAAGATGAAGGAAAGCGTAACAAGTATAAATAACCTTGGTGATTCTATCAACGATTTGCACAGGCGTGCCGGTGAAATCGACGACATAATAGAAGTTATTACCTCAATAGCCGAACAAACCAATATGCTTGCTTTAAATGCAGCAATTGAGGCTGCTAGGGCCGGGGAATCCGGGAAAGGCTTTGCTGTTGTTGCCGATGAGGTAAGAAAACTTGCTGAAGGTTCTACAAAGGCGGCTCTTAAGATATCGGAAATAATAGCTCAGATACAGGCAAGCGTTGGAAATGCGAAAGAACAAGCAGGCAGTTCCATAAAGGTTATTGAAGAGCAGCGGGAGGCTGTGATACACACTGAGGAAGCATTCAGCAGAATCAGCAATGTAACTCAGGATACTGTAAACCAGATAAGCAGAATCGCAGAGGATACAGAGAACATTATAGGCGGCATACACAGGATAGTGAAACTTGTAGAAGCACAGGCGTCAACTTCCCAGGAGAGCGCTGCCGGTACTGAAGAAATAACGGCATCCGTACAGGAACAGACAGCGGCTATAGGGGATGTAGATAACATAGCTAATAGGCTGATAGAGACTGTAGAGGAGCTGAATGCATTAATAAATCGTTTTACAGTATAAGCTGCAAATCATATATTCTATGTTAAGATATTTTGTAATAAAATCTAAATGTACTTGTTTGAAACAGCCATAGAAAGGATGAAATTGCATGGCATCATGGCTTACACATTTGAGAATAGCGGAAAGAATAAAGCAAAAGGTATCGGATATTGACTTTCCATACTTTATTATCGGCAGTATTGCACCAGGCTCAGATGTGCCTTATGAAAGAAAAATGTGTCACCTTTCAGAAGAGATTATTCACTGCAGGTGTCAGGATAGTAATGCTGCTGCCTATACGAACGAGTTCGTTTTTTATGACAGTTACCTGATGCCTGAAAAGATTTTGACAAGATCAGACAGCACAAGATCCTTCTTGTGGGGCTATTATTTTCACTTAATAGCCGACAGGCTGTGGCAGGAAGAGTACATTAGCCCCTTTAGGACACTATACGAAAATGAATTCAATAATCCAAACAAGGATTTTTCAGACTTAATAAAGGAAGAAATATTTTCCCTTGATTTCGAGTACCTTAAAGAAAAGGGTCCGGAGCTTATAGAACAGATAAGGAGTTTTGATGGAAGTATTAATCTCTTTTATGAATTTGATTCTGAATATATATATGAATATAAAAACCAGATAGCGGATTTTTATAGCGGGGAGCCTTTGAATTTAGATAGAGAGTATAAATACTTATCTCCTCAAATAATAGAAGAATTTATTGCCAAAGCCTCTGAAAAATGCATAAAAAAACTGGTGATTTAGAAAACTGGTTTTGAGAGACAAAATGAAGAGTAGGGATTAAATTTGAAAAGGCAAGAGCTTGATAATATAAATCAATTATATCAAAGGAAGCTGCGGGAGCATTTCAACCGGGAATTACCCCTGGTTTTCGGCAGCGGCAATGTGGATTCAGGAATAGTTCTGGTAGGGGAAGCACCCGGCAGAACCGAAGTGGAACAGGGGAAACCATTTGTTGGCCAGGCAGGGAAAAATCTGGAGGAGTTTATATCAATACTGGGTATCCTCCGTGAGGACCTATATATAACCAATGTTGTGAAGTTCAGAACGGTACAGTTTAACCCTGATTCGGGGCGGGAATCCAATAGAACCCCCAATAAGGAAGAGATTAAAATATCGACGGATTTTATTGGGCAGGAATTATCTGTAATCAATCCTGGATTGGTCATAAGCTTGGGAAATATTGCACTTAGGTGCATGGTAAATGATGACAGGGCCTCGATAGGAACGCTCCATGGGCATCCTTTAAATATAAGCTTTTTTAATGCGCATTTTACACTTTTCCCTTTATATCATCCAGCTAGCATTATCTATCGAAGGGAGTTGAAATCAACTTACATTGAAGATTTATACAAGTTAAGAGAATATATGATTTCAAATCATTATTAGAAATAAACTGCCGACAAATGAGGCAGTTTTTACTTTTATTTCTTACTGTTCAGGAATCAAGTCTTATCCGGCAACATTAATATTCAGGCAATTTTATCATACCATTGCAAATCATTGCATATCATCATACAAGTGCGGCAAATACAGCTAAGCTGCCTTTGCTTAATAACATATTTCAACGCCGGGGAGATGAAAAAATGAGCCTGATACTTGGTATTGTCGGTGGTATGGGGCCATTGGCGACCGTGAAGTTGATCGAAAAAATCGTTATGCTTACTGAAGCAAAATGTGACCAGGAGCACTTGCATATTATTGCAGATATCAATACTTCAATACCGGACAGAACTGCTTATCTGATTGGCACAGGGAAGGACCCCCGCGAATTTTTAATACACTCTGCAAAGCTTCTATGCGCTATGGGAGCAGAATATCTGGTTATGCCATGTAATGCAGCCCATTATTTTTATTGCGATATCGTAAAAGAAATAAATATACCGTTTCTGCATATGATTGAAGAAACAGCAAAAAAGATAAAAGAATGCAATCCTAAAAGTACCAGAATAGGTTTGCTTGCTGCGGAAGGAACATGCAGAGCAGGGGTATATGATAAAATTTTTCAGAAATACGGGATACAGGTGATTAAACCTACAATGGAAAAACAAAAGTATGTTACAGATGTAATTTACGGGGTTAAAGAAAACCGGAAAACTGATATCAAGCTATTTCTAAGGGCAGCAGGGGAACTAAAAGAAAAGGGATGTGAAACTATTATATTGGGTTGTACCGAGCTTTCAGTGCTGAATGATCAACATAGACTGCAATTTAGTTTTATTGATCCTATGGAAATCGTTGCCCGGAGTGCAATTTGCTTTGGAGGGCTGCAGTGCAGGGGAAATTAAATCGTGCGATTATTTGCTCCGTAAAACGCACATGGGCACATATCATAAATTCTTACGAATTTATGTATAATATGCTAACGCATATTATAGCTTTTGTTTAAATGCCCGTGCGATTATTTGCTCCGCAAAACGCACATGGGCAGATATCATAAATTCTTACGAATTTATGCATAATATGCTAATGCATATTATAGCTTTTATTTAAATGCTCGTGCGATTATTTGCTCCGCAAAACGCACATGGGCAGATATCATAAATTCTTACGAATTTATGATATAATATATAATTGCAGACAAAATAATAATATCAAGTTTGGGGCACTGAAATGGAATCGGTTAGTATCGTAAGATGTGAAAATTATGAATTCAATAACGTAAAAAAAGCTGTATATGAAGCCCTCCAAGGAATTACTGCTATTAAGCTGAAAATAGCCATAGGTTCCAAAGTGCTGGTAAAAACAAATTTACTGATGCGAAAGAGCCCTGATGATGCGGTTACTACCCATCCTGCGGTAGTAGAGGCTATAGTACGGTACCTTCAGGATATGGGCTGCAGTGTAGTGATAGGGGACAGCCCGGGAGGACCTTTTACCAAGGAGAGACTGAGAGCTGTCTATAAGGCGGCCGGAATGACTGAGGTGGCGGAAAGGACAGGCTGTGAGCTTAATTATGACACTTCGGCTGTTGAAATGTCAAACTCTGGGGCCAAAAGACTGAAAACCATGCAGATAATACGCGTTGCAAGGGAAGTGGATTTTGTAGTATCAGCCGCCAAGCTGAAGACACATGGAATGATGACATATACGGGTGCTGTCAAGAACCTTTTCGGCGTGATTCCCGGGCTTATTAAAGTGGATTATCATATGCGTCTTAACAGCATAGAAAACTTTGCTGATCATCTGGTAGATATTTGCGAAGCAGTAAAACCGGTATTCTCCATAATTGACGGCATTGAAGGGATGGAAGGGGATGGCCCTTCGGCCGGAGAGAAAAGGCATTTAGGGCTTATACTGGCATCGGACAATCCTTATGTGCTGGACAGAGTGGCCTCAAAAATAATAGGGATCGACCCTTCATTGATACCTACAATAAAGGCCGCTTCCCAAAGAGGGCTATATGATGAGACCCTCGGTAATGTCGAAATAAAAGGAATAAAGCCGGAAGAGCTGCATATAGAACCTTTTAAGCTCCCAAAATCAAAAAATATAAATTTCATAGGGGGACGGCTTTCGAAGGCGCTTGAGAGGGCTATTATGAAAAATCTCAGACCAAAGCCCGTATTTAACCATAAATTGTGTATATCCTGCGGAGATTGCAAAATAAGCTGCCCGCCGGGAGTTATAGACATGAGCAGCGGCAAGCCTATACCCGATTTGGGAAAGTGTATAAGGTGCTTCTGCTGTCATGAATTATGTCCCCAAAAGGCTGTATCCATCAAGAAGCATTGGCTATATGACATAGTGTTGAGAAAGTAACAGGGAGGCTGTTCACTTTCACATGTTCTGCCTGTAATATGGTATATTATTATTAATAATGCAATATACATAGTAAGAGAGGTATGACTATGTTTACATTGGATGAGCTGTCGAGAGAAATTGCAGATTGTACAAAATGTCGGCTGCACCTGAATAGAATAAATACTGTGCCCGGTGAGGGGAACCTCTCTGCAAGAGTTATGTTTATCGGAGAGGCACCCGGGGCAGACGAGGATAGGTTGGGCAGGCCCTTTGTAGGCAAGGCGGGTCAGCTTTTAGATAAAGCCTTAAATGCTTTGGATTTCTACAGAGACGAGAATTATTACATATCTAATATTTGCAAGTGCAGGCCGGAAAAAAATCGTATACCGACAGATGATGAGGCAGAAGCATGTCTTCCTTATCTGCGCAGGCAGGTTGCGATTATAAAGCCAAAGATTATAGTGTGCCTTGGGGCTACTCCGGTAAAATACATAATTGATAAACAGTCAAGGATTACATTGATTAGGGGTACATGGCTTGAAAGAAAGGGATATTATATAACGGCGACTTTTCACCCGGCTGCTTTACTTAGAGACGAAAGCAAAAAGAGATTTTTTTGGGAGGATCTAAAAAAGGTAAAAGAAAAATATAATGAAATTATTTCTATAGATCAGAAAATAGTTTAACCTAAAAACATATATGATGAAGAAAAGCGCAATAATATATATGAAGCTGCATATTTAATGCCTTCAACCACTATGGTTGCATTTACATTGTCATTTACATTGTCAACTTAGTATGGCAGGATTTCTAATTGACTTTACGAGTAAATCGTGATAATATATAATCCCTGAACCGAAAAAGATCAGGATGCAAATTACCACGAAAAACCAATAAAATCTATGTTGACAATGGATTTGCGGTGTGGTAGTATATAAAAGTCGGCGGCTGATTTGGGGCCGCAGACAATGGCCTTACAGGCCCATTGCAAACGAACCCACACGACAAGTCGTGTTACATTCGTTGCAATGTTCCGCACATTTGCTAACGCAAAATGTGCTTTGAATGTTTTCAGTAAGAAGTTCTATGAACTGTTACTGCCGCACGTGGTGCTGCAGCGGCAAATGGAACAATGGCCTTACAGGCCCGTTACTGCGGAGCCCGCACAATAAATTGTGCTACACTCCTTGTAACATTCCGGATGTTTTGCTTACGCAAAGCCATCCTTTGAATGTTTTCAGTAAGAAGTTCTATGAACTGTTACTGCCGCACGTGGTGCTGCAGCGGCAAATGGAACAATGGCCCTACAGGCCCGTTACTGCGGAGCCCGCACAACAAGTTGTGCTACACTCCTTGTAACGCTGGAAACGTTTTGTTTCACAAAGCCGTTTCCTTGATCCTTGAAAACT
>JAKPKE010000064.1 GCA_029553855.1 Bacillota bacterium | reverse complement strand
AGTAAATCTGCCGGTACCGGAGCCTCCTGAGTTTAATGTAAGCTTCTCTTCCGAATACGGAAATATAAACCTGGAAAGAGACGAGTATGATAATGATATAAGATATACCAATTCCGATACTGTTATTTGCAGCTATCAGTCAGATACCATCGCAGATGTAGTATTTTATGTCAATGGAAATGATGTTGCCAATATCAGAGACGATGAAATCGTACAGGAACTGGAGCTAAGCAGCGGCAGCAATTTGATAGAGATAGAAGCGGTGAAGGCAAATGGTGACAAAACATTAAAAACATACGAATTCTATTATGATAACAAGGCTCCGGACTTGATGGTGCAAAGCCCAATAGGCAGTGACAGTATAAAATCCGGAAAAGTATTGGTATCGGGAAAGACAACACCGGGCAGCAAGCTGTATGTGAACGGAACCGGGTTGACTGTAGAAGAAGACGGCAGTTTTAACGAGGATTATGCACTTTTTAATACACAGAGGGAGACCATAACTATTGCAGCGGTGGATTTGGCAGGCAACAGGACAGAGTATTCAACCGAGGTATTGAATTCAGATATAGGCGATGTGGTAAGGGTACAGATAATGCCGCAGTTGGAGCGGCTGAGGCCAGGGGACAGTGTACAGCTGAGGCTTTATGGCATAACGAAGGATAACAGCAGCGTATTATTGGAGGCGGATAAAACCCAATGGCAGCTTTTTGATACTTATGGAGCGGCAGTTATCTCTGCAGATGGACTGCTGACGGCAAAAAAGCCCGGCGAGATTGTCATTAATGCCCGATATACCGTTTCCGGCGATATGGCTTATGAAGATGCGTTTATTGTAAACGTGCTGTCAGGAGGAAGGGATAGGGATGAAGACGAAGAAGATAACATTGACAGAAATACTCCAAACGGCAGTTTGTTTAGAAAATCCCTATATTTTAATAAGGATGATGAAATAGCAATACCCGGTCTTATTCGGCTGAGATTTACCGGGAATGAGATATTTACCAATGGATACTTAGAGGTGTATGAAATCGAGGATTTGCTACAATACAGGCAGAAAAGCGGAAACAAGGATTTCTTAAGCAGCATATTTGACATTAGGGTACCTAAGGGATACCTATTCAATTTCCCTGTTGAGCTTACGATTTACTTTGACAGGAAAAAGGCCAAAGATTTAAAGAAAATAGGAATTTATGTGTACAATGAAGAGACAGGGGATTGGAATTTGGTTGGCGGAGCAGTTGATGAGGAGAAAGGCACTATTACTGTAAGAATTCCTCACTTCAGCAAGTTTGCCGTTATGGAAAACAGCGGAATAACCGTTATGACCGATATGGATGGACATTGGGCAAAGGATGAAGTATACAGGCTTATTGACAGAGGGATAGTAAACGGAATAAAGTCTTCAACCGGGGAATACATATTTGAGCCGGAAAGAACAGTTACCAGAGCAGAATTTGCAAAGATGCTTGCTCTTTGTGAAGGCAATCCGCAAACCGGCGTATACTTAGATCTGTCCGCCTTTGCAGATGATTCCGATATTCAACCATGGGCCAGGTCATATTTGAAGTATTGCAGCAGCAAGGGATGGATAAATGGAAAAGCGGCGGGGGATAAAGTATATATGAAGCCCCAGGATCCCATAACAAGAGCTGAGGCAGCCGCTATGATATCCAGGGCATTGAATCTTTCTGCATCTGACAAAGAGATAAAAGCGGAGTTCGGAGATAAGGGTAAAATACCTCAATGGGCTGCAGTCTATATCGATCAGCTGCTTGGCAGGAAGCTGATGCAAGGCTATACAGACGGAACCTTCAGGCCTGACAGAGTGTTGACGCGGGCTGAAGCAGCAAAAATATTCGATACATATGTATCTGAAAAGGAATAATACCAGACAGACAAAACAAAAAAATATTAAATATAATGCGCTTTTGAATCTAAACTGTAATAAAAAAATAAACTTTGCAGAATGAACATCATCATTTCAACATTGTTTTCATTATGAAAAGAATGAGGATGTTCATTTTTTATTATATTAATATTTAATCGGTACTTTATGGCCTTATCTCATGATTAAACTAATTTAACCCTTATAGCGCAATGCACAGAACATTATTCAAATTATTATTAAAAAATTCTACTTGTTTTAATTTTTGGCATATTTGTTGCTTTATATATTATTGTAATAGAAATCACATATAAATTCCGGAAATATTATATGTTGGAGGTTTGAATCTAGTAAATTAAGCTAGAGAGAAGTTTGCTAAGGTATTTTCAACACTCACTTAATAATTTTATGGAGGAATGTAATAATGATGGAGAAAACAAGAAATTTCCTGGTAAAGATAGGCTTACCTGCCGGTGATGCATTTGATATGCCAACATCAAACAAGAGATTTCCAGGAGGAGCGCATTTCGGAATTGAAGTTCCAACTATTAATACTGCAATTGCATGTAAAGCACTGATGGAAGAAGCTGAAAAGCTGGGAATTCAGATTAACAGAGTTGACGAGACTTATGGTGCCTTCCGTCATACTTTTAAAGAATTGAAAGAATATGCGGCTATCTGTAAAGCACATGGGGCCGGACTTAATATGTCTATTGGTCCTAGAGCTGCTTATGATACCAGTGCTACCCGTTTAAGTGAGCAAGGGAGAGTTATCGCTTACAGGCTTAGAGGTGAAGAACAGGTAGTAAGAGCAATCGAAGATGCTAAACGTATTGCTGAGGCTGGTATCAGAGGATTGCTGGTATATGATGAGGGACTGCTCTGGGTGCTGAATGAAGCAAGAAAAGCGGGGGAACTTCCGGCAGAAATGAAATTTAAAAACTCAGCACATAATGGTCAGGGAAACCCGGCAAGCTTTAAATTGTTGGAGAATTTAGGAGCTGATTCGATTAATCCGGTAAGAGACTTAAGTATTCCCATGCTGGCTGCATTAAGACAGGCTGTAGATGTTCCATTGGATCTCCATACTGATAACCCTCCGGGATCCGGCGGATTTATTCGTGTGTATGAAGCACCTGAAATGGTACGTTGCTGTGCTCCTGTTTATTTAAAGACAGGTAATTCATGTATATCCGGACATGGACAGCTAACAACAGCTGCAAATGGCGTAGATATGGCAAGACAAGCTTCAATAGCATTGGAAATGGTTCACAAATACTATCCGGAGGCAATTCAGCTGAAAGCTGGGGAAGGCGAACCGCAAATTGCATAAAAGGACATTTGGTTTTATCTTCTGTGGAAAAATATTTTTTTCCACAGAAGAGCCATAATTCATGCAGAATCCGAAGGGAGAAAGACAGATGAGAGAGATCAATGTAGATGTTATTACAAATGTTGTAGAAAAATTATGCATAGAATCAAACTATTATCTTCCAGAAGACGTAAAAGAGGCACTTGAAGATGCGGTTAAAAAAGAAGAATCATCTCTTGGCAAGGAAATACTTCTGGACATTCTTAATAATCAAGAAATTGCAAGACGTAATAATGTGCCCATTTGTCAGGATACAGGTCTTGCTGTTGTATTTCTGGAGCTGGGTCAGGATGTAAGACTTGTAGGAGGAGATCTTAACGAAGCCATAGACGAAGGAGTAAGGCGTGGATATAAAAATGGATATCTGAGAAAATCCAGTGTAGACGATCCTTTCATGGTAAGAAAAAACAAGGGGGATAATACTCCTGCAATTATTCATACAACAATTGTAAAGGGAGATAAGATTAAAATTATTTTAGCTCCCAAGGGCGGCGGTAGTGAAAATATGAGTGCTTTGGCTATGCTTAAGCCTTCTGACGGAGTAGAGGGAATTAAAAAATTTGTATTGGACACTGTGGATAAGGCTGGTTCTAACCCATGTCCTCCGATAATAGTAGGAATAGGAATTGGAGGGACCATAGAAAAGACCACATTAATAGCTAAAAAAGCATTACTTCGTACAATTGGGGAGTACAACTCCAATCCCGTAGTAGCCAATTTGGAAAAAGAACTGTTGGAAGAAATAAATAACCTCGGTATTGGACCTCAGGGTTTTGGGGGAAGAATGACGGCATTAGCTGTAAATATTGAGACATTTCCCGCTCACATTGCCAGTATGCCTGTAGCTATTAATATTCAATGCCATGCAGCAAGACACAAAGAAGCAATAATTTAATTTTGACTGGAGGTAGAACAGAGTGTCCAAGATAATAAATACACCTTTAACAGACCGTAAGATTGATAATCTGCATGCCGGCGACAGAGTTCTGCTGAATGGCATCATATATACAGGTCGTGATGCCGCCCATAAAAGGCTGGTTGAAATGATAAGCAAGGGAGAAAAACTCCCAATGGCGCTTAAAGGGCAAATCATATACTATGTAGGCCCTTGCCCTGCCAAACCCGGTCAGGTAATAGGATCCGCAGGACCTACCACCAGCGGCAGGATGGATGCTTATGCTCCAATATTGATGGAAAATGGGCTTAAAGGCATGATTGGAAAAGGATTAAGAAGCCAGAAGGTAGTGGACTCTATTATCGAAAATAATTCAATATACTTTGCAGCTGTGGGAGGAGCTGGAGCTTTGCTTGCAGAAACAATAAAGGAAGCTGAAGTTATTGCCTTTTCTGAATTGGGGCCGGAAGCAATATATAGACTGAAGGTTGAAAACTTCCCTGTTACTGTGGTTATTGATAATAAAGGCAATGATCTTTATAAGATTGGCAGAGAACTATATAGAAGAGTATCTGAATAAAACAATTAACATACTTTGAGGCAAATATGGGTCATTTATATATATAGCAAATAAATTACCTGAAAATTATAGTAAATAGAATAGGTGGTAGTATTATGTCGATAAGAGAAGATGCATTAAGATTACATCGTGACAACAAAGGCAAATTGGAAGTAGTAAGCAAAGTACCTGTAAAAGACAAAGAAAGCTTAAGTCTTGCATATACTCCCGGTGTTGCAGAGCCATGCAAAGAAATTCATAAGGATATAGATTTGGTATATGATTATACCTCAAAAGGCAATATGGTAGCGGTAGTATCCGATGGTACCGCAGTTCTTGGACTGGGAGACATCGGGGCGCATGCGGCTCTGCCTGTGATGGAGGGTAAGGCAGTACTGTTTAAGGAGTTTGGGGGAGTAGATGCCTTTCCCATTTGCGTAAACACTACCGACCCGGATGAGATAGTGAATCTTGTATTGCAGATAGAGCCCGCTTTTGGAGGGATAAATCTAGAAGATATATCTGCTCCCAGATGCTTTGAGATAGAGAAGAAGCTTAAGGAAAAGATGTCAATTCCAGTATTTCACGATGATCAGCACGGTACGGCTGTTATTGTGCTTGCATCCCTATTGAATGCCCTAAGGATAACCGGGAAGAAAATGGAGGAGCTGGTGGTAGTAATAAACGGCTCCGGAGCTGCAGGAATAGCGATAGCTAAGATAATTACTAATGTAGGCGTTAAGGATATGCTCATATGTGACAGGACAGGAATCATATACAAGGGAAGAGAAAAGGGAATGAATTGGGCAAAAGATGAAATGGCGGAAGTAACAAATAAGAATAAGAAAGCGGGTAGTCTTGCTGATGCTCTGGTGGGAGCCGATGTATTCATTGGTGTATCTTCAGCAAATATTGTTTCGGAAGAAATGATAAAAAGTATGAATAGCGATGCAATTATTTTTGTAATGGCTAATCCGGTACCTGAAATAGATCCGGAACTGGCAAAAAAAGCAGGGGTACGGATAGTTGGAACAGGCAGATCGGATTATCCTAATCAGGTTAACAATGTATTGGCATTTCCGGGAATATTTAAAGGTGCTCTGGAAGTACGTGCATCCAGTATCAATGAAGAAATGAAATTGGCCGCAGCCAATGCCCTGGCCGGATTGATAGCGGATGATGAGCTTAATGAGGACTATATAATTCCCAAAGCATTTGATAAGAGGGTAGCACCGGCGGTATCAAAGGCAGTGGCAAAGGCTGCCAGAGATTCAGGAGTTGCAAGAGTTTAGGAAAGTATTGGTGTACACAGTTTTATATGAGTAGATTTGAAGCAACTTATTTCATACTTAACAACCAAAACATTTAAATAATAGTTTAAAAATGGTGATATATATATTTTTGATAAGCAGGTGTTCATATGAAAGAAAACGCAACAAGAAATCTGGCAAGCTTCATATATGAATTGGAATTCGATAGTTTGCCCCCGGATACAATCAATAAGGCAAAAGAAGTTATTTTGGATTATATTGGATCTCTATTAGCCGGTTATAAAAATGGCAATCGTCTCAGCGAAAAACTTATTGATTTGATAATACGGAATGGAGGGTCTGAGGAGTCGACTATTATAGGTCCAGCAGTAAGGGTTCCTTTGATTAATGCCGCACTTTCCAACGGAGTTTTAAGTCATGTGGTTGAGCTGGATGATGGACACAGAGTTGCAAGAGGACATCCGGGAGTTTGTGTTGTTTCTTCTTCTTTAGCTGCAGCAGAATATTTGAAGTCCGGTGGGAAAGAAGTTATTACTGCAATTATTGCAGGGTATGACATATTTGTTAGGATTTCCTCTTCAATTAATCCATCTCATTTAAAGCGCGGATATCATACGACCGGTACTTGCGGGGCATTGGCAGCAGCAGCAGCAGCTTCAAAATTATTCAGGTTAAACGCTGAAGAAACTGCAAACGCATTAGGCCTTGCCGGTATACAAGCAGCAGGACTTCTTGAAGTTACTATAGATGGGCAAATGGCAAAAGTTTTGCATCCAGGAAAGTCTGCGCAAGCTGGTGTTTTATCAGCGATTCTTGCGAAGGAAGGAGTTCAAGGTCCCAGAACGATTATCGAGGGGGAGAAGGGTTTTGCCAATACCATGTCTGATGAGTGTGACTATGATTTGATGTTCAAGGATATAAATAAAAAATATCACATAAATGATTGCTATATTAAACTATACCCCTCTTGCAGGCACACACATGCGCCGATTGATGCAGTTCTTAATTTGCTTAATGAAAATAGTATCGATGCTTTTGATATAAATGAAATATTGATAAAAACGTATCCGACAGCTATCAGCTTTACTGGAAAAATATTCAGGCCGGAATCCGCTGAAGCTGCAAAATTCAGCATAGCGTATTGTGTGTGCGCTGCATTTTTAAAGAAAAAGTTTGGATTAAAAGAGCTGCAGCCAGATTGCCTGCATAACTCATCAATACTCGCCTTGACAGATAAAGTAAGAATTGAAGCAGATCCAAGTCTGGAAAGTTCATATCCAAAAACAAAAGGAGCTGAAGTATTTATTACTTTAAATGATGGGCGCAATTTTTGCAATAGAGTTAATCTGCCTAAGGGAGAAATAGAAAATCCAATATCTCAGGACGAATTGATAAAAAAATTTACTTATTGCACAGATTACTATTTTGATGATGAAAGAAGAAAAAAAATAATCGATGAAGTACTTAATATTGAGAAGATTGACGACGTCAGTAATTTTATCGCTCTATTGCAAAAGTGAAATAGATTTGTTGCAGAAAAACAAGAATGTATCAAATTGAATCACATATTATACCATACAATTTTATTTGCAATATAGCTTTAGACAACTGTAAATCAATATGGAAATGGAGGAAGGAATATGATTGAATCCGTTAAGCTTATGGTGCCTGGCCCGACGCAATTACCTCCTGAGGTCATTGATGAAATGGCGCAGCCCATGATATATCACAGGGGAAAAGAATTTGTGGATATTACTCTCAATGCAATTGATTTGCTGAAGAAACTGTTCAATACCAAACGCTGCGATGTATTGCTTATACCATCCTCTGGGCGAGGCGCAATGGAGGCTGCTCTGGTAAATCTCTTTTCCCATGGGGACAAGCTGCTGTCTGTTTCAAACGGGTACTTCGGAGAAGTTTTTTCAAAAATGGCGAAAGCGTATGGACTTGATGTTGCTTCAATAGAATTCAACTGGGAGGATGTTGTAGATTATAGCACGATTGAAGAGTCTTTAAAAAATGACGGAAATATAAAAGCTATATTGTTCACACACTGTGAAACATCAAATGCTGTCGAAAATGATTTAAGGGCTATTGGCAGCCTAGCAAAAAAATATAATAAACTTCTTATTGTTGATGCAGTGAGCTCATTTGGGTGTATGCCGATAAACGTGGATGAATATGGCATCGATGTTGCCGTTACTGCTTCGCAAAAGGGATTAATGTGTCCGGCAGGCATGTCGGTTGCCGCAATAAGTCCAAAAGCTTGGGATGCAATTGAAAACGCCAAATTACCCAAATATTATTTTGATTTTCGCAATATGAGAGATTATATTCAAAAAGGCCAGACTCCTGTAAGTACTCCTGTCTCTATTGTCAGAGCACTTAACGCTTCACTGAAGCTTATGAATAAGGAAGGCTTTGACAGAGTATTTGAAAGGCACGAGAAATTAGCTGAATATATACGCGAAGAAGCAAAAAAATCAGGATATGTCCTGTATCCCGATAATCAAAATGTAAAGAGAGCAAATAGCCTTAGTGCATTCTTATTGCCGCCTGAAATAAAGGCTGAGATCTTAGTAAGTCATATACATTCAAAATATAATACATTATTTGCAAAAGGATTAGGAGATACTGCTTCCCGTATTCTGCGAATCGGCCATATGGGTTGGTTTCGCGAAGAGGAGTCTATTCATGCACTTAAAGTTCTTAAGGCTGCTAAGAATGATTTTGGATTTTAGTTATTTTAACTAATGATGCTGAGTTTAAGAAAGAAACGGCTTAATTAAATATAGACTATGCTGTATTTGAGGTCTTGCAATAGCAAGACTTCAGTACAACTGGATATATAAGAGGGTGTAATTAAGTGATTCTGTCAATCAAGTTATTAGGGATTTTTGCTATTATTATCATCATGCTTTACAAAAAAGTAAAGCTCGGTTATGTGATGTTGATTGCTGCATTTGTAACGGCAATTATATTTGATGTTGGAATTAGCAGCATTATCAACGTATTAACCCGAACATTTTTAGATAGAGATACAAATGAAATAATCGTACTGCTTGTACTAATAATGAGCCTTGAAAAGGTAATGTCAAACAGACAGCTCATGAGTAAAATGATTATTTCATTGAAGAATGCTGTTGGAGATTATAGAATCACATCACTTATTTTGCCTGCGATTATTGGTGTTTTACCATCTGTAGGAGGAGCGATATTTTCAGCGCCAATGGTTGATGAAGTCTGCAGTGAGGGTATAGTTGAGAATGAGAACAAAAGTTTTATTAATTATTGGTATAGGCACGTATGGGAATATGTATCTCCTATATGCGCCGGACTTGTATTTGCCTCAGCAGTATTGCACATTAAAGTTGAAAAACTGATAAGCCTCTTTTATCCATATACAATATTAAGCATAATTGTGGGAATTCCGCTGGCATTTTATCACTTCCCAAAAGGTAATAGCAGTAGAAGCAAAGATGTACTTAAGAACCTGATTGGGTTTATGTTTAATTCTTATCCAATTATATTTATCCTAATGCTATTCTTTATTTTTAAAGTTGATATTGTTATTACTATATTAATGGTTCTGATTTCACTGTTAATAATAGAAAAGGTTAGTATTTCTGAGTTTTGGGATATTGTTAGGAAAGATGGTAATTTAAGTACAATAGGCGCAGTAATTGGAGTAATTCTTTTAAAAAACATGCTTGTTGAGTCAAAAGTCATAGAGCAGATGACGTTATTGTTCAACTCAATAGGGATAGGAAATTTATATATTGCAGTTTTTTTGCCTTTGATAATTGGAATTATTACTGGCATGATGTCAGCTACTATTGGGATGACTTTTCCAATAGTAATGAATTTGGGCGGCAGTATTGATTTTAACCTGATTACTATAGCATATGTTTCCAGTGTTGCAGGTACAATGATATCACCAATGCATATTTGCTTGGTTCTAACTACTGAATATTTTAGAGCCAGTATAAATAAAGTGATGCTTAGAGTTGCAACAGGTCAAATATTTATTATTATATGCAGTATTATCGTTTTTCTGATTTTTACTTAAAACATATTAATGAATATTAGAGGAGGGATGATTATGTATGCAGAGAAGGAGGCTGATATTATAGCAGTATGCAAAAATTTTATCAGGTAAATCAGGAACACATGAAGAAGATACATTTGGATTGGACAGATTATAAATTGGGTGCTTTAGCTGTTTGGGATAGTACAAATTATATGAGAAGGGTGGCCATTTTAAAATGAAAAAGAATTATATAATGAAAGTTATATCCTTGATGCTGTTAATTATTAGCATAATTACCATAAGTATGGGTTGTTCGCCTGAAAGCGGCTCGAAAGAAGCCGGAACTTCAGGTAAAGATCAGGCAATTTCAATTGCAACTGGGGGAACATCAGGAACATATTATCCTATTGGTGGGGTAATGGCAGAATTAATCAATACTAAAATGGATGGATGGTTAGCAACTGCAGAGGTTACAGGTGCATCTGTAGAAAATGTGCGACTGGTTGAAAGTAAAGGGGCGGAAATGGCTTTAACTAATGCAAATGCTCCTTATTATGCAATTAGAGGTGAGGATCCATTTGAGAAGAAATATACAAATATTCGAGCAATGGTTGCCCATCATCCAAGTACAATGCAGTTAGTCACCTTAAAAGAGTCAGGGATCAAAAGCGTAGAAGATCTAAAAGGGAAAAAGGTAAATGTTGGTGCCCCCGGCGGAGCAACTGACATTATGGCTTGGCATATAATGGAGGCATATGGCTTTAAGCGAGAGGATGTAAATACAGTAGCATTGAATTTATCAGAAGTTGTCGAGGCCTTTAAAGATGGTTCAATAGATGCTGCTTTTATGCTCTCAGGATATCCAATGTCAGCCTTGATTGATCTTTATTCAGCTCGCGATGTTGTTATGCTGTCAATTTCCGACGAGGTATTGAAAAAACTGTCGGAGGAACATCCTTATTATACACCTGGAATCATTGAAGCTGGTACATATAACGGCCTGACATATGATGTAAAGTCTAATACAATATGGAATATTCTGATCTGCCATAAAGACTTGCCGGATGATTTTGTATACGATGTATTAGAGTTATTTTATTCAAATACAGATACTTTTAAAGCAGCACATCCAATGTGCAGATTTATGACCATGGAAAATACTACCAAGGGAGTGCCGATAGAATATCATCCGGGAGCAGAAAAATGGTTGAAAGAAAAAGGAATGCTTAAATAAATTGTGTATGTCTATGTGTATCGTGAAAAAGGTTTATCGCTACAAGACTGGTTGAGACGTCTAATTTTGTGCTAATCTAATTACGACAGCAAGTATAGCAAATAATTATTCTCCGTTAATATCATTATGATAAAAAAAGAAGTAACTGTGTGGGAAAGCGGGATGATTGCCGAATGTCCAAAAATCAAAAGGGTCAACATTGTGAAATCAGTTATATAAACGCTGGGGATTCCTGTGTGATTATGATGTTGGGGAACGAGATCTCCAGAGAGATGCATCAAAGGGTCAAAAGCTTGTACCTATACTTAAATTCACATCAGATTCCAGGAGTTGTGGAGGTTGTTCCTGCTTACCGTTCAATATCTGTTTATTACAATCCCTTCGAGGCGTCACCGAATAAAATCTTCGAATGGCTGCAGCAAACCGACGGCATGGTACTGCCCAATGCATCGGAGAATAGCGTAAGAAGGCTCTACATTCCTGTTTGTTTCGGAGGAGAGTTCGGCCCTGATCTTCAGCGTGTAGCAGAGTACCACAATCTTAGCGAGAAAGAAGTAGTTGATATTTTTCAAGCTCAGTACTACTTGAACTACTTCGTTGGATTCATGCCGGGGAAACCCTATCTTGGTGGGTTGCCTGAAATCCTTGAAACGCCGCGATTGGATGTTCCAAGATTTAAACTTCCTTCCGGCACTGTTGTAATTTACAGTAAGCAGGCTGCCATTTTTGGTATCGAACAACCCAGTGGTGCAAATTGTATTGGTCGCTCACCCATTCTTATTTACGACATCCGAAAAGAGGATCCTACGCTATTTCAGATGGGGGATATGGTTCGGTTCTTCCCGATTTCCCAAGAGGAATTTTTAGAGATTTCGGCACAGGTCGAGGCTATGGAATATCATGTTCGAACGGAATATGTAAAGGAGTGATAGGCGATGTACAATATAATCGTACATGATCCGGGATTGCAGTCCACAATCCAGGACTTCGGTCGCTGGGGGTATCAGTCAAAAGGCTATTCCGTAGGTGGAGCTATGGATCAATTTGCTCTGAAGACAGCAAATATTCTTGTTGGCAACGACCCGGGTGAAGCTTGCATTGAGATGACACTCAAGGGTGTTGAAGTTACTTTTCCCTGCAGGACAGTGATCGCAGTCACCGGAGCAGATATGCAACCCATTCTTAACGGAAAACCTATTGAAATGTGGGCTTCTTATCTCGTCAAGCCCGGAGATGTACTCAGCCTTGGGATAGCATCAGTCGGACTGAGAACCTATCTAAGCGTTAAAGGTGGATTTGCTTTAAAATCTTTTCTTGGAAGCAAATCCACCTCTCTGCAGGAAAAGACGGGAAGTAATGAAGGGAAGACGCTGCAGAAAGGAAGTAGTATTCCTGTGTCATGCAGTAACATCTCAGATGATTATGTTCCGAAAAAGTTGAAAGCCGACCTCATCCCGGCCTATTATTATGAAAACTGCAAAGAGATACGGGTTATAGAAGGCCCCTTTGAAGATTATTTTACACAGAAAGGAATTCAGACTTTTTATGAGTCAGAGTATATTGTAGGAAATGATATCAATAGAGTAGGATACCGCTTGGAGGGGTCGCCCATTGAACATAAAAAAGAGGCAGGACAAATGATATCGCTCAGTATGACCACGGGAAGTATCCAGGTGCCGGGGGGCGGACTTCCCATTATTCTTTGCGTCGAAAGGAGAACTCATGGGGGATATCCTGTCATAGCAACAGTCGCATCAGTGGATATGTCAAAGATCGCTCAGTGCCGAGCAGGTGACAAGATTCGTTTTGTGAAGATCTCCATTGAAGAGGCACATAGGCTTCTGCAAGAACGGGAGAGCCTCCTGCATAATGAGTCTGCAATGAAGACCGTTGATCTCGTAGAAGTTTTGATGCGCCTTCCTGATATGGTAGAAGATTATTATATTCAACTTTATGATGAATTTTTTTAAGGAGTGAAAAAGTATGATACATGTAGATTTAAACGCAGATTTGGGTGAGGGGTATGGTGCCTACACAATATGCAACGAAGAGGAGTTGATTCCACTCCTTACATCGGCAAATATTGCTTGTGGTTTTCATGCGGGAGACCCGAATATTATGAGAAAGGTTACACAACTATGTGCCGATAACGAAGTGGGAATTGGAGTTCATCCCGGGTTCCCAGATCTTTTGGGTTTTGGGAGAAGGTTTATGCAATGTAAAGATGAAGAACTTGAGAATTACCTTTATTATCAGATTGGAGCCTTGGAAGCCTTTGCAAAAATGGCAGGGAAAAGGATACAGCATTGCAATGCCCATGGTGCATGGGGAAATTGGCATGAAAAAGATCCGGAATATGCCAGAAAGTTCGTTGGCGCTTTGGCAAAATATGATAAGAACATTATAGTTAAAGCAATCTCAGGCGGTTATCGTCAGCAGATTGCAAAAGAGATGGGATTGAGGGTGGCCAGTGAGTTTTTTGCTGATCGCCAAATCAATAATAATGGGCGCCTTGTTCCGCGTTCCATTCCCGGTTCAGTGATTCACGACAAGGATATGATTGTAGAAAGAGTACTGCGTGCTGTTATAAAAAGGGAAGCAACCTCTTTTGAGGGAGTAGATATACCGGTGCAGGTGGATACAATAACAATTCATGGGGATACTGAGGGTTCCATTGAAATAATAAGAAGTATCCGTGAGGCATTACTAAAAAATGGAGTAGTAATCACAAAGATGGAGGATTTTATATAAAGTAAATTGTTAAATATTGTTTGTATGAAATACTTAATTACAAATAGCTTAATTTTCGCATATTTTTATGAGTACGGATAAATGCAAACGAAAGGAATGTGATTATATGAACAAAGATGAAAGCTCACTCAAGGATTTAACTAAACAAGAGTCCAAATCAGATATAGCTAATGAATCCAGCATAGTAAAGTGGATTATTCTATTTATTTCAGTAGTGGCTTGCATATTCCATCTATATACTGCAGCAGTGGGATTATTACCTGCATATCAGCAGAGGCCGATTCATCTTGCATGGATAATGGCTTTACTGTTTATTGTTTTTCCATTATCAAAAAAACCAGAATACAAAACCTTAAGATGGGTTATTGATGGGTTATGTGTTATTATGAGTGTTGCCGTTGGCATGTACTTAGCTTTCAATTATAGTGCAATAGTATCCAGAATGGGTACACCCAGTCAAGTAGACATAATTCTCGGAATAATATGCCTATTTTTGGTATTGGAAGGTACTCGGCGATCAGTAGGTAATGCTATGACAATTCTTGCATTAATCATGATTGGATATGCTTTTTTAGGCCCTTATCTACCAGGTATACTTAAGCACCGGGGCTATAGTTTAATTAGAATTGCATCTCACCAATACTTAACAACAGAGGGCATATTCAGCACTCCTATGGGTGCGGCTGCAAACTTTATAATCCTTTTTGTCCTCTTTGGCAATATATTAGTCATGACCGGCGGTGGTGATTTCTTCTTAAAAATTTCTTATTCTTTAACTGCTTGGGCTAAAGGAGGAGCAGGTAAAACAGCAGTTTTAGCGAGCGGCTTTTTTGGTATGATTTCAGGAAGCGCAGTGGCAAATGTTGTTACAACAGGTAACTTTACAGTCCCTTTGATGAAAAAGAGCGGATATGAAAGTGTTACTGCGTCGTCTATATTGGCACTTGCTTCTACTGGTGGCCAATTAGCACCTCCCGTTATGGGTGCGGCAGCTTTTGTAATGGCAGAATTTCTTGGGGTTCCGTATTTTGATATTGTAAAGGCGGCAGCGATACCGGCAGTTTTGTATTATCTTGCTTTGATTTTTATGGTTCATCTTGAGGCAGATAAGAATAGTATTAAAGGAATTCCCAGAAGTGAACTGCAATCAGTGAGTTCAATTCTAAAAGGCGGTTTTGAATTTATTATTCCCATAGTTGTTTTAATATTCCTGTTAGTTTTACAATGGTCACCAGGGCGCTCAGTGTTTGTTTCTATGGCTATCATTTATTTAGTAAGTTTTTTAAGAAAGCAGAATAGAATTAGTATGAAAGATATTTTAGTGGTCTTTGAAAGAACTGCCAGAGGATCAATTACTGTGTCGATAGCTTGTGCATGTGCCGGTATTGTTGTAGGTGTTGTTAGTCTCACAGGATTAGGTCTGAGACTTTCAGGAATAATTTTATCTATGGCAAATGGCAATTTGATAATAGCACTTGTCTTAACAATGATCGCTTCATTAATATTGGGTATGGGATTGCCTACGACGGCATGTTATATAGTGCTGGCGGTTCTGGTTGGCCCGGCAATAATAGAAATGGGAGTTACGCCTATGGCTGCCCACATGTTTATTTTTTACTTTGGGATTATTTCCAACATAACTCCTCCAGTAGCTTTAGCTTCATATGCAGCAGCAGGAGTAAGCAAAGATCCGCCTATGAAAGTAGGTTATACAGCTTTTAGAATGGGAGTAATCTTATTCATAATTCCTTTTTTCTTTATTTACAGCAACTTATTGCTAATGGAAGGTTCAGCTATAAGAATAATAATTGCTACAATCACTGCTTCAATAGGCGTTTATGCTTTTTCAGCTTTCAGTGTTGGTTGGATTAGAAATAAGATATATATAATAAGTAGACTCATTTTTTTAGCAGCTTCAATATGCCTGATAGATCCGTCACTAATGACTGATTTTATAGGTATAGGATTATTGGCAGCAGGATATTTAATTAATATGGTATTAACAAAAAAGAAAATCCCGGAAGCTCAATAAGACGATAGAAGTTAAGAAGAGACATTATACAAGAAAGAAAGGTATTCCCATTTTTGGTATACTGCTTTCATTATTATGTGCAGCGGTTGCTTTATATTGAATATTCAACTATCGAAGCATTTTATCCTAATTCCAGGACTCCACCTTCTGTAAGGTGGAGTTCCGCTTATTCAAATTCCGATGAGGTAGAGTCCCATCTGAATCTCCGAATTTGATAGGGATTATTTAGTTTTTAAGGAAATGATATAATAGTATTATAATATCATTTATCATACAAGTTCAAATAATTTGTAAGCAGCATTATATTTATGGGGGTAAATAGTATAATGATTGAAAAAATTGTATTTATTGCACCAGATGAAAAATTAGCTGACAAGGCAAGTCAGGTCATCAGTGAACTCAATGAAAATATAGAAGTATACCAAGGTTCGTTGAGTGAGGGATTAAAACGTGCCATTCAGGCAGTAGAAGACGGAGCTAACTTAATAATAAGCCGGGGCGGTACGGGGAATCTGATTAAAAGAAATCTGCATATACCTGTGGTAAATTTGGAAACTAATAGCTTTGACCTGATAAATGCGATTTATAAGGCTGTAGCTTACTCTAATAATATTGGTATAGTAGGCTTTGAAAGCCTGATATTTTCTATCGGAAGAATTAGCGAAATTATGCAAAATACCTTTTCGGCAAAAATTACTATATCAACTATTAAAAGTCAGAAAGAAATCAATAAAAAGATAGTTCAAATGTATAAATCGGGTGTAAGAGTATTTATAGGCGGTCAAGCAGTAATAAACGCAACACAGAAGTTGGGTTACGATGGAATTCTTATAGAATCAGGAAAAGAAGCTATTGCCGAAACAATAATGCATTCAAAGCATATACTTGAGGTTCAATTAAAGGAAAAGGAAAAAGCAGAAATTTTAAAGTCCATAATTGATTTTGCATATGATGGAATTTTCGGTGTTGACAAAAATGGACATATAACAGTATTCAATCCGGTAGCAGAAAAAATAATTGGTGTATCGGCTGAAAAGGCTATTGGAAGGCCTGTAGATGATGTTGTAGAGAATTCAAGAATAAGCTATGTGTTGAAAACAGGAGAAGCAGAACTCAGCGAGATTCAGCACATAGGAGAAATATCGATTGTAACCAACCGAGTACCTATAGTAGTTGAAGGAGAAGTTATCGGAGTCGTTGCAACTTTTCAGGAATTGGAAAAGATACAAAAAGTGGAAGTCCAGATCCGAAAAAAGCTTTTCTTGAAAGGTCATATTGCGAAAGCAAGATTTGCAGATATAATTGGAAATAGTAAAGCAATTGTCCAAGCTAAGGAAAAGGCCAGCCAGTATGCTGTGGTAGATAGTACTGTACTGATTCTTGGAGAGACAGGAACAGGGAAAGAACTATTTGCTCAAAGTATACACAATTCGAGTCTTCGTGAAGATAAACTGTTTGTAGCAGTTAATTGTGCGGCTCTTCCTGAAAGTCTTTTGGAGAGTGAGCTTTTCGGATATGTAGATGGAGCTTTTACAGGAGCAAGAAAAGAAGGTAGAGCAGGGTTATTTGAATTTGCCCATGGGGGGACTGTTTTTTTAGATGAGATAAGTGAAATGTCACCTAAACTTCAGGCAAGGTTTTTAAGAGTTCTACAGGAAAAAGAAGTAATGAGATTAGGAGATGATAGGGTTATTCCCGTTAATGTAAGAGTAATAGCTGCTACCAACAGGGATTTATACAATCAGGTTGAGAAAGGCGAATTTAGGGAAGACTTATATTATCGTTTATCTGTACTTAGATTGGAAATACCTCCATTAAGAAAAAGAACAGAGGATATTTCAATGCTTGTTAGTCATTTCATTGAAGAAAAGGGAACAAGATTAGGTAAAAGAGTAAGAGATATAAGTAATGAGGCATTGGAAAAACTAGTTCTTTATCATTGGCCGGGAAATGTGCGACACTTGGAAAATATTATTGAGAGATCAGTAGTTTTATGCAAACGTAAAGAAATTAGTGCTGATATAATTATGGAAGCTATGAATGGTGCACCTGATTTTTTGAATGAAGAGAATAGTAATTCTGATTTAATGATTGCTTCAAAAGAAGGAGTTATTAAACTAATTGAATACGAGACAATCAAGAAAGTCCTGAAAGAAACAAAGGGAAATAAAACTCTTGCGGCAGAAAAATTAGGGATTAGTATTACTACGCTGTGGAGAAGGTTAAAAAGTATGGAGTAAGCAGAAATTGACAAAAACATTGAATTTGTTTAGAATTCAGTGTTTTTATTATAAAATGCAGCCTATAAGCTCGTCCAGGGTTATACCCTTAAAATAATCAGATACATTCAATCCGGTAAGCGCATTTCTTACTTCAACCTCTTTATAACGCTTTCCAATAAGCAGAGCTTCGATTTCTTCGGGATTTCCACTGCCGAAGAAATCTCCGTAGAATTTTATACCCTGGACAATACCGTTTTTTACATTTATCAATACTTCAATCCTGCCTCCCTCAAACCTTTTTCCCTGTCTGACGTTAAATTCGGGAGAGGTTCCGTAATTCCAATCCCAGCTCATATATTTTTTCTCCATTAGCAAGTTTATTTCATTCATATCTGATATGGAAAGCTGTCCTTCAGTTAGTTGCATATCCTCGTCGAACATGTATTTCAAAAGCAGTTCTTTAAATTGAGATACAGTAATTGTCCCGGGCAGATAATCCGCAATATTTGTTACTCTTGACCGGACTGACTTTATTCCTTTAGATTGAAATTTATCCTCCGTTACTTTCAATGCTTTTGCCAACTCTTCCATTTTGGAATTGAAAAGCAGGGTTCCGTGGTGCAAGATTTTATTCTGTTTTACATATTGTGCATTTCCGGAAAACTTCTTTTGGTCGATGGTAATATCATTGCGGCCCGATAGCTCAGCCTTTACTCCAAAACGCCCAAGGGCTTTAACAATGGGAATGGTGAATTTTTTGAAGTCAAATTCCTTTTCCCCCGCTCCCTTATTTATAAAGGTATAGTTAAGGTTGCCCAGATCGTGGTAGACCGCACCGCCTCCGGTTATTCTCCTCACTACATGAATGCCTTTCTCTTTCACATATTCACTGTTTATCTCTTCTGCAGTATTCTGATATTTTCCGACGACTATTGTCGGTTCGTTTTGCCAGAGGAGCAGATAATCGTTATTATCATCCAGGCTGAACAGGTATTCTTCCATGGCCAGGTTGTAATAAGGATTTATGCTTTCATTTTCTATGTACAGCATGTAATAGCCTCCTGAGAGTTCTGAAATAATAATACTAATATTATAACATAAAAGATTTTTAATATTTAGCATTTAAGGTTTATGTGAAATAACGCTCTATTTTTAATTCGGTACTTTTGTTTCGAAGAAAATTCAGGTAAAATACTATTATGGATATAGGCTGCGTATGGAGTCCTCTTGAAGGGCACAATGCATTATTGTCGTATAAATATCGCAAGTGAGTATCAGATATATGGGAAAAAACCGGAACACAAAGGTGGATGGGATAATAGTGAGATTTTTATCAGGTTTTATTAAAGGTCTGCTGATTGGAATAGGATCCGTTGCTCCGGGTGTGAGCGGGGGAGCAATTGCAGTAATATTCGGGTTATATGAAAAGATTACGGGTGCTATTGCGAATGTTTTTAAGGATTTCAGAAGAAAGGCAATATTTTTCTTCCCCATTGCACTTGGCGGAGGCGTCGGAGTCCTGGCCTTCAGCAAAGTCATTGAATATCTTTTCAGGCACTATGAAGTACATGTTAAGTATCTCTTTATCGGATTGATGATGGGAACCCTTTCCTCTGTTTTTGAACAAGCCAACAGGAAGGGTTTCAGGAAGAAATATATTCTGCCGTGCATAACTGCATTCGGTATTACAGCGCTGGCAATGGTCATGGAGAAAGCTGGCATCGATATCATTCCCGAGGCAGGCAAAGGGCTGCCGCATCTCTTTGCTTACGGCGCCATTATCGGCATAGGGACAATAGTGCCCGGCATCAGTGCATCTTTTGTGCTTATGTATATCGGAGCATATCAAATAGTTCTTGAGGGAATCGCAAATATTAATCTGATGATAATTGTACCTGTAGGGATCGGATTTGTCGTCAGCATTGTTTTGTTTGCTAATATTATCAATTTCCTTTTCAGAAGGTTTTATGGATATACGTATTATACTGTGATTGGATTTGTAATAGGTTCGATAATTGCAATATTTCCCGGTTTTTCATTTAATATTGAACATTTGCTTGGCGTGCTGCTTTTTGCTGTTGGGTTTTATTTGTCCTTTTCTCTAAGCAAGTATTCAAAAGAGAAATGATCCTTCCAATAAAACGACAATGGACCAAAACATGTGATAGACTTTCGCACTGCATACTTATTTGTGATGTTAACATATTGAAGGGGGATAAGATATTGAATCAAGTGCATTCGGAAATAAAGTCGTGGCTGGAGGCCAACAAAGAGCAAATAATCTCGGACATAATAGAAGCATTGAAAATAAACAGCGAGTCTAATAACAGAGCAGAGGCAAAAAAGTCCCTTAAGCAAGTTCTTGATGTTGCGCAAAAGCTTGGCTTCAGGTCGGAACTCAGGGCAGAGGACCAGGTGGGCGTTGTTTTTTTCGGTGAGGGGACTGAAACTTTGGGAATTCTGACTCATGCAGATATAGTTCCCGTTGGGGATCCTAAACTTTGGTTTTATTCTCCATACGGGGAGTTCAATGAGGGCAAAATATACGGACGTGGCGCCGTAGACAACAAAGGAATGGTTATTTCTTCACTGTACGCAATGGCTGCGGTGAAAGCTCTTAATATGCCTGTATATAAGAAGCTTGAGCTTATAATTGGTACCCGCGAAGAAATTGTGTGGGATGATATTTATCTATATAAGGAAGAAGGACATCCGCTTCCTGATTATGGATTTACGCCGGACGGGGAATTTCCTATTACAAACAGGGAAAAAGGGAACTGTGAAATTCACATGATTTTCAGGGGGGGTGACTGCCCGGGAGAATTTGAAGTGCCGGATATTAAATCAGGAGAGGTGATAAATTCAGTGCCCGGAAAGGCAATAGCCAGAGTAAGGGGCAATATTGAAGAAATAAAGGCAATGGTTATGGAATTCAATAGGACAGCCCCGGAAGCAGGTCTTGAGCTGGAACAGATATGTACTGAAGAAGCAACGATTGCAGCAACAGGCAAAACCGCCCATTCAAGCATGCCGGAACAGGGGATAAATGCCATGACATTCATGTGCCTTTTCTTGTCCCGGCTGAAAGTGAAAAATGCAGCATTGGAGGAGTATGTTAAATTTGTTGCGGATCATTTCAACGACAATTATTATGGCAGTTCCTTGGGGTTGCCTGACCATCCTGAATTCTTAAACGGCGAAGAAATGGGAAAGACTACTGCCGTTCCGACCATGGTATATGTTGACGATGGGATACACCTGCTTATGAGCATTCGTACGGTATATGGCACTACAAGGGAAGAGATAGCTGATGCCTTTGACAGGCTCAGCAGCAAATACGGTTTTTCTTATACTTTTGTAGATTATCTGGACCCGCTGTATGTTTCCAAAGAGCATAAATTCATTGAATTATTATCCAGGACGTATGAGGAAGTAACAAAGGAAAAAGCTGAGCTTATCTTAACAGGCGGCACCACCTACGCTAAAGCCCTTCCCGGTTCGGTTGCCTTTGGCCCTGTATTTCCAAAAGATGATGATATGTGCCATCAGACAGATGAGTATATCAGCGTGGATAAACTTATGAAAGCAACGGAAATTTACGCGCTGGTGATAGCGAGAGTATTATTGGATAAAGAATCCTTTTTGAGAGGGTAAGAAATGGAAAAATTATATAACCTGATAAATATAGAAACAGATAAAAAAGAGATGATCTGTCTGGTAGGGGCGGGAGGAAAGACATCAGTAATGTTCCGGCTTGCACAGGAGCTTTCTTCCAAGGGAAAGAAGGTTCTTGTCACAACCACCACGGCGATATTCTATCCTGAGAAGCACCTATATGATAATATACTTATTTCGGAAGATGAGTCTTTGAACTTGTTTGATAGGGAAAACAGCGGATATGTAACTGTTTTTGGAAAATCGCTTTCACCGGAAGGCAAAATACTTGGAGCCAATCCAAGATTTCTTGATACAGTATTTAAAGAGGAATTATTCGACTTTATTCTGATTGAGGGAGACGGTTCAAAAAAAAGACCAATAAAGGCACCGGCAGAATATGAGCCTGTTATACCTTCATGTACTGCCAAGGTATTGGGAATTATCGGACTGGACAGCGTCGGCAAAAAAGTGTGCGGGGAAAATGTACACCGGCTTGAACATTTTTGCGATATTCTGGGCTGCCGTGAGGGAGATGTAATTGACACGGAAATAGTCAGCAAGCTGATAACCCATGAATCGGGGCTGTTCAAAGCTGCTCCCGCTATTGCTGAAAGATACCTTATTCTAAATAAAGCAGAAATAGAAAATACTGAAGCTTCAGCATATGATATTGTTCAAAAACTGTCGGATAAAGGTTGTAAAATCCCTGCAATCATTTCCAGTACAAAGGATTCAAGCTTTAGAAATGCAATAAAGGAAATAAGCGGTATTATACTTGCAGCGGGTTTATCAAAGAGAATGGGCGTTGATAAGCTTATGCTTCCAATTGACGGAATTCCTATAATAGAAAGGGTAATATCCGCCGCATCCAGATCAAGGCTTAAGGAGATAGTTTTAGTGTGCGGCAGTGATAAGACAGCAGCAATAGGCGGCAAATACGGAGTAAGAACTGTGGAGAATACTGAGACAACGCTGGGACAAAGTTATTCTGTAAGGCTCGGATTAGAAAATTCGAGTCAATCTGGCCATGGATTCATGTTTCTGGCAGGGGATCAGCCCTTTATTAATGAAAAAATCATCAATACCCTGATTTTGAACTTTTCGCAAAACAAATGCGGCGCAGTTGTTCCTTTATATAATGGATCAAGAGGAAATCCGGTAATATTTGATTCCTCACTAAGGATTAGGCTTATGGGCCTTTGCGGAGATTCAGGAGGGCGCGTATTGCTTGGGGAAATGGGGGAAAGCGTAATAACTGTCGACTTTGACGATGAAAAGCCCGGCTTGGATATCGATACCCGGGAGGAATATGAAAGACTGCTTAGAAAGGAGAATTGAGTATTTTTTTAAAATCGTAAATTGAAGTATCATAAAATACAGGTACTCTGTTTAGCTCAAGCCTATTGCTTCTGGTGTTTACTGCACCTTTGTTTACTGTAAAGGCCAGTTCAAAGCCTTCTTCGCTTAAAATATCTTTGATTTGTTTATTATATTGCCCATATGGATATGATAAGAACTTTGTGGGTACCAATTGCCGACTTGTTCTCAGGTCCTTTATTATATCTGCCCTGTCTGAACTCAGCAATACGCTTTCTCCATTCGAATCAAGCTTGTGAAGGTTGTGTGTGTGACAAGCATACTCAAATACATCTTTGCTTTTTTCTATTTCTTTCCTACTCATGTAAGATAGCCTGTTTGGGTCAAAATCCTGCGGTTTATCGGGAATCAATCCCGTCACAATAAATATAGACGCATTGAAGCCATACTTTTTCAGTATTGGATATGCGTATTCATAGTTGCTCTTATACCCATCATCAAAAGTTATGAGAATACTTTTCTTTGGTAAAGACTTTTTGAATTTCAGGTATTCGCTTAATAATTCTGCAGTTATTGTATTATAGCCGTTGTTGTGAAGGTACTCCATCTGCTTTTCAAAGTTTTCGGCAGAAACTACGGACGAGTTGCCTTTATTTGTATTTTCACTGTCTTTAAGTAAATGATGATAAAGAAGCACAATGATTTTTCCGCTTCCATTCCCATAGACATTGCAGTTAAACCCGGTTATCAATATATACAGTGTCAAAAAAGTAAATGCAAATATTTTTCTTTTCATTCTCTTCTCCATTTGCTGACTGAAGCTTTATTGGCTAGTGGCTAAATCCTGTATTTATATTGTTTGCAGTTTTGCTAACAATATATCTTGAAGATTATACAAATATTGCAGGGATATTTCTTTTCAGGGAGCTTAGGCAGCTGAATATCAGATATGAAGCAAGCCGGGTTCAGGAATAATACAGTGCAAGTCGCATTTTACTTGACAAATGGTATCAAAAATTGAAGAATTAAGGTATAAGGTTTTTATCATTACATGAGTAAAATTGTAGAGGGTGTTGATATGAGTCAGAAAAATCGCAAGGAAGAAAAGCGAACAACTGTCGCAAGATATGAGAAGATAGCATTGGATATTGCCTATAGCATTATTAACGGTGAATGGAAAATCGGTGAAATAGTTAAAGGAAGGTCTACATTATCAGGTAAATACAGCGTTTCTCCCGAAACAATCAGGAGAGGACTGAAGCTGCTGGAAGAGATGCAGGTCGTTAACGTCATAGAAAAAAAAGGTATTTTAATAAAATCGAAAGAAGCTGCTGATACTTTTATCAAGGAATATCAGTCAAAGGATAGTATATTATCTCTCAGGGAAGAGATAAGTGTACTGACGAGCGAAAAGATTGCTATTGAAAAGTCAGTTTTAGAAAAGTTGGATTCCATTATTGAACAAGCGATGCTTCTGCGAAATATCGGAATCATATTCCCCCTTGAACTGAAAATATCTGAAAAAAGCCATCTTGTCGGGAAATCCATCGGTGAAGCGCGTTTCTGGAATAATACAGGTGCAACGATAATAGGAATAAATCGCTCCGGACATTTATATCTGTCGCCGGGGCCGAAGCTGGTGTTTTTCGCCAATGATATTATTCTTTATGTAGGAAATGACGCACATATCTCCGATAAAGTAAAAAAATATGTCAATAGATAGTATGACATATGAAAGTCGATAGCAATACAATACACAAGTAAATAGTATTGTGTATTCAAACACATGGATTAATTACTGAATATATATTTTGCACTATGAACATCTTATTGAGTTCATTAGCGCAAAATTTTTTTAAAATTAAACTGACAACTTGATTGACAAAGAGAAGTTGTTATGATAGAATAATTTTACCAGGCAACTTGTTATACTGACATAAGTTGTCAGAGTGTACAAATT
>JAKPKE010000056.1 GCA_029553855.1 Bacillota bacterium | reverse complement strand
GGAATGTTTTATCAAGGCATGATGAGAAGCTCAAAAACATTGACGGGCTTATGGTCAACTTTCATGGATTCAATAAGTATGACAGCCTCTGTAATCGGACAGGAATTATTACCGTATATAAAAGAAGTTGTAGTATGGGCAACAGATGGAATGACTGCAATAATGAATTTCACAAAAGAAAATAAAGCCGCAATAGGGTTTTTAATTAAGTCAATTCCTTATGTCATCGGCTTATTCGTCGCGTGGAAGGTTGCAATATTAGCAATGAAAATTCCGCTTATGGTCAACACCGGTTTAATATGGGGGGCACAAGTTGCATTATGGGCAATGCAAGCCGCTACATGGGGCGTACAGATAGCACAGTGGGCGATGAACGCCTCAAATTGGGCTAATCTTGCGGTTACGATTATAGCAACCGCTGCAACGTGGGCAATTCAAGCGGCATTATGGGCGGAGCAAGCGGCATTATGGGCGGCAAATATTGCTCTTAATGCTTTAACCGCTGCACAATGGGCTTTAAATGCTGCTATGGCGGCTAATCCTATCGGGCTGATAATTATGGGCATAGCTACACTAATCGGAGTTGTTGCAATAGCGATCAGAAATTGGGACAGTTTCGGCGCCGCTCTCATGGTATTATTCGGGCCTATCGGTATGATTATATCACTTTTTAAAACATTATACGACAGATGGGATCAAATCAAACAAGCATTCGCGACAGGCGGAATAGTTGCAGGACTTAAAGAAATCGGGTTCGCAATACTTGACAGTCTGTTGTATCCTATACAGCAGTTATTACAATTGATTGCAAAAATTCCAGGCATCGGAAAATATGCAGCACAAGCTGCCGCAGGTATTCAGGGATTTAGAGAAGGCAATTTAAACGCCCCGAATAAATCAGCAACCGAACTTCAAGCCGGAAATACAAACGTAAATATTTATAGCAACGGAACAGAAGCAAAGGCGGAAGTGACACCGAGAAAAGGGGCAACGATAAATATGAATAGACTGGGTTATCAGCAATGACATGGGAGAGTTCAACACGTGAACAGGTTTTATTTGTCAGCCCTGAGTTAAATGTTTTTTCGGCATTATGGGCGGCAAATATTGCTCTTAATGCTTTAACCGCTGCACAATGGGCTTTAAATGCTGCTATGGCGGCTAATCCTATCGGGCTGATAATTATGGGCATAGCTATACTAATCGGAGTTGTTGCAATAGCGATCAGAAATTGGGACAGTTTCGGCGCCGCTCTCATGGT
>JAKPKE010000048.1 GCA_029553855.1 Bacillota bacterium | reverse complement strand
TTCTGTGGACTGTGTATAATAGTTATTGGGAGGGGATATTATGCCGATTAATCCAGACACTCATGCAAGCGTTTCTGTGAATATGCCTAAAGAGTTGTATGAGCAGTTGAAGGTACTGGCAAAGAAGAATCACAGAAGCGTATCTGCTGAAATATGCCGATTGGTTGAGAAGGAGTTGGAAGCTGCCAAGGAATAGGCAGCTTTTACTTCCAACTTTCCTTTAGTGCCTTGATTTCGTCCGGCGGTAAGGTTTCTATACCCAATTCCTTCGCTTCGTATATAGTTCCGTCAATAAGCCTTGCCATCTGCTTGCTGTCTAGGTTGTGAGTGTGTTCATATATGATATAGCAATTAAATTTATGTCCGTTTTCCATACGCTCGTCAAACCACTTGGCGTATTTATATATGTTGTTTACATTAACGCTTGCCGGGAGTTTAAAGCCGACTTTATCACCGTTTTCATCCCTCATTATTGAGCCATATTCAAGCACCATCTTTATTTTTGTTTCATCTTCGCCTAGGTTCATAGCCTCGGCAATCTTACTAACTAGCACATGAAAGTATGCATTAGCATCTAGCGAGCGTTTCTTTCGGTGTTCCTTACACTCTATTGCTATTAGTTTTTTATTGGCTATAATCGCCTTTAAATCACTTATATCAGCTTTGGAGGTAAGGGCAAGCGTGATTAACTGCTGCCCCGATTCACTATATGATGTTGATATGTGGTTAGCTGTTAGTTTCATGCTTGCTCAACTCCTTTGCATTAAAGTATAGTGTAAATGTTGTTACCCATCGCTCCGCTTGCTTGCAATTTGATTATTTTGGATAAGCACTCCTGACATACATCAATTTTTGTTTGGTATATGTAAGGTGTGCAGCCCCTGCCCTCTGTTTGTTCTGTTATAAATAGCACTGGGTAATTGATTGTCTGAGCCTTTTTATCTTCCTTATTGCATATGTCGCAAGTGCATATTTCTATTGTCTTTTTCACTTTTACCCCTCCTTGCTATTTGTATTCGTGATTAATTGAGTACAGAGAATTAATATCCCTTTTCAATATGCCCTCGTGCATCATCCTGTTTGCTGCGTTTCGTATTGCTACAACATCAATATCTGTCATAACCTCCTTCGCAATGTTATATATTTCCAGTGGTGCCAATGCTCCATTTTGTTGCAGAATAATCAATATAGCCTTTCTCGCCCTACCTTCTTTAGATTCAATGGCTGTGCCTATGTCACTTGGATGTATGCACTGGCTTGTTGCTTTGACGGGCATATTAGGCTCATCCTGTATCAAGTCATAAAGCGGTTGATTGTCTTTATATGTTTTTTGCAGACTTAATAACTGCTGTTCTTCCGTTTCAAGGGTTTTGACAAATTTAGTTAATGCTTCTTTTCTTTGCTGCAC
>JAKPKE010000045.1 GCA_029553855.1 Bacillota bacterium | reverse complement strand
CCTCTCTTGTGATACTCATCCTTATACATCTTGCCCGGAAGGACAATTGCCAGATATTGATCTCCTGCCATTATATTTGTTATTATACTGGTGACTATAGTAGCTGTAACAAGAGCGCCTGTGCTCTTGGCATATTTAAGTACGACCTTGCCTATTGACTCAAGCATGCCTGTTTTCTCAAGCATACCGCCAAAGGTGAGAGCAGCAAGTATAAGGGAGATGGTCCACATCATACTCTGATAGCCGCCTCTTGTAAGGAGTTCGTCAAGTATTTCATTTCCTGTTTCTGATACAACGCCGTTTTGCATTGCATCCATAACACCTGCAAAGCTTGCTCCCTGGAATATCATTGCCACTATTCCGCCTAAAATTGTGCCTATAAAGAGGCCGGGAACAGCGGGCACCTTTTTGGCAACCATTACTATTACTATGATAGGAACCAGGAGAAGCAACGGATTAATTGCAAAGTTCTGGCGCATAAGTTCAAGTATTTCATTGATTGCAGAAACGTCAAGCTCTTTTCCCGCATAGCCCGCACCAAGTATTCCAAAACCGATGAGTGCTATTGTGAGACTTACACTGGTTGTATAAATCATGTGCTTTACGTGGTCGAAAAGGTTTGAACCTGCCATTGCGGGCGCAAGGTTGGTCGTATCGGAAAGCGGAGACATTTTATCTCCAAAGTACGCACCCGAAATTATTGCACCTGCTGCCGCACCAGGATTAACACCAAGGCCTGCGGCAACTCCCATCAAGGCTATACCGACTGTACCTGCAGTTGTCCAGGAGCTTCCGGTTGCAAGGGATACTACACAGCAGAGCAGACACGCGGCAACAAGGAACAATGCCGGCGTAAGTATTTGTAAGCCGTAATAAATAAGTGTAGGAACTATGCCCCCAAGTATCCAGGTACCGATTATCATACCGATAATTGCCAGAATGATTATGGCCTGCATTGTGTCGGCAATTGTTGAGACTATGCCGTCTTCAACCTCTTTCCAGGTATAGCCGAGCCTCCAAATAGCCATAGCGGCTGTTACCATTGCACCTAATACCAATGGAATGTGCACTTCTCCATCCACGCCAAATACCGGCAGTACGGTGTACATTAGAAGCGCTATTGTAAAAACAATCGGTATTAATGCCTCAAACAGAGTGGCCTCTCTTTTTGTCTTAGTTGACATTAACATTACCCCTTCCTGTTTTGTTATATTTCACTGTTTTGAGGCACGCTTAAACACACGCATTGAATACATAAAATATTTAGAAAAATTACATTTAATTGGCTTAAGCCTGCCTTATACAGTTGAAATCTTTTTAATATTAAAAGGATACCTAAGTAAAAAAAACCAGATATAATATATATATTTACTATTATCTCAAAAAAAAGACATTGTGTAAATACTTAAATTTACTTGAAACTTGGTAAATTCAACGAACGGAGCCATTATTGTGTATAAATATTCCCCATCGGATTGTCAAAAAACTTACCATAAAGAAGTTGTACCGGAAAGCAGGCGGATTTTGTACCGAAATATTATTTTTCGCATTGAATTTATATTAGTGGGAAAAATATGCAGTTCTATTAATAAAATATCATATAAAAAAATGCAGAGAATTTAATTCTTATCATATTTTACTAAAAATGAATAATAAATACTGGGAAAATGTTTATAATAATAAACAAATATATTGAATTAATGTAATTATATGGATGTTTTCTTTATATATACTGTTAAGCCTGCAAAAATGCAGAATATTTAGAAGTTTTCAGCGATATTAAGATTGAAAAATATATCATATTATAGTATCTTTATATTATCTACATTGCAAAATATTATAGGGGGGTAATTGTTATGGTTCAGTTTATTCTGGGTGTGAAAGGCTCAGGTAAAACAAAAAGAATGATTGATATGGCTAATGAATCAAAGAGGACATCCAAAGGTAATGTAGTATTTGTCGATAGGGATAGAGACAGGATATATAATCTTAATCGAGGGATAAGACTTATTGATACCAGAGAGTTTCAACTGGAGAATTTAAAATCCTTTTATGGATTTATCTGCGGGATAATATCACAGGATTATGACATAGAAAATATATATATTGACGGGCAGAGCATGGTAAGCAATGCTCAAGATGAATGTCTCGAAACATTCATAAAAAACCTTGAGAGGCTTAACAAAAGCTTCGGGGTTCATTTTACGGTAAGCTGCAGCAGGAGTACGGAAGAAATACCGGAATTCCTGAAAAGCTATCTAATATAGTAAATCAGAAAACAATTAAAGTATATATAAATCGAAGACCCCTTGCCGGGTCTTCAATTAAATGGTACAAGGGGGAATCATATAATGGGAAACTACGGCGGGATTCAGGAAAACGCATTGAATTATTTCAACAGCGGTTACAACTGCTGTGAATCGGTTGTAATTGCAGTGTGCGAGCATTTAGGTCTGGACAAGGAGATACCGCAGAAAATAGCAACTCCTTTCGGAAGCGGGATGAGCAGAAACGGCAGCAATTGCGGAGCATTAAATGCAGCCTTTATATGCATGGGACTTATTGGAGGCAGGAAATCCAATAAGGACAGCCGAGATATTTCATATCTGCCTGCTGACAGGATATTCGCAAAGTTCAGGGAAAAGTACAAATCAACCTGCTGCTGCGATATCACAGGGGTGAACTTAAGGGACCCTGAGGAGTTGGCCAAAAAGAAGGAATGGATGCATAACGAGCTTTGCGGGCCGTTGGTACAGCAGGTGACAAAATGGGTGCTGGAGGAAATAGACATCTGATTAAAGGAGCTGCAAACTGGTGCGAATGTAAAAGCAGCCATGTATGCGTGACTATACATTGGCTGCTTACTAATATGCTACTTTGACTTCATTTTCAAACAATATATATCCTGTTATCGATATATATTGCTTTTCCTTACTATTGTTTGCCGCTGCAGTTCAATACATTTTTTATCTTGTGCTTTACCATATTCTTTATGGCTTCTCTCGCCGGTTTCAGGTACTGTCTGGGGTCAAAATCACCGGGGTTTTCTGCAAGATGCTTTCTTATAGAAGCAGTCAATGCCAACCGCAGGTCTGTGTCTATGTTGATTTTACATACTCCAAGTTTTCCGGCCCTTAAGAGCATATCCTCCGGAACCCCCTTTGCTCCTGCAACGTTACCGCCGTATTTGTTGCAAAGGGCTACAAATTCCGGAAGTACTGTGGAAGCGCCATGCAGGACCAACGGAAAGTTTGGTAAAAGTTTTGTTATTTTTTCCAGCCTTTCAAAATCCAGCTGGGGTTCACCTTTGAACTTATATGCGCCGTGGCTTGTACCTATCGCTATTGCAAGAGAATCAACCCCTGTCCTTTCTACAAATTCAACAGCCTGGTCAGGGTCAGTATAGGTAGCGTCTCCGGCACTGACCTTTACAGCATCTTCAACTCCTGCCAGTTTGCCCAATTCGGCTTCGACAACTATGCCCTTTTCATGGGCGTATTCGACAACTTTTTTTGTTAATGCAATATTCTCCTCAAAGGGATGCTTGGAGCCATCAATCATGACAGACGTAAAACCGCCATCTATACAAGACTTGCATATCTCAAAATCCTCACCGTGGTCCAGATGCAGACAGATTGGAAGCCCGCTGTCCTCTACGGCTGCTTCTACCAATTTCATAAGATATACATGCTTTGCATATTTTCTTGCGCCGGCAGATACCTGCAATATGAGCGGAGCATTTTCTTCCTTCGCAGCATCAACTATGCCCTGTATTATTTCCATATTGTTGACATTGAACGCTCCTACAGCATATTGACCTTCATAAGCTTTTTTGAACATTTCCCTTGAAGTAATTAATGGCATTGAAATTCCTCCTGTATCAATATATTAATATGCTGTTTCACAGACTTCTGATATAATTGCACTAATTGAACAGAAAAACAGTGCGTCAGGTGTTTTATGACAGCATATTTTTGCTATATCTTATATTATACCGCAATACTAAGTATATACATTAAATAAAAAAATGTTTCGCACCCCATGAGTCCAATACGAAATCTTCAATGCGAAACATACGGTATTTTTGAATCTTGATAATTGCTACAGCATTTCTACAATTTTCAACTCAGGTATCATACTGAGATCAATAATTTCGTTATTAGATTTGATAAGGGGCCGGGAGATACTGTTGGAATTAATATATACTACCTCACCTTTGGAGCCGTCATTCAGCTTTACCATGGCCCCAATATAATAGCTTGATATATGTTTGAGGAAAGTAAGCATTATTCCGGTATCACATTTTGTCAAATATTCACTTTCATACATTTCCAATACGTCAAAAGGAGGCTGCCGTTTCTTATATACCCGGTTGGAGGTCATAGCATCGAATATGTCGACAACGGCAAGTACCTTTGCATAGTAATGAATCTGTTTTGATTTCAGCCCGATAGGATAGCCGGAACCGTCCTCCCTCTCATGGTGCATAAGCACACCTAAAGCAACATCCTTGCTTATTGCATCGTTCTCCTCAATCAGACTATATCCTATGGAAGGATGCTTTTTCATTTCATTGAACTCTTCTTCGGTAAGCGGTCCGGGCTTATTAAGTATATGCTGCGGTATGCTTGCTTTTCCTATATCATGTAAAATTCCGCAGTGGGAAAGTTCCTCAATATGATTGTGGTTGAGATTCAGCCAGGAACCCAAGAGAGAGCACAGAAGCGATACGTTCAGGCTGTGAGAGTAGGTATATTCATTAATTGATCTGACTTTGCTCAGGCATAGGACCAAATCGTTTATCGTGTCAAAATTACTGCTGAGACTCCTGGATACTTCAGTTACACGATCCATTTCCAGAGTTTTCCCGTTGCCTATATCCCGCACGACCTGCTTGAATTCTTCTAAATTATTATTATATTGTGCTTCAATTATAACCTGTTTCTTTTCCTTATACTCATAGTCCTTATAAACCTTAATAAAACTCAGGCCAAGATTTATCAGCTTGTTGATGTAGTATTCATCCAATCTGGAATTCTGGTACAGTATTACTGCTCCGTAGTCATTTACGATATCTGAAGCCAATATCATACCAGGTTCACAATCCGAGGTTTTTATTATTCTTACTTCGGCCATTATATCACCTACTCCTTAGAAACAGCAAATCCAATAATATACCTGCTAATTATGATTATATACAAAAATACAATATTGTAAAGTTTATTGTCATATTTTGCTTAAATCATCGGGCGGAAGCGGGAATAAACAAAAGCATCGGTTCATATTGTCAAAGTCTTACATTACAATAAGAAAAGAGGAGTTTATTATGCAGTGTAGAATATATGAAATACAAATATCGTATGTATGTGGGTGAACAAAATGCTTAGCCTAAATTATCAATCGGACAATTTTATTTTCAGAGATATTACAAAAGAAGATTTTGCAGATGTTCTGAATTTGTACAATCAGAATGATCAGAATATATATGCAACCGGCATAGATAGAAGGATGTCTTATAACGACATAAATGAAAAGTATCTGGAGGTGCTTGTCAACAGCCATGAATTTTTTACGGGGATCTTTCTTGACAAGGACGGTTATTTGCAGTTGATTGGCGTTATTAAAGGAAGGATTGATTATGAAAACAGTGAAGAAGCATGGATATCTTCAATACTTGTAGACAACAGGTATCAGAGGCAGGGAATAGGGACAACTGCCGTGGAAACCCTGATCGATATTCTGAATAAAAACTATGATGTTAAACGACTTTATATTGGGATAATAGCAGGAAATAGCATCGGCAGGCACTTCTGGCAGAAACTTGATTTTTGTTATTTCAGGACTATTGAACAATATATCATGCTCAATACTTTAGCAGAAGACTTTATAATAATGAAAAGAGAGATCATGTAAAATTATGCTTTGCCATTCAAACTGTAAATTATTTTTTTGACATAACTTTGGGTTTCTTCGTAGGGCGGTATCCCGCCATACTTCTTTACACTGTTAGGACCGGCATTATAAGCTGCCAGAGCAAGCTCCAGATTACCGTCAAACTCAGACAGCATGTCCTTAAGGTATCTGACCCCTCCATCAATGTTTTGCAGGGGGTCAAAGGCGTTGTTTACTCCTAGGGCTTTTGCAGTTTCGGGCATTAGCTGCATAAGGCCCATTGCGCCGGTTCTTGACACCGCATCAGGGTTGAAATTGGATTCTGCTTTTATCACTGCCTTTATAATATTACTGCTGATTTTATATTTTTTTGAAACCGCTTCAATTAACTTATTATAATCATTGTAAGGTTGATTTTGTGCACCCGATAGCTTGACAGTTTCATTCTCTAAAATGCTTTCAAAGCTTGGAGGGGTGTTTTTTATTATCTTTACAAAGGGTGGAAGCTGATTCTGAATTTCGGAAAGCTTTTGACGCAGTATGTCCAATAAAATGGAAGACAACTTAATCAACTCCTGTATGTTTCGCATTTAACTTTTATACTATTATTTTATTACAAATTGGGACATGTAGCAACAAAAGGGAAACAGGAAGTTTGTTAATTAAATGTCGATTTTATTCTATATATATTATATAATTGAATTATGATAAAAGCGGTCATGATGTAAGATAAACTTAAGGGGGGGGTTTATATGAAAATATATGAGGTTAAGGAGATATTGGGAGCAGAAGTGTTATGCGGGGACAATCTCATGGAAAATGAAGTTTCATATGCCTTTGGGTCTGATCTTATGAGCGATGTTTTGGCTTTTGTTAAAGGGAAGACTCTTCTTCTCACAGGACTTACCAACCAGCAGGTAGTAAGGACTGCGGAAATCGCAGATTTAAGTGCAATAGTCTTTGTTAGGGGGAAAAAACCCGGCGATGATATAGTAGAATTGGCTGTGGAGAAGGGTATCGCATTATTGCTTACCAGAAACACAATGTACACGGCCTCAGGAAAACTATACAGCCGCGGATTGGAAGGTGTAAGTATAGATTAGCAGAAAACTGCATTTATGCAGCTTTGGGTAGGGATAGTACCCTGTACATAAACATATGCAGTTTTTTTGGAGGTATCACAATAGTGGAAGATATTAAATATGTATTTAATGTCGATAAAGATGATTTTGTAAGAGCGGGAGAAACATCCAGTAAAATAAAGAAAATTCTAAGGCAATTAGGTATTGACTCCGCTATTACAAGGAAAATTTCTATTGCCGCCTATGAAGCGGAAATGAACATAGTGATTCATTCCATAGGCGGATGTATAGAATTGAAGATTACACCGGATTTTATCAGAATAACGGCAAATGATAAAGGTCCCGGGATAGATAATGTGGAGCTTGCAATGAAGGAAGGCTATTCCACTGCTACGGACAAAGTAAGGGAAATGGGCTTTGGGGCCGGCATGGGATTACCGAATATGAAAAAATGCTCGGACAGATTTTCTGTGACTTCTTCAGCGGGGAGTGGCACTGTTATTAATATAGAAGTGGATTTAAAGGCTGGTGATTGAAATGAAAGAAGATTATTTTCATTCTGTTGTGCTTAATGAAAGCAGGTGTGTCGGCTGTACAGGCTGTTTAAAAAGCTGCCCTACTGAGGCTATAAGGCTTATTGGGGATAAAGCATGCATAATAGGAGAAAAGTGTATAGATTGCGGAGAATGCATAAGAATATGTCCCAACCATGCAAAGAGTGCTGTAACGGACAATGTCGGCATATTAAAGAGGTTTAAATATACTATAGCAATACCCTCTCTTGTATTATACGGTCAGTTTCCCGATAATACAGGGGTAAATGAGATACTCAGGGCAGTCAAGAAGATAGGATTTGACGAGATTTATGAAGCGTCCGAAGGGACAGAAGTCGTTACGAATATTATGAAGAACTATGTATTAAAGAATTCGGATATTAAGCGCCCGGTAATAAATTCTTCATGCCCTGCAATAATAAGGCTTATTCAGATTAGATTTCCCGAACTGCTTCCCAATATTGCAAATATAGCAACACCTGCAGAGATAGCGGCTCGCTTGGTCAAGACCAGAGCTGCAGGAAAAACAGGCCTTTCTATGGATGAAATAGGGGTTATTTTTATTTCCCCATGTACTGCAAGAATGACAAGTGTAAAAAATCCACTGGGAATAAAAAAGTCTTATATTGACGGTATTCTTTCAATGAAGGATATATACGGAGAAATATTGAGGAATCTAGGCAGTACAGACTCAGAGGATGTTATTACCGCCAGTACGAAAGAATCAGTCTTGTGGCTGGCTTCGGGAGGTCAGGGGGAATCTCTGGGAATAGATAATTACCTTGCGGTTGATGGTATATGGGAGGTTTTAAAAGTATTGGAAGAAATTGATATGGATAAACTCAGCGGGCTTGAGTTTTTTGAGGGTATGGCTTGTGTCGGAGGCTGTGCAGGGGGACCTCTCACTATAGAAAACCCCTTTATCGCAAGGAACCGTATGAAGGCTATTGCAAAGAAGCTTCCCAGCTCAGTTCCCGATGAAAAAGATATAAAAGAGCATATAGAAATGTTTAAGAGCGGTTTTGTCAGACTGACTGAACCGATTGAACCCAAGGATATATTACAGTTGGACAATAATATTTCCAAATCAATCAAAAAAATGGAAATGATAAAGGATATACTAAAACAACTACCTGGTATAGATTGCGGTATTTGCGGCGCACCAACCTGCAGGGCATTTGCGGAAGATATAGTAAAAGGTGAAAATCAAGGCGCTGTTTGCATGGTAAAAACCATGGAGGGGTTTAGAAGTAATGGAAAGGCATGAATTACAGGGGGGTTTAACATGTTAGTAAAAGATGTCATTGAAAAAATCGGGTTGAAACCGTTGACCGGAGAAACGGGAGTCAATAAGGAATTAGCGGGAGCGTATATCTGTGATCTCTTAAGTTGGGTAATGGCCCACGGCAAAAAAGGTGACGCATGGATCACTGTCCAGACTCACTCCAATATAGTTGCTGTAGCAGTATTGCTGGAGCTTAGCTGTATAATTATGCCGGAAGAAGTAGAGGTTGAGGAGGATACTCTTAATAAGGCCGAGGAAGAAGGGATTGCCATACTTCAATCAGGCCTGAGTTCGTACAGTATAGCAAAAGAACTCTGCAGGATAGGAATTGAGTGATATGAAGTTTGCGGTAGATTTTCACATACACACGGCATTATCCCCATGCGGAGATGAGGATATGACACCATGCAATATTGTGAATATGGCAATATTGAAAGGGCTGGATATAATTGCCGTTACAGATCACAATTCCTGCAGCAACCTTCCCGCAGTTATGGAAGCAGCGAAAGAAAACGGGTTGATGGTTATTCCGGGCATGGAGGTGCAGACAAAGGAAGAGGTTCATATATTATGCCTTTTCAAAAGAATGGAAGGGGCAATGAAATTCGCCGAGATAGTATATAATTCCCTGCCCAACATAAAAAACAACGAGGAGATTTTTGGAAGGCAGTTGATTTTCAATAGTCTGGATGAAATAGTGGCAAAGGAAGACAAGCTGCTTCTATCTTCTACGGTGCTTTCGGTTAACGATGTATTTATATTGGTCAGGGGGCTTGGAGGGATATGCATTCCCGCCCATGTAGACAGGCAGGGTTTCAGCATTATAACGAATCTTGGCTTCATACCTCCGGATCTTAAAGTCAAAACAATTGAAATATCAAAAAAAAGCACTCCGGAGACTGTTTTAAGGAAATACCCATTTCTGAATAAGTTCAAGTACATTGTATCTTCTGACGCTCATTATCTTCAAGATATCAGCGAAAGGGAGTTTTTTATTGAATTGGATTTTTTAAGTGTCAGTGAGCTTTTTGATGAATTAAATATGTCGTTATGATACGTCTGATTTTGTACTATATAGTATGAATTTTTCACTACATATGAATTAATGAAAATGTTTTGCATTATATGAATACAAGAAAAGGTGTCTATTGCGAAACGTACAGAAGGCAGAAACCAAAAAACACACAAAAAACACATTAAAAGGATAAAAAAAATTTAAATAATTGTTAAAAAAATATCTAATATGTGATACAATATTGTAGGGCTTAATTGACAAAATTATATCAATTATGGGTAATGTCCGTAACTATAAATATTTGAAGGAGGGAACTCTTTGATGTCTGATGAGGCAATGAAAGAAAAGATGGAGAAATTGGAGGAAATAATTACTGAACATAAGGATCAGAAAGGTTCTTTAATACCAGTTCTCCATGAAACACAGGAATTATTCGGATATATTCCGGAAGAAGCTCAAAGAATAATCTCAGAGAAGCTGAATATTCCAATGGCTGAAATATTTGGTGTCGCTACTTTTTATTCGAGGTTTACTTTGAACCCAAGGGGAGAAAACACAATAAGAGTGTGTCTTGGAACAGCATGTTATGTAAAGAATGCTCAAGGGGTGCTTGATAAGCTTGAAGAAGAGCTGAAAGTTACTTCAGGCAGTACAACCCAGGACAGAAAGTTTACTCTTGAAGCGACCAGGTGTTTGGGATGCTGCGGGCTTGCCCCCGTTATGATGATCAATGAAGATGTATATGGCAAGTTGGTACCGGAAGATATTCCAAAAATATTGAAGGATTACTAAACATTAAATTATGAAGGATTTATCACTGCACATTTTAGATTTATCCCAGAATTCAATTTCAGCCGGAGCCGGGCTTGTGAAGATAACCGTAAATGAAGACATAAAAAAGGATACTCTGACCATAAGTATAGAAGATGACGGTAAAGGAATCCAGAAGGATTTGCTTAAGAATATAATGGACCCTTTTGTGACTACAAGAACGAGCAGGAAGGTTGGCCTGGGGATACCGCTTATGCAGGCGGCATGCAGAAGGTGCGAGGGAGATCTTGCAATCGAATCGGAAGAAAATGTGGGAACAAAGCTTACTGCAACATTCAGGCATGGACATATCGACAGAGCTCCAATGGGAGACATGGCCGAAACTATGTTGACTCTTATTCTTGCAGGTTCTGACAGCGACAGATCGGTTGATTTTGTATATAAGCATATTTTGAACAGCGAAGAATTCTGTCTGGATACAAGAGAGATAAGAACTGCTTTGGGCAGTGAAATAAACCTGGGAAGACCTGATGTTTTAATGTGGATTAAAGGATATATCAATGAAGGTTTAAAGAATTTGCGCGGAGGTATGTAAAATGAAAACAATTCAGGAACTGGAAGAAATCAGAAAGAAGACTCTGGAAACAATCAATGTCAGAAAAGATAGATCCGGTACAAGAATAGTTGTAGGTATGGCAACCTGTGGTATAGCTGCGGGAGCGAGACCTGTACTTCTGTCAGTAATGGATGAAGTCAGGAAACATAACCTGGCGGATGTGGTGGTTGCACAGACGGGTTGTATAGGTATGTGCAGGCTTGAGCCTATAGTAGAAGTGTATAAGCCTGGAGAAGAAAAGGTTACCTATGTTAAAGTAAACCCTTCAAAAGCCATAAGAATAGTCAATGAACACGTAATGAAGGGAAAGGTTGTCGAGGAGTATACAATCGGAGCAGAGAATAAATAGGAGAAGGCTTGCAGGGCTGTAGGCAAAATAGTAATCTGTTAGGAGGTAAGTATTAATGGAGATGTATCGTTCCCATGTAATGATTTGCAGAGGTACTGGCTGTTCTTCTTCAGATTCGGAACAAATCGCAAAGAATTTTGAAGAAGAAATAAAGAAAAACGGACTTGAAAATGAAGTTGTTGTGGAAAGAACCGGATGTTTTGGACTTTGTGCACTGGGCCCGGTAGTAATCGTTTATCCGGAGGCTTCTTTCTACAGCATGGTTAAACCTGAGGATGTCAAGGAGATAGTACAGGAACATCTGATAAAAGGAAGAGTTTTAAAAAGACTGCTATATGCAGAGTCTATTGAAGAGAATAGATTAAAAGCAATTGAAGAAGTTGACTTTTTCAAGAAGCAGGTCAGGGTTGCATTAAGAAATTGCGGAGTCATCAATCCTGAAAACATAGATGAATATATAGCTTTCGATGGCTATAAAGCCCTTGAAAAGGTGCTTACGCAAATGACACCGGCAGAAGTAATAGATACAATGAAGAAATCAGGACTCAGGGGAAGAGGCGGCGCCGGTTTCCCCACAGGAATGAAATGGGATTTTGCTTCGAAACCGCAGAGCGAGCAGAAATATGTTCTTTGCAATGCCGACGAAGGGGACCCGGGGGCATTCATGGACAGAAGTATTCTGGAGGGAGACCCTCATTCAATAATTGAAGCAATGGCTATTGCCGGTTATGCCATAGGTGCCAACCAGGGATATATATACTGCAGAGCAGAGTATCCCATAGCAGTTAAGCGCCTTGGAATAGCAATAGGGCAGGCAAGACAATACGGGCTTTTGGGTGACAATATAATGGGGACAGGCTTCAAATTTGACCTGGAACTGAGGCTTGGAGCAGGGGCATTTGTGTGCGGAGAAGAAACCGGCCTTATTGCTTCTATCGAGGGACAACGCGGAATGCCGAGGCCAAGACCGCCATTTCCCGCAAATAAGGGATTATTCGGAAAGCCTACAATACTCAATAATGTTGAAACCTATGCAAATATTCCGGTTATATTCAACAAGGGCCCTGAATGGTTTGCAGGTATGGGAACAGAAAAGTCAAAGGGTACAAAAGTATTTGCACTTGGCGGCAAGATTAGTAATACAGGTCTTGTCGAAATTCCCTTGGGAACTACAATCAGAGAAGTAATTTATGAAATAGGCGGAGGCTGCCCCAACGGAAAGAAATTTAAAGCCGTTCAGACAGGCGGGCCGTCTGGAGGATGCATTCCTGCCTCGGAAATTGATGCGCCTATTGACTATGAAAGCCTTGCTGCGTTAGGTTCCATTATAGGTTCCGGCGGTATGATCGTTATGGATGAAGACAACTGTATGGTTGACATAGCAAGATTCTTTATGGATTTTATCGTCGATGAATCCTGCGGAAAGTGTACACCTTGTCGTGAAGGTACAAAGAGAATGTTGGAGATACTTACAAGAATAACCGAGGGTAAGGGCAAAGAAGGAGATTTAGAAAAACTGGAAAACCTTGCGTCGAACATTAAGAATTCAGCCCTCTGTGCATTGGGTCAGACAGCTCCGAATCCGGTGCTTTCCACCATAAGGTATTTCAGAGATGAATATGAAGCTCATATCAAGGACAAGAAATGTCCGGCAGGGGTATGCAAGTCGCTGCTGAACTATACGATAATTCCTGAAAAGTGTAAGGGCTGCGGAATATGTGCTAAGAATTGTCCGCAACAATGTATTTCAGGTCAGCCAAAGACTCCATATGTAATTAATACGAAAAAGTGTGTAAAATGCGGAGTTTGTATGGAGAAATGCCCATTTGGTGCAATAGTTAAGAAATAAGAATGATTTTGCAGAGACCGGCTCAGTAAGAATACTGGGTCGGTTTTTTGATGTACAAGGAAAGTATTATTTGCAGATAATCAAATAATAGTGGAAATGAAGCCAATACAGTGCTAAAATATTATCTTGATAGTGAAAATAATAACTAAAGGATTTCGCATACAAGTGTCGAATAAAAACTAATTGTGGGTCCAGTGACCCCCAATTGGCAGGTTTCCATATTGATATACAAATTAAGGGGTGAGGAATTGAGTATTAGGATACTTACGTTTAAAGGCGGAACTCATCCACCGCACAGTAAAAAGGCCACTGAAAGTCTGGCAATAGAAAGGGCTAATGAGCCTAAGGTTGTTGTAATCCCTATGCAGCAACATATAGGTGCTCCTTGTGAGCCCATTGTACAGGTTGGTGATGAGGTAAAGGTCGGACAGAAAATAGGGGAGGCCAAAGGTTTTGTATCATCACCGGTACATTCCGGTGTATCAGGAAAGGTAACGGCTATAGAGCCAAGGCTTTATTCCGGAGGAACAGCCGTGACCTGTATAGTAATTGAGTCTGACATGAAAAATACTGTTTCGGATGACATTACTCCCAAGGGCTCTCTTTCAGATTTATCAGCAGAGGATATAAAGAACATAATTAAAGAGGCCGGGATAGTAGGTATGGGAGGAGCAGCTTTTCCTACCCATGTAAAACTGACTCCGCCACCGGACAAGAAAGTTGATACGGTAATATTAAACGGTGCTGAATGTGAACCGTACCTGACTTCCGACCACAGGCTGATGCTTGAGCATCCTGAGGAAGTAGTGTTTGGGCTGCAGGCGCTGATGAAGGTTCTGGGAGTAAAAAAAGGCTATATTGGTATTGAGACTAACAAACCGGATGCAATAGAGAAGATATTTGAAATGGCTAAGGGAATTGAAGGTATTGAGGTGGTAGCATTAAAGACAAAATACCCTCAAGGTGCGGAGAAACAGCTTATTCATGCATGTACGAACCGGGAAGTCCCATCCGGCGGGCTGCCTGCTGACGCAGGTGTTGTGGTCAACAATGTCGGGACAGCCGCGGCAGTGGCAAAAGCAATTATGACGGGTATGCCTTTGATTGAGCGAATAGTCACTGTTACAGGCCAGGGAGTAAATAACCCCGGGAACCTTATGGTTAAAATAGGTACATCCTTCAGGGAAGTAATAGAACAATGCGGCGGGCTGAAAGGCAAAACGGGGAAGGTTATAGCGGGAGGACCAATGATGGGTATAACTCAATTCTCCTTAGATGTACCGGTTATAAAAGGCACGTCGGGAATTCTTGTGCTTACCGAAGAGGAAGCAAGGCTGCCTGAGCCAACAAATTGCATAAGATGCGGGAAGTGTGTCGAAGCATGCCCGATAAATCTTATGCCTGTAAATTTAAGTGCTTACTCCCTTGCAAACAAGCATGAACAGGCAGAAGCATTAAATGCTATGGACTGTATAGAATGTGGTGCATGTTCCTTTGTATGCCCTGCCAAAAGACCGCTTGTTGAGTCAATCAGGGTATCAAAGCGTGAAATATTGGCTAGGCGTAAAAAAGCCCAGTCTAAGTGATGGGAGGGAAGGAATTGGAAAATACTAAATTTTTGGTATCATCATCACCGCATATAAGATCCGGGGAAACTACACAGAGGATTATGCTGGATGTTATAATTGCACTTATGCCTGCGCTTTTTGCCGGGGTGTTTAATTTTGGGTTTGGAGTGCTTACGCTTACAATTACCGCCGTTATATTTTCAGTAGCCGCTGAAGCAGCAATGCAGAAAATATTAGGCAAGCCGATTACGGTTAATGACTTAAGTGCTGTTGTTACAGGTATACTGATTGCCTTCAACGTACCTGCTACGCTTCCCCTTTGGATAATAGCTGTTGGTTCAGTATTTGCGATAGTAATAGCAAAGCATTGTTTCGGAGGATTGGGATATAATTTTATCAATCCTGCTTTGGCAGGAAGGGCAATGCTTCTTGCTTCATGGCCTGTAAGAATGACAAACTGGGTTGCACCCGGTGTAGATGCTGTTTCGTCAGCTACTCCACTTGCTATTTATAAATGGGGATTTCAGGAGGCTTCTGCAGCAGGACAAGCAATTCCAAGCTTATGGAATCTTTTTATCGGCAATATAGGCGGGTGCATCGGGGAAACTTCTGCATTGGCGTTGCTTATCGGCGGAGCCTATCTGCTATATAGAAAGGTAATAAACCCCAGAATACCGGTTGCATATATTGCGACAGTTGCGGTATTCTCATTCCTTTTTGGAGGTTTTGATCCTTTTTCCATGATATATCATATATTAGCCGGAGGACTTTTCCTGGGTGCAATATTTATGGCTACGGACTACTCAACATCCCCGATATCAGAGAAGGGACAGATAATTTTTGGCGTAGGCTGTGGTTTTCTAACTTCGGTAATAAGATTTTTCGGAGGCTATCCGGAGGGCGTTTCATATTCAATACTGTTGATGAACGTTGCAACACCTCTTATTGATAAATATACAATGCCCAGAAAATTCGGGGAGGTGAAGAAAAGTGCGTGATTATATTAAGCTGACGGGAATTCTGTTTATTATATGTGCTATTGCTGCTGCATCCTTGGGTTACACAAATGCGGTAACCTACGACAGAATCCAGGAACAGATGGTAATAGCCGGCAATGAAGCAAAAAAAGCCGTGCTTCCCGGCGCTGAAACCTTTGAGGAGCTTGAAGACAGCACTTTTTCCAAAATAAAATCCAATGAAAAGTATAACTACATTTCAGATATATATATAGCAAAGGCTGGGGGAAATATTATCGGCTATGCCGTTAAAGCGACACCGAAAGGGTATGGCGGAAGTATGGATGTGATTGTCGGTGTAGCTGCTGATGGCAGCATACTGGGGGTAAGAGTCGGAAACAACAGTGAAACCCCGGGACTCGGCAAAAAAGCTGAAACCCCGAAGTTTCAGGAACAATTTAACGGTAAGACGTGGGATAATGGTATAAATGTAATAAAGAGCGGTACTCCAAAGGATAATGAAATTGCCGCAATATCAGGTGCAACAGTCACGTCGGGGGCTGTAACAGCCGGAGTAAATCAGGCTCTTGAGGTGGCAAAGGAGTTATCAGGTAAATAATTGGAGGTGAAGATAATGAATCTTTGGAAGGATTTAGAAAATGGTCTGATAAAAGAAAACCCTACATTCAGGTTAGTTCTGGGAACCTGCCCTACCCTTGCGGTTACAACAGCAGTTTTTAACGGCATAGGTATGGGAATAGCGGCAGCTGCAGTTCTTATAGGCTCAAACCTTATCATATCCTTGATAAAAAAGATAGTACCCAACGAGATTAGAATTCCAATATATATTGTAGTAATTGCCACATTTACTACAATAGTACAAATGCTGATACAGGCATTTTCGCCTGCATTGGATAAATCTCTTGGAATATATATACCGCTTATAGTTGTTAACTGCATTATTATTGCAAGGGCGGAGGCGTTTGCAGCAAAAAACCCTGTTATAAATTCCGTTATGGACGGAGTCGGCATGGGCATTGGATTTACAGTAGCACTGACAATAATAAGCTCAGTTAGAGAAATCCTGGGTTCAGGCACGTTTTTTGGAATGCAGCTTTTTGGGTCGGGCTTTGAACCGGCTTTGATAATGATACTGCCCCCGGGTGGTTTCATGGTGTTCGGGCTTTCAATTGCTGCATTTAACAAGATTACAAGCCTGAGGAAGAATAGGGAGGGGATATAGATGAAATTAGGATTAATTATTATAGGCGCAATATTTGTTAATAATTTTGTTCTTTCCCAATTCCTGGGCATATGTCCGTTTTTAGGGGTTTCAAAACAGTTGGACACAGCAATAGGGATGAGTGTAGCCGTTACTTTTGTAATGGGTTTGGCATCGGTAATATGCTGGATGATACAATACTATATTCTTATACCCCTTGGGATAGGATATATGCAGACCATAGCCTTCATACTGGTAATTGCAGGCCTTGTTCAATTTGTTGAAATGGTTATTAAAAAAACAAGTCCCGCATTGTATCAGGCTCTTGGCATATATTTGCCGCTCATAACTACCAACTGCGCTGTATTGGGCGTTGCGATACTGAATATTGATACAAATTACAATCTGATTGAATCTTTGATAAATGGTGTGGGTGGAGGTTTGGGTTTTGCACTTGCAATAATACTTTTCGCCGGAGTAAGGGAAAGGCTTGAGCTGGCACCAACTCCGAAGGCACTGGATGGTTTTCCTATAGCGATGCTGGCAGCCAGTTTGTTCTCCATTGCTTTCCTTGGGTTCAAAGGCTTATTCAGCGGATTGCTTTAGTTATTATAGAAAGTTGAGGTGACTGCCTTGTTTGATAGTATAGGTTTGCCTGTGATAGTTCTGGGAGGAATCGCGGTTTTCTTCGGCATTGTATTGGCATATGCATCAAAGAAGTTTGCTGTTGAAGTCGACCCCAGGGTTACAGAAATCAGGGATATTTTGCCGGGCGCCAACTGCGGCGGGTGCGGTTATGCAGGCTGTGATGCCTTGGCTGAAGCCATAGTAAAAGGGGAAGTGACCGTTTCGTTTTGCCCCGTTGGAGGAGACGATGTTACAGCAAAAATCGCCGATATAATGGGCATTGAGGCTGACAATACGGAGCGTCAGGTTGCAAGGGTTATATGCTGCGGGGATAAGGACAATGCAGTAGAGAAATATGAATATCAGGGTATAGAGGACTGCAAGGCTGCGGAAATGCATGCCGGAGGAGCCAAGGGCTGCCGTTTCGGCTGCACGGGACTTGGCACCTGCGTCAGGGAATGTCCCTTCGACGCCATTCATATAGTCAATGGCGTTGCTGTTGTTGATGAAGACAAATGTACTGCCTGCAAGAAGTGCATAGCAGCATGCCCCAAAGGGATAATAGAGCTGGTTCCGGTATCCAAGGAAGTAAGGGTGCTTTGCAAGAACCAGGATAAAGGCAAGTCAGTAGCAGAGGTGTGCAAGGTCGGTTGTATTGCTTGCCAGAAATGCGTTAAGGCGTGTAAATTTGACGCAATAAAGGTAGAAAACAATGTTGCAAAAATTGATTACAGCAAGTGCGTCAACTGTATGATGTGCGCAGAAGTATGTCCTACAAAAACCATCTATGCAAACTTTGCAAAAAGGAAGAAAGCATTTATTGATGAAGATAAGTGCATAGGCTGCACAATATGCTTAAAGCATTGCAACTTTACCGCAATTGAAGGGGAACTTAAAGCCAAGCATAAGGTATTGGATGACAAGTGTGTCGGCTGCGGTCAATGCGCATTGAAGTGTCCCAAGAATGCTATTGAAATGAAATAATTATATAGGAATTAAGGGTTAACATTTTCTGTTAACCCTTAATTCCTATATTGGATGCTAAAGAAGTTGAAGTATGGAATTGATAATGCTACACTACAATATAAAGAAGCTATTTATGTTACAGACATATAGACTATCTGTATATAGCGTAATAGGAGTAGAATGCGACATGGTTTGTGAATTACTCCGGCTGTAGGGGAAGTATGTCCTCCTCACCTTTCAAAGCCAGCAAAATCACTGGCGGGGGTCCCATCTCTGCAAGCCCGTCTGGTTATTTTGCCTGGAGGTATTCCCGTTCCGTGGTCAGTGAAAGGTCTCGTCGGAGATAGCTTCCCCACGCCGGTATTTGCGTTCTATATAGGTGTTAGATGATATACAAAAGCTTTGCTCATATGTGTTTACATCCACGGGGAATTGCATAGTATATCAGGGCACACTTTATGAATTTTGGCAACAGGTCTCTGCGCAGGCTTTGTTGAAAAGTACGTAAAGCCGGCATGGACGCCGGCTTAGGTGCCACGGGTCAAGGATGGCCCATTGGCACCGTTAGTACTTTGCCAAAGGCGAGCAGTTGGCAGTAAGCTGATATTCTATAAGTTCTGTTACACTGCATGTGGAGTTCCACAGGCAGCCCACAGAAAAGAATATCTAGCTTTTTACTATGCCTATGGCCTGTCAAAATCATAACCCGTGTGCATCGATATACTATGTAATTCTCCTCAAGGGAATCAACAAACTTGAGGGCT
>JAKPKE010000043.1 GCA_029553855.1 Bacillota bacterium | reverse complement strand
GCGGGCAAATAGCCCGCATTACATTTTGCTTGTTTCGCATTTTTCTACTTCTGTTTCTTTGTCCTTCTTTTTGCCGAAGAATCTGTCATACAAATATTTTATATCCTCATCAACGAATCTGTGTTTCGTCCCCTTAACATCGTATTTGAAAAGTTTAAAAGCAAATTGAACGAAATATCCTGAGGAAAGTGCCATTATCGGTGTCCCAATTCCTATAGAGCCTCCGAAGAAATATCCCACGGCAATTACGCTGAGTTCTATGCAATTTCTTAAGAATCTCACGGATTTGCCGGTTTTTTTTGTCAGGGCTACCATAAGACCGTCCCGGGGACCGGAGCCCAAACCTACGCTTATGTAAAAATAAGTGGCTATTCCTATTGTAAACATGCCCAAAATCATCATAATAAATCTTGGAACCATTGCCTCAAATACCGGAACCAGATGATTCAGCATATATATATCCATAAAAATGCCAATAGCTATCATATTGAACAGGGTCCCCCAACCAAGTCTTTCTCCGAGCAAGCTGTCAATTATCACCAATGCTATTCCTACGCATATACTTGCCTGGCCCATTGTAATACCGAAGTTCTTTGTAAGTCCATGATGAAATACATCCCAGGGCGCCAAGCCCAGATTGGCATTTATAGTCATGACAATCCCCAAGGCATAAAAGGCAAGTCCAAAAAACAGCTTTGCCGCCTTTCCTATTATATTCTTCATTCTTTCTCCTTCCGATACGTTGCGTCAATTTTCTATGATTTTTATTCTTATATGCAGCATCCTTATGTCACTATGGGTAAAGCCCTCTGGTACAGTCTTTGTTTTTCACTCAACTCCCATAATTATACTCAAAAACATATTTCATTGCAATATTTTATGCAGCAGGTAATTGTTTACTTTTAGCTGCAGGCTGCCTTATAATAATCTGAGGAGGGGAATTTTATGCAGTTTGACGCACATAAATACAGTTATCCTTCAAGAAGGAATATAGTATATGCAAAGAAGGGTATGGTTGCTGCCTCTCATCCGCTGGCAGCACAGGCAGGTCTTGATATTCTTAAAAAAGGAGGCAATGCCGCAGATGCTGCTGTTTCGGCAGCTGCTTGTCTGACAGTTGTCGAGCCTACTTCTAACGGTATAGGAGGAGATGCCTTCGCTCTGGTGTGGTCGAAAGGAATGCTCTATGGATTGAACGCCAGCGGGCCTGCACCGGCTTCAATTCCTAAGGATATAATAGGAAAAATGGAAGGCCAGGGTATACCCAGGCATGGCTGGATGCCCGTCACCGTCCCGGGTGCTCCTTCTGCATGGTCTGCGCTCTCGAAGCGCTTTGGCAGACTTTCTCTTGCAGAGGCCTTATCTCCGGCTGTCAATTACGCTATTGAAGGGCACCCGATTGCGCCTACTGTTGCAGAATCGTGGGAAAAGGCGTATCGGACTTATAGAATAGCCCTTAAAGATGAAATATACAGGCATTGGTTTGATACCTTCGCCCCAAAAGGCAGGGCACCCAGAGCGGGTGAATTGTGGAGCTCTCCTGACCATGGCAAAACTCTTCAGGACATAGGGGAAACAAATGCCGAAACTTTTTATAGAGGTAGTCTGGCAGAAACCATATCGGATTTTGCAAAAATAACCGGAGGGTATCTTTCCGGAGATGATTTGGCGTCCTATGAGCCTGAATGG
>JAKPKE010000036.1 GCA_029553855.1 Bacillota bacterium | reverse complement strand
TTGTATAATTACTTAGTCTTTGCATTGACACCATTTAATTTAGGTGGTATCATACCTGAACAATACGACGCAGGATAGAGCAGTTGGCAGCTCGTCGGGCTCATAACCCGGAGGTCGAAGGTTCAAGTCCTTCTCCTGCTATCACTATAAAGCCGTTTACATAGCTGAGCGGCTTTTTTCTTTTTTATACCCTACAAAGAATTAGCAAATACTCATTTATAATACTTGTGCTTTTTTATACTCTGTTATACACTAGACCGTGGGCATAGTGTGGGCATAACGTGGGCAGGTGAACCTGCTATACAGGGGGTATTTTATGGGAGTAAAGATAAGAGAGAAAAGAAACCGGCTTTATTTGATTATTCATCATAACGGGAAAAGAACAGAAAAAGCACTTGGATTAAGTATTACTGAAAATAAAGCCCATAACCGGGAAGTTTTAAGACTTGCAGAGATAGCAAGGAATGAAACAGAGCAGCAGTTATTCCGGCAAAGATGGGGGCTGCAGGATGAACTAAAGGCAAAAAAATCCCTGTATCAATACATGAAGGAAATAGGGGAAGCAAGAACCCCTAAAGACAAAATAAATAAATGTTTACACTATCTTGAATCATTCCCGGGCGGGGATGCTATTCAAATACAACAGATAACGGGTACATGGATTGAAAACTTTCAAACATACTTATTGAGAGATACAGGCCTATCACAAACAACGGCATACCACTATGCAACGGCAGTACGCTATGCACTGAATAAAGCAGTGAGGGAAAATATAATCCTAAAGAATCCGGCTGAGAGTGTCCGGGGCATTGCATTACTAGAATCTGATAAAGTTTTTTTGAATAGTGATGAGATGCAGAGATTTGCTAAAGTAGAAATAGCCGGGAAGTTATGGCCTGAGATAAGGCGGGCATTTCTATTTTCTTGTTTCACAGGTTTAAGAATATCTGATTTGAAATCATTAACTTGGGGAGATATTGAACGGGAACCCTTACAGATTAAAAAACGGCAACAGAAAACAAAGAGCTTTGTATATATTCCCTTGAATCCTACAGCTTGGGAAATAATAAATGATAAAACAATACATAAGTATGATGCCTATGTATTCCCGGTAATTGCTGAATCACTAACTAATACTAACCACTATTTGAAGCGGGCTGCAGAGCTTGCAGAGATTGAAAAGCCTATTGGGTGGCATACTGCACGGCATACGTTTGCAACATTGACCCTTGAAAATGGAGCAGACTTCTTTACTGTATCTAAACTCTTAGGACATACAAAAACTAGTACTACGGCAGTTTACACAAAGGCAACAGACAAGCTTAGACGGGAAGCCGTTAACGCATTACCCAGAATTGATCTGACCCGGGCTGGGGGTGAAAGATGAG
>JAKPKE010000025.1 GCA_029553855.1 Bacillota bacterium | reverse complement strand
CTGCAATTACTTTTTCATATGTCTTTGGGAGTATATCGGAATTGACCACGAGCATTTTTGTATTTACCATTGCATGTTGCCTCACTTTCTGTACGCAATTGGCGCACACGTGTATATACTTTGTATACTAACACAAATATGGGCTAAAAGCAAAAAGCAATAGGGACGGTTCTTTCTGCTTTTTCACACAATTGCACATTATTCTCCTATTGTGCAACAACCATGATGCAAAGGGCCTGGATTACCTAATGTATACATTTGCCTGTAAACAGAGTATAATATCATCAGTGAAGATGGCTCCACTGATGATATAGCCTCCGGCGGATGCAAACGATTTCGTAAGGAAAATTATCTCACTTCGATAGTGCCTCGTAAAGCATATAACTTTCAGGGCAACGAGGCACTAAATAGATGAAGTGCTTTCTAACACATGAATAATATTATATATGATGTGTTAAAAAGCATTGGATACGAAATCGGCGCGCAAGTACGCTGGAAGCGTACTTGAACTATTGCAATCATGGGACGGCTGAGGATACTTATGCTATTCGGAGGTTAGTTAATGCTTAAGCTTAACACTGAAAGTGTTGAAGAAACATTACAAATAGGAGAGCAGCTTGGGAAGCTGCTTGATAAAGGAAATATAGTATGTCTCTCAGGAGATCTCGGAGCAGGAAAGACATCCTTTGCACAGGGCATAGCAAAGGGGCTGGGAGTCAAGGACTATGTAACAAGCCCTACCTATACCATTATAAATGAATACGAGGGCAGATTACCTTTATACCACTTTGACGTATACAGGTTAAATGATGTTGAAGAAATGCACGAATTGGGCTATGAGGAATACTTCTTCAGCGATGGAGTGGTAGTGCTGGAATGGGCGGATATGGTGAGGGACATAATACCCGGGGAGAGGCTTTGGATTACGATATTAAACACCAAGGGAGACAATTCCCGTGAAATAATAATTGAACCTACGGGAGGAGTATATGACAATATAGTGAAAGGAATGGAGCACAATGAAAATTCTGGCTGTTGACACATCCACTTCTGCCGCAACGGCGGCAATAATGGAAAACGACAGACTGATTTCAGAGTATATATTGAATATTAAAAAAGCCCATTCGGAGAAGATAATGGGGATTATTGACGACCTGTTCGGGAAGTCCGGGGTAGAGCCCTCCGAAATTGATTTATATGCATGTTCTGCCGGCCCCGGTTCTTTTACCGGGCTTCGGATTGGGGCATCAATAATAAAGGGTATGGCCCAGACCTTCGGCAAACCTGTTGCCGGAGTGCCTACTCTTGATGCACTGGCTTACAACCTTTACAATTGTACAGGCCTGATATGCCCAATGCTGGACGCCCAGAGGGGGGCAGTATACAGCAGCCTTTACTCATGGGAAAAAGGCAGCTTGATAAAGCAGGAGAATCTTAGTGTAATATTAATCAATGATTTGATAAAGATAATCAAGGATAAGGATATGCCGACAACCTTTCTTGGAGACGGGGCGCTGCTCTTTGGGGATGACCTGAAAAAAGGCCTAAGGGAGTATTATGTTGCACCTGCTGACAGCTTGCTGCCAAGGGCATCCTCCTGTGCAAGAATTGCTATGAAAATGTACGAGAAAGGTTCTTTGGATACTTACAACTCTTTTAGACTTACATACATCAGAAAATCCCAGGCAGAAGCGGAATATGAGAAAAAACAGAATATCGAGCTTATGAATATGAGCTTTGGGGATATTGATCAGGTTTGCGAAATTGAGAACCTGAGCTTTGCAATACCATGGTCCCGCGAATCCTTCGAGTCGGAGCTTTCCCAGAACAATCTGGCCAGATATATTGTTGCAAAGGTAAACGGAAAGGTCGTGGCCTATGGGGGAATGTGGATCATACTTGACGAAGGTCATATAACCAACATAGCGGTACATCCCGATTATAGAGGGCAAAAAATAGGGGAAAAGCTGGTAGAGGCATTGCTCCGGGAAGCAAAGGAAAGCAATGCAGAACGTATTACTTTGGAGGTAAGGGCTTCAAATGATGCTGCACGGAAGCTTTATCAGAAGCAGGGATTTACTGATGGCGGAATCAGAAAAGGCTACTATGGAGACAACAGGGAAGACGCGATAATTATGTGGAAGAAGTTAACATAAGAGCATTGAATATTTGTCAGACAAAATTTTATGAAATGCGTATATAATTATAGATACGAGGTACGGGATTGCTGGGCACGGGGTTCGGAGTCACGGGACTGCGGGGTTTCGAGGAAAGGGCGGGATATTTTACAGACCATATTACATTATTCCACCGGAACGGCATGGGGAAAAGTGCCGCACCTGCATTCGCAAGAAGTACTCCAGAGTTAACCGGGAGAATAAGGTGGGGATGAGTTTGATTGCCTCTGACATTGAAATAGTGAACCAATGCCTTGCTGGAGATGTAAATGCTTTTGAGGCGCTCATCGAAAGATACAAAAGAGCCGTGTATAATACAGCTTACAGGATGATGGGTAACAGGGAAGAAGCGGAAGATGTATCCCAGGAGGCATTTATAAGAATGTATAATTCCCTCTCCAGGTATAATCCTGAATATAAATTCATAACCTGGGCATTAAAAATAACAACAAACCTCTGTTTGGACAACTTGCGGAAAAGAAAGGCAGAAACGGTGCCTATAGATGAATGGTTTGAAATAAAGGATGAAAAAGATACCCCTGAAGAGGAATATATAAGGAAAGAAAGCCAAAGGCTGGTTCAGGATGCAATAATGAAGCTTCCCGATAAATATAGGGAATTCCTTATATTATTTCATCACAGGAACCTGTCTTATCAGGAGATAATGGATGTAACGGGAGAATCACTTACAATAGTTAAAAACAGGCTTTACAGAGCCCGCCAGATGCTGAAGGAAGAATTGATCAATAGGAAAAAGGAGCGGATAGAGTATGCAGTGCAAGGAAATAAATAGACTGATCATGAAATATTTTGACGGGAATATTAGCGAACTGGAAAAGGAAATGATAATAAAGCATAATGACAGATGTTCCTGCTGCGCTGAAGAATTTACATTGCTCAAGGAAGCCATTGATTCTCTTTCTGAGCTTCCCGAAATTGAAGTACCCACCGGATTTGTATTAAGGGTAATGGAAGGGATCAGGACCCGGGAGAAATATTCTGCAAACCCTAAAGCCGCCGCCTTCTGGCTGGTTTCAATCTTTGGACTTATAGTTTTCGGATGGAACATATTTGTTTTTTCTGTAATTCCATTTGTTAAAGAGAGCGGAACACTTATTGCCGTTAACAATGTGCTGATTTATGGTTTCAACATAATCTCCAGTGTTTTAAGAGAAGTACTTATTACAGTCTCCGTATTGCTGGGGAAAATTCTGATTCTGAGAAATGTTTTGCTCAGGGATTATGTTACCGCTGTTACATTGATTGTACTGGCATTCACCGGTATTAATCTGTTCCTGATAAACAGCCGCAGGCTGCAGGAAAATTAGGAGGTCGTTTTATGAAAATTAACAGGAAAGCAGCAGTAATTGCAGGCTTAGTGCTGATTTTGTTAATGCTTTGCGCCTTTAAGCTCAATGTAGATAATAAGGATAAAGTGGCGATATTCAATGATATAGAGGTTCCGGACGGGGTTACAGTCAATGGGGATATAGTGGCAATATTCGGGGATGTAACGATTAACGGGGATTTGACGGGAGATGTGGTAGCAATATTCGGGGATATGTCGGTTTCCGGTACTGTCGGGGGTGATGTCGTAGCAATATTTGGGAAGGTATCGGTAAAGAACGGCGGGGTAATAAAAGGGGATGTTGCCGGAATACTGGGGGGAGTGGATAAGTCCCCAAACGCAACAATCAAGGGTGAAATTGCAGATATAAACATACCTTTCAGTATGAAAAAACCTGCTAGTTTGATCCCGAAGATATCTTATGGTTCCATGATAGGCCTGTTTATAAAATATGCTTTTTCCTGCCTTGCATTATTGATTGCACCGGGAAGGATAAGACTGATGTCGGAGGAGAGTGGTATCAGACCGGGAAGGCGTCTTGGTATAGGTTTTTTGATTATGTTGTTGTTTATACCGGCATCGATTGTACTTTCAATACTGTTTGCAATAACCTTGATAGGGATAATATTCATACCTTTTATTTTCATTGCATTTATCCTGGTTGCTTTTACCGGAATGGTAGCCCTCGAGGTTGCCATAGGATATAGGATCACAGGTCATCTGGAAGGCGGCAATTCATCGTATATTCATCTTATGGTTGGAGTTGTGCTTGTATATGTGCTGAGGATGATCCCAATATTCGGATGGCTGGCGTACTTCGCACTGGTTGCTTATGCCATAGGTGTTGCTGTTGATACCAGGCTCGGATCCGGTATGGCCGGGAGGCAGATAAAAGATGTATAGGAGGATTTTCGCGGGGATACTGGCTGCCATTTTGATTTTATCTGCTTCAGCCTGCGTATTGGAGTTCGACAATGCAAAGAGTATGGCATCAGGGGTAACGAAGGAATACAAGGAAACCGTTGAAATGAATAGCACGTATCAGGAGGAAAAGCCAATAAAGCTTAACCTTGATATGAAGCTTGCAAAAGCAGTGATAGACAGTACGGATGACAAACTGGCCGAGGTAAAGTTTGAATACAGCAGCGGGGCTTTGAAACCCGAGTTCAGCGTTGATGATGAGGGTATAAGCATAAAAAACAGCTTTGATAAATCCGGTTTCAGAAAACCAATCAACAATTGGGAGGTAAATATTACCGACAAGCTGCCCCTCGATGTGGAGATTAATTCAGACGCATCCGATTTAAGAATGAATATGGGCAAAATGACTGTAAATAAGCTGAATGCACAATTGAATGCGACCTCCGCCAGGTTTTATTTCGATGAACCCAACAGGGGTTCAGTTGAAAAAGTCAGAATGGATGCCAATGCCAGCGACATACGTATATATAATGCAGGTAACATAGGCTTTGAGATATTGAATCTGGACTCAAATGCGTCAAAGGTTCTGATTGATATGAAAGACATCTGCCGTAAGGATTCGGAAATAAGAATAGATGCCAAAGCATCCACGGTTAATCTTAAGCTTCCTGAGGATGCGGGAGTGCATATAGTAATAGATGGATATCATTTGTCCTCCGTGAAAATCGACAATGAAAGCATATTCAGCAGATCTGAAAAGGAATTCATTTCAAAAGATTATGACAAAGCTGATAAGACACTGAAAATATATGCCGATTTAAATATGACCACAATAAATATTGAATAATTTTCAAAGAGTATATTGAAAGGAAAATTTGGCCGGTATCGGAGACTTTTGTTTGCGGTACCCGGCTTTTATTCATTGCAGAAAATGTTCTGAGTTTCTTGTTTCAAGTTGATATTTTTTAGTCATTACTAATTTACTTTTTGCCAACAATAGTATATAATATCATGTATCTTCTCATTATCTGGGATAATATGGAGATATATGGTTTTTGGGGGAAGATTATATGAGACTTTATATTCATACTCTTGGTGATTT
>JAKPKE010000023.1 GCA_029553855.1 Bacillota bacterium | reverse complement strand
TGCCGGATATGACTATATAACTTTGCACGGCAGCGATTTTTCCTTTCCTCATTTTCCCAAAGGGCAGGGGTATCCCATATATGACGCGGAATCTTTTTCAGCATATAAATTCATGGACCCCGATAAAGCAAACTATAAAAGACTGGAAGAGTGCGAGAAGATACTGCCTGAAAAAATGAAAGTTATAGTGTTCGGTCCCGGCGGAATTTTAGAAAATATTGTAGAACTTGTCGGCTATGAAAACATGTGTATTATGATATATGAGGAACCTGCACTCTTTGAGAAGATACTTGATGAAGTAGGGAGCAGATTGGTCCGATATTATGAAAACTGCTTAAAATATGACTGTGTAGGTGCGGTAATGGTAAATGACGACTGGGGCTTTAAAACCGCTACCATGCTGTCGCCCGAAGATTTGAGAAAACACATATTCCCGTACTACAAAAGGATAGTGGAAATGGTCCATAAGAGCGGTCGTTTAGCCATGCTGCATTCATGCGGTAATCTTACTGAAGTGATGGATGACATAATTTATGATATGAAATTTGACGGGAAACATTCATTTGAAGACAACATTCTGCCTGTTGAAGAAGGTTACAGGAAGTATGCGGATAAAATAGCCATACTGGGCGGAATTGACCTGGATTTTATTGCAAGGGAATCGGCGGAAAACATTAGAGCCAGATGCGCAGCATTGATACAACTTACGGGATATAAAGGGTATGCACTGGGAACGGGAAACAGTATCCCCGACTACATACCGTTTAAAAATTTTGCGGCAATGATAGGGTGTGTTTATCCGGAATTTGAAGAACACTTTTCGCATTTGTTATAAAGTGAATGTTGATTTTAATATGTTTGATTAAGCGGTCTTTTCACTGTTTTTATCCAATTTGTTCAATAATACGGAAGCCGTAAAGCCTGCCCCGAAGCAGGCTGCACTTACAACAAGGCTCCACCAATTCGGGTACTCGGTAGGGATTATAAGGAGGGTGGATGCAATAACTATTCCTATTATTGTGTGATGCATTATACCGTGGTGCTTCTCGAACAGATGATTGACAAGCCTGGCAAATAAAAGAACGGTTACCGCAAGACCGGCTATCAATGGAAGTATTACCGCCATATCCAAAGCGGATATACCGGAAGTCATCGGCTGATACAGCCCCATGAATATTAAGATGGATGAGGAACTCAATCCGGGGATAATAAGGCTGAAACCCCATATAAGACCCGAGAAAGCAAACCACCAGATGTTCGGGGTTATGGACGAGGACGATTGATTATCCAGCAGCAATAATAAGGTGAACATTAAAAACAAGCCCAATGTAAATCCTATACGGGATTTATTGTCGGTGCCGAATTTACCTGCCTCCTTAAACAGGGAGGGCAATGTTCCCGCTATCAATCCTACGAACAGTGCGATGGCTATCGAAGCGGATGCCGCAAACAGCATTTCCACTAGCTTTGCAATGAGTAAAAATCCCGCAAGCCACCCTATAAGAAAAGGAATGAACATCTTGTAGTAAGTTTTAAAGGACTTTACAGGATGTGCTAAAAGAGCCATCATGGGCTGATATATTCCGAAAACCACACACAGAACGCCTCCGCTTACACCGGGAATAATGGCGCCGGCTCCCACTACCATTCCTTTTATCACAAGCAGTATCCATTCTAATATCGGAACAGGTTTCTTTTCTTTCATAACCGAGTCCTTTCAATCTTAATACATGAATTATATCATCCGTTACTGAAATCTCAATGAAGATGAATCATAAAAATGTAAAATGCAAAGTTTTTAATAATAAAATTTAAAGATAATTGATGATATTAATGTGTTAGAATATATGAGGTCAGTATTCATTATAACGGTTTATTAAAATATAACCGCTGTATACGTTTTAAAAGAGGGAATATATGAAAAAAATTGATATCCATGTTCACAGCAGGATGTATCTGACGGAAGAAGAAGAAAGAAACGCTATATATCGACCGATAAAAGACAAGCTTACATATCCTGCTCCCGAAGATATCGCGATAATATATAAGAGGCTCGGCATTGAAAAGGGAGTACTTTTGGTAACCGTAGCTCCCGAAGGTGCGCATTATACTTTCACCAACCTGGAAGCAATGAGAATAGTAAGAAGATATCCCGACCTGTTTTACTGGTTTTGCGGAATAGACCCCAGATGCTGGACAAACAGTGCCGATACCGATCTTTCACATTTTATAAATCATTATAAAAAGCACGGTGCAAAAGGTATCGGTGAAGTGACTGCAAAGCTGCCGTTTTCAGATGAGCGTATGCAAAACCTGTTCAGACATGCGGAAATTTGCGATATGCCCGTTTTGATTCACATAGGTACGGATGACAGCCCTTACGGTATTTATGATGTAAAAGGATTAAAGCAGCTGGAAGAGACTTTAATAAAATTTCCCAAACTTACTATTATCGGGCATTCTCAACCTTTCTGGGCGGAAATAGGTGCCGATACGGAGGAATGTGACAGATTCGGATATCCTTCGGGACCTGTTAAAAAAGCCGGAAGACTGGTGGATCTTATGAAAAAATACGATAACCTTCATGCAGACCTGTCGGCAAACAGCGGATATAATGCGGTGACCGGGGATCCCGATTTCGGATACGCATTCTTAGAAGAATTTCATGACAGGATATACTACGGTACCGGTATCTGCTCAGGAAGAGAGGAGAAATCTTTCAAATTGGCACAGTTTCTGGAACAGGGAGTGGAAAAGAACAAATTGAGCGATAGGGCATACAGGAAAATATGCAGAACAAATGCTTTAAGGCTTTTGGAAAGGTAAAGGGGAAAACATGAAAAGAATTGACATGCATATTCACTCTGTAATGTATTCAGATGATTGGGAAAAGCAAAATGACATACCGAGAGTATACAGGAAGGAAACATTTGCAACACCCGACGAGATAAAGCCTTATTACGATAAGTTGGGTATTGGAAAAGGAGTTCTTTTACCGGTAGTGTCAATTGAAGGACAGCACAGACTGATAAATAATGAGGAAACTTACAGGATAGTGCGCGCATATCCGGCTATGTTTGACTGGTACTGTAATATAGATCCCAGATGGCATTACAACTCGGAAGATACCGATTTGGGGTTCTTTATTGAGCACTATAAGAAGCTCGGAGCCAAAGGAATAGGAGAAGTTACAAGCCATCTTATGTTCGATGACTGTAGAATGAGAAATCTGTTTTATCATGCAGAGAAACTGAACATGCCTATTCTTTTTCATCTTGCAACGGAAAAAGAAGCATACGGTATTATTGACATGGCAGGTCTTCCTTTGCTGGAAAAGACTCTTAATGATTTTCCCGACCTTATATTCATAGGGCATTCCGCTTCCTTCTGGTCGCATATAAGCGGTGATGTAACTGAAGAAACTATGCACTTATACAACAAGGGACCGGTTGTTCCGGGGGGAAGGATACTAAAGCTTTTGAGAAAGTACGGAAATCTTATGTGTGATATATCGGCAAACAGCGGTTTTACTGCAATAACCAGAGACCCCGATTTCGGATACGCATTCTTGGAAGAGTTTCAGGACAGGATTTTCTACGGGACCGACATATGTGCTCCCAGGGAATACGGTTTTTTTGACACGGTTAACTTCCTGGATAAAGGATTCAATAACAGACGCTTGAGCAGATCGGCATATGAGAAGATAAACAGGTTAAATGCCGAGAATATATTAAAATAACGGTATTCGGGCAAATTATTCGGGTTTGCATATTGCCAAACTCCGAGATATGTGTATAATCTTAATGAGATAGGATATTGATAACTTATGACAATCACAAGAAATACAGTACAAAGAGAAATTATTTTACAAACCGTTTTGGGTATGGATAATCATCCGTCTGCCGATGAAGTTTATGCAAAGTTGCGACCGGAAAATCCTTCAATCAGCAGAGCAACGGTTTACAGGAATTTGGAACTGCTTGCAAGACAGGGGAAAATACTGCATATCCGGACACCGAGGGGTGCGGACTGTTTTGATTTCAACATTAATGACCATCATCATCTGCGTTGTGAAGTATGTAGGAGAGTATTCGACATAGATGTTTCCGATATCCCGAAGATTGATTATGATAAAATTGATTCGGAAGGATATCTTATTAACGGATATAATATTTCGTTTTACGGAATATGTCCTAAATGTCAGGAAAATGAAAGGAGTAATATATGAAAAATTTAAAAGGTACAAAGACGGAAGCTAATTTATTGGAAGCTTTCGCAGGGGAATCCATGGCAAGAAATAAGTATTCTTATTTTGCTTCCAAAGCAAAAAAAGACGGATATGTGCAGATAGCCAATATTTTTGAGGAAACGGCTAATAATGAGAAAGAACACGCAAAAATTTGGTTTAAACTGCTGGAAGGTATAGGCGATACACCGGTTAATCTTGAGCATGCGGCAGAAGGCGAGAATTACGAATGGACCGATATGTATCCAAGATTTGCAAAAGATGCAAAAGCTGAAGGATTCAAGGAGATTGCAGTTCTTTTTGAGCAGGTAGCAAAGATAGAAAAAGATCATGAAGAGAGATACAGAAAACTGCTTGCCAATATCAATGACGGTATTGTTTTCTCAAGAGATTCCGAAACAATCTGGGAATGC
>JAKPKE010000022.1 GCA_029553855.1 Bacillota bacterium | reverse complement strand
TGCCGGATATGACTATATAACTTTGCACGGCAGCGATTTTTCCTTTCCTCATTTTCCCAAAGGGCAGGGGTATCCCATATATGACGCGGAATCTTTTTCAGCATATAAATTCATGGACCCCGATAAAGCAAACTATAAAAGGCTGGAAGAGTGCGAGAAGATACTGCCTAAAAAAATGAAAGTTATAGTGTTCGGTCCCGGCGGGATTTTAGAAAATATTGTAGAACTTGTCGGCTATGAAAACATGTGCATAATGATATATGAGGAACCTGCACTCTTTGAGAAGATACTTGATGAAGTTGGAAGCAGATTGGTCCGATATTATGAAAACTGCTTAAAATATGACTGTGTAGGTGCGGTAATGGTAAATGACGACTGGGGCTTTAAAACCGCTACCATGTTGTCACCGGAAGATTTGAGAAAATACATATTCCCGTACTACAAAAAGATAGTGGAAATGGTCCATAAAAGCGGTCGTTTAGCCATGCTGCATTCATGCGGTAATCTTACTGAAGTGATGGATGACATAATTTATGATATGAAATTTGATGGGAAACATTCATTTGAAGACAACATTCTGCCTGTTGAAGAAGGATACAGGAAATATGCGGATAAAATAGCCATACTGGGCGGAATTGACCTGGATTTTATTGCAAGGGAATCGGTGGAAAACATTAGAGCCAGATGCGCAGCATTGATACAACTTACAGGATATAAAGGGTATGCACTGGGAACGGGAAACAGTATCCCCGATTATATACCGTTTAAAAATTTTGCAGCAATGATCGGATGTGTTTATCCGGAATTTGAAGAACACTTTTCGCATTTGTTATAAAGTGAATGCTGATTTTAATATATTTGATTAAGCGGTCTTTTCACTGTTTTTATCCAATTTATTCATAAAAACGGAAGCCGCAAAGCCTGCTGCAAAGCAGACTACACTTATAACAAGACTCCACCAATTCGGGTACTCGGTAGGGATTATAAGGAGGGTGGATGCAATAACTATTCCTATTATTGTATGATGCATTATACTGTGGTGCTTCTCGAACAGATGATTAACCAGTCTGGCAAATAAAAGAACGGTTACCGCAAGACCGGCTATCAATGGCAGTATTACCGCCATATCCAAAGCGGCTATACCGGAAGTCATCGGCTGATACAGCCCCATGAATATTAAGATGGATGAGGAACTCAATCCGGGTACAATAAGGCTGAATCCCCATATAAGACCCGAGAAAGCAAACCACCAGATGTTCGGGGTTATGGACGAGGACGATTGATTATCCAGCAGCAATAATAAGGTGAACATTAAAAACAAGCCCAGTGTAAAGCCTATACGGGATTTATTGTCGGTGCCGAATTTACCAGCTTCCTTAAACAGAGAGGGCAATGTTCCCGCTATTAATCCCACGAACAGTGCGATAGCTATCGAAGCGGATGCCGCAAACAGCATTTCCACAAGTTTTGCAATGAGTAAAAATCCGGCAAGCCATCCTATTATAAAAGGAATAAATATTTTATAATAAGTCTTAAAGGACTTTATAGGATGTGCTAAAAGAGCCATCATGGGCTGATATATCCCGAAAACCACACATAGAACGCCTCCGCTTACACCCGGAATTATAGCACCGGCTCCCACTACTATTCCTTTTATCACAAGCAATATCCATTCCGCTATCGGAACAGGTTTCTTCTCTTTCATAACCCAGTCCTTTCGATATTAATACATGAATTATACCATCTGCAATTAAAATCTCAATGAAGATATATTATTAAAAAATGAATAAATAAACAGAGTTTTAAATAATTAATAATTTTAAGGCTATTGATGAGATTAATGTGTTAGAATATATGAAGTTGGCATTCATTATAACGGTTTATTAAGAATAGAACCGCTGCATATGTTTTTAGAAAGGAAAAATATGAAAAAAATTGATATCCATGTTCACAGCAGGATATATCTGTCGGAAGAAGAGGAAAAAAACGCTATATATCGACCGATACAGGATAAACTTACATATCCTGCTCCCGAAGAAATAGCGATATTATATGAAAAGCTCGGCATTGAAAAGGGAGTACTTATGGTAACTATAGCTCCCGAAGGTGCACATTATACTTTCAACAACTTGGAAGCAATGAGAATAGTAAGAAAATATCCCGACCGCTTTTACTGGTTTTGCGGAATAGATCCCAGATGCTGGACAAACAGTGCCGATACCGATCTTTCACATTTTATAAATCATTATAAAAAGCACGGTGCAAAAGGTATCGGTGAAGTGACTGCAAAGTTGCCTTTTTCAGATGAGCGTATGCAAAATCTGTTCAGACATGCCGAGATGTACGATATGCCCGTTTTAATTCATATAGGGACGGATGACAGCCCTTACGGTATTTATGATGTAAAAGGATTAAAGCAGCTGGAAGAGACTCTGACAAGATTTCCCAAACTTACTATAATCGGGCACTCTCAACCGTTCTGGGCGGAAATAGGTGCCGATTCGGAGGAATGTGACAGATTCGGATATCCTTCGGGACCGGTTAAAAAAGCGGGAAGACTGGTGGAACTTATGAGAAAATACGATAATCTTCATGCCGACCTGTCAGCAAACAGCGGATATAATGCAATCACAAGGGACCCCGATTTCGGATACGAATTCTTAGAAGAATTTCAGGACAGGATATACTACGGTACCGGTATCTGTTCAAAAAGAGAGGAGAAATCATTCAAATTGGCACAGTTTTTGGAACAGGGAGCGGAAAAGAACAAATTGAGCGATAGGGCATACGGGAAAATATGCAGAACAAATGCTTTAAGGCTTTTGGAAAGGTAAAGAGGAAAACATGAAAAGAATTGACATGCATATTCATTCCGTCATGTATATAGATGATTGGGAAAAACAAAATGACATACCGAGAGTATACAGGAATGAAACATTTGCAACACCCGACGAGATAAAGCCTTATTACGATAAGTTGGGTATTGAAAAAGGGGTTCTTTTACCGGTAGTGTCAATGGAAGGACAGCACAGATTGATAAATAATGAGGAAACTTACAGGATAGTGCGCGCATATCCGGCTATGTTTGACTGGTACTGTAATATAGATCCCAGATGGCATTACAACTCGGAAGATACCGATTTGGGGTTCTTTATTGAGCACTATAAGAAGCTGGGAGCCAAAGGAATAGGAGAAGTTACAAGCAATCTTATGTTCGATGACTGTAGAATGAGAAATCTGTTTTATCATGCAGAGAAGCTGAGCATGCCTATTCTTTTTCATCTCGCTACGGAAAAAGAAGCATACGGTATTATTGATAAACCGGGTCTTCCTTTACTGGAAAAGACTCTTAATGATTTTCCCGACCTTAAATTTATTGGGCATTCCGCTTCCTTCTGGTCGCATATAAGCGGGGATGTAACCGAAGAAACCATGCACTTATACAACAAGGGTCCGGTTGTTCCGGGGGGAAGTATACCTCGGCTTTTGAGAAAGTATGGGAATCTGATGTGTGATATTTCGGCAAACAGCGGTTATACCGCTATAACAAGAGACCCCGATTTCGGATACGCATTCTTGGAAGAGTTTCAGGACAGGATTTTCTACGGGACCGACATATGTGCTCCGAGGGAATACGGTTTCTTTGACACGGTTAACTTCCTGGATGAGGGATACAATAACAAACGCCTGAGCAAATCGGCATATGAAAAAATAAACAGACTGAATGCCGAAGATATATTAAAATAACGGTATTCAGGTAAATTGTTCGGGTTTACATATTGCCAAAAAACGATAAATGTGTATAATCTTAATGAGATAGGATATTGTAACTTATGAAAATAACAAGAAATACAGTACAAAGAGAAATTATTTTACAAACCGTTTTGGGTATGGATAATCACCCGTCCGCCGATGAAGTTTATACAAAGTTGAGACCGGAAAACCCGTCAATCAGCAGAGCAACGGTTTACAGGAATTTGGAATTGCTGGCAAGGCAGGGGAAAATACTGCATATTCAGACACCCAGAGGTGCGGATTGTTTCGATTTCAACACTGATGAGCATCATCATCTGCGTTGTGAAGTATGTCGGAGAGTATATGACATAAATATTTCCGATATTCCGAAGATTGATTATGATAAAATTGATTCGGAGGGATGCATTATTAACGGATATAATATTTCGTTTTACGGAATATGTCCTGAATGTCAAAAAAATGAAAGGAGTAATACATGAAAAATTTAAAAGGTACAAAAACGGAAGCTAATTTATTGGAAGCTTTCGCTGGGGAATCCATGGCAAGAAACAAGTACTCTTATTTTGCTTCCAAAGCAAAAAAAGACGGATATGTGCAGATAGCCAATATTTTTGAAGAAACAGCTAATAATGAGAAAGAACACGCAAAAATATGGTTTAAACTGCTCGAAGGTATTGGCGACACACCGGTTAATCTTGAGCATGCGGCAGCAGGCGAGAATTACGAATGGACCGATATGTATCCCAGATTTGCAAAAGATGCAAAAGCCGAAGGATTCAAGGAGATTGCAGTTCTTTTTGAGCAGGTAGCAAAGATAGAAAAAGATCATGAAGAGAGATACAGAAAACTGCTTGCCAATATCAATGACGGTATTGTTTTCTCAAGAGATTCCGAAACAATCTGGGAATGC
>JAKPKE010000019.1 GCA_029553855.1 Bacillota bacterium | reverse complement strand
GCTTAGTAGGATTATTTCAAAAAAACGTAAAAAGGAATGTTAGTATTACTGGTTTTGCCATTAACATTATCTCTATTATATGTTCATTAGCAATTCATAATGGTGTGTTTTTTTAAATCTGCAGGAATCTTCAATGCGATATTTGCTCCAAGTCCTTAAGCGGTCGGCGTTGCCGGCCGCTGTGAACCGGCGGGTGTGCCCGAAGGTGCACCCACCTTTAACCTGTGGTTTATCTACCACTAGATCCTAGGTTCTAGGTTAGGTGCCAGCCTGTTAACTTGTTAACTAATTGAGAGATTTGAATGAGTGAGATCTGAATACGACAACAGGAGCAGGCTGACCTAGGTAACGGACGCCATGGGAGTAAGCACACAATACGTATACGACAAGACAGGCAATAAGATTGCGATGATAGACGGCAGAGGTAAGACGACCCGCTACACCTATGCCGGGGCCGGGATCATGACAGGTAGCACAGATGCGGATAAGCTAACTACCAAAAATAACCTACCTCTATGATCTGGGACATAGAACGGCAAAAGTTACAGACCGCAATAAGAAGGATACAAAATAGAAGCAGGTCAGGTGCCAGCCTGTTAACCTATTCAAAGGTCTAAATGGAACCTGGGCTAAGGTTTGGGTTCCTTTATTCTATGACCTTGCCGGCAGGATAGTAAAGTCGACAGATCCGGAAGGCGGGGCAACAAAATACGAATACAGCCAATACGGAGAAATTGTCAGGCATACCGATGCCTTAGGCAATAGCGGCAGCTACGAATACGACGGTGCGGGAAAACTGGTGAAAGTTATCGATGCCCTGGGCACGGCAACCAGGTTTACCTGGGACAAGGCAGGAAACAAGCTTACCATGACAGACGGAAGGGGAAAGATAACAAAATACGGCTATGGAAGCTTCGGACTCCTTACATCCCAAACGGATGCCGAAGGTAAGGAGACAAGCTACAAATACGATCTGAACCTTATGATAGCATATATTAAGGACAGAAACGGCGGAGAGACAAAATACGAATATGACAACAGGGGGCTTCTGACAAAGAAAAGAGTCCTGGGGACAGGGGATATCATTGCCTATGGCTATGACGAATTGGGCAACAGAGAAACAATGACAGACGCCACAGGGACAAGCACCTATGAATACAACGGGAACAACTGGCTCATTGCCGTAGAAACAGGAGGAAGGTCCCAGATAAGCTATGCCTACGACGATATAGGAAACATAACAAATATAGAAGACAGGCTTGGCAATAACACAGAATATACCTATGATAAGTCCGGAAGGATGGAAACCGTAAGCTTTGGCGGCAGGACAATAACCTACAGGTATGACGAAAACGGAAACAGGGCAAGCATATCCTATGACGGCGGAGCAGAAGAAAGCTACGCCTATGACAAAAGCAACAGGCTGCTAAAACTCACAAACACCAAAGGCGGGGGAAGCATAATATCCGAATACAGCTATACCTACGACAAAGCCGGAAGGCAGACAAGCAAAGAAGACGGCTACGGCAGGACGGAATATACCTACGACAAGGCAGGCAGGGTGCAAAAGGTTGAAACCCCCGGGAAAACAACGGTCTATGCCTATGACGGAGCGGGAAACCGCATATCCCAGGATGAGACCTATACCTCCGAACAAATAGTACCTGCTATTGACGGCGCCGGGATAAGTGAAATAAAATATATAATAAAGAGAAGCGAATATATATACGGAAACAACAACAAACTGCTGAAGCTGGCGGAGAAAATGAAAGACGCCTCAGGGAAGGAGCTTCTGCAGAAGATAACCAATTTCAGATATGACGGAAACGGCAACGAACTGAGAAGAAGCGTAGAATATATAACCCTGTACAGCAAAGAGAACCCCAAGGCCTATGAAGCCGCTGTATACGGAGAAGATACCACGGAGCCCATCCACAATGTGGTGGATCAGACAGTAAGCCGGTATGACGGATTCAACAGACTTATAGGGACGGAGCAGATAAAAGCTTCCGTAAGAATAGCGGTTGAATATGCCTATGACGGAGACGGACTGAGGGTAGAAAAGACCGTAAGAAGATCGGATAAGGGCAACACAGCGGAAGTAACAAGCTACCTCTATGACAGGCAGCATGTTATACTGGAGGAAAGAGACAGCGGAGATATAAGGTACGTAAGGGGTATAAACTATATAGGAAGGATAGACGGCACAGACAAACTCTCATACTACCTCTTTAACGGCCATGGGGACGCAGTGCGGACGGTAAGTGAAAACGGAGAGACGGAAAACCAGTACGACTATGACATATTCGGCAATCCGACACTGACAATAGAAGAATATGAAAACAGCATAAGGTATGCCGGAGAATTCTATGACAGCCAGACGGGACTGTATTACCTGAGAGCCAGATACTACGACCCCTATATAGGAAGGTTCATAAGCGAAGACAGCTATTGGGGAGAAGATATCAACCCCCTAAGCCTTAACCTTTATACTTATTGCACCAATGACCCGATACAGCATATAGATCCAAGTGGGCATTGGCAGGAGGGCGACGAAAAATTACCGGTTGAGGCAATATGTCAAATATTAAAATATACGGATGATTACAACAAGGCTAAGGCAGCGGGGAATAAGAAAGGTATGGATGCTGCCCATGCGTCGGCCGAGGCCCTAAGGGAAGCGAACAAGAAAAACAGCAGCTCAAGCAGCAGTTCAAACAGCAGCACAAGCAGCAACAGCAGCTCAGGTAAAAGCAGCGGAAGTTCAAGCAGCAGCAAAAGCGGAGGGAGCGCAAAACAAAACACCCCGGATTATGGCCTCGAGGCTATAAAGATAATGGCTAAGGCCCAGGTGCAGGCAGCCCTTACAGGAGGGGAGAGCGCCCAGACATTTATCGATATGATAAATGCACAGAAGCTTGGATACGAGGCTGCAAAAGCAGGGGGAAAGATGGGTGAGGCCGAGCTTTACCACCAAAGGGCCGAACTGCTGCGTGAAGAACTGTACGGATTTGAAGCAAGGAACGGAAGGGATATAAGTGATATAGTAAGAGCCCGGGGCAGCGATGCGGGGATTTGGGAAAGATATACGTTTGCGGTTGCATATGAAAATGCTGTAAAGGATGGAGTAATTGACGGCAGAGAAGCTACGATAATATATAACAGGGCAGAAGAGTATAACATAGCGGTGCAGACAGGCAAGAATGGTATACATAATGATTCGCCGGATAGTGATGCGAAGAAACAGTGGGAATCGGCTAAGAACAGCGGTACATTGATAGCTATGGCAGATAATGTTGTAAGCGATATTGGAGGGTTATATCTACAACAAGATAATAACGTATACAAGACCTTAGATGATTATTTGAAAGCAAATTATTCCGGAAAGATGACGGTAACAATGTTAATTCAGCAGCCAGTTGTAGGAGAAAGAACAGTAATAGATTTTAATAGCGATAGGTCTGTTGGGCATACGTTTATACGGATTGATGTAGGAGAGGGTGTCGTAATATACAGAGGCTTTTACCCAGCTCAAGCACTTGATATAAAACAGATAGCTTTAAAGAAAGATGTTGAGAGTGTTCTTAATATAGAAGGAAATGCTCTAGATTCAGAAAATAATCACCCATGGGATATTGCAAAGGTATTTGAAATAAATTCACAACAGTCAAAGAATATTCTGAATTTTATCAGTAAATATAACGAAAAGTATAACATGGTTGATAATAATTGCACTACTTTTGCAGTAAATGCTCTAAAATCAGGAGGTATAAATAGTTCAACTATTGAACATAAGTGGATATTGCCAGATGATACAAAGGATATTGTAATAGGTGGTTTGCCTAAGCTAATCCCGTTTAAAGACCAAATAGCAGAAAAACTAATAAATGGGTTATATGGGTATACTCCTGCGGATGCAGGCGAGGATATTAGAGGAGAAACTGGTATTTATTTAACACAAGATAAAGATGGAATTAGAGTATTTACTAATAGGTAGGGGGTGTGGCGGGTGTTATGAAAAAAACAATGGTTTTTATTACTATGTTAATTATTTTGGGGGTGTTACTATACACTATGAGATTTTCAATTTTTGACCTTTTATGGAGTGAAAAAAATAATATTAAAATTGGTAAGCCATTTTCGATACATGTAGATTCTAATATGTTAGCAGATTATAAAATGGTTGAGGAACTCAAACTTTGGGATAAAACTGAGAAAAATAAAATGGTTGATTACATGAAGAATAATAATCTCAGAGTTAAAGTAGGAGATTATCAGTTAAACCAAGCTACGCAGTTTGAAGATGCACTTAAAATTCTCACATTTGAAAAAATAGAATAGTCTTATACGCTAGACAACGAACAGGAGAATAAAGAAAGAAAAACATTTACAGAATGTACACCTTCTGTAATTATATAGAAGGTGTATTTTTTCTTTGCGGATGCTACCCATGAAACGGCTGAAGACATAAGGGACAGGTGTAACAGTAACAGAGAAGGTTCAAGCGAAGGAAGTGGCAGCAGAGGTGGAAACTGATTTCAACGATTCATCATTTTTTACTTCATTAATAGGGTTCCATTGATTGTGTACTTTATTTCTATCTGGATGGGCAACTACTGTACCTTTTAAGTTAATCATATATGCATAACCGCTTTCACCGTAACCGGAGTCATCAGTGATTCTATTTAATGCCTCTCCTTCACGCCGACCGATTAATGCCCCTACTACTTTGCCGTCTCGCTCTATAGGTGCAGCATACATTACAACTATCTCACCAGTTGTACTGTCGATTAATAAATCAGATATATATGTCTCTCCACTAAAGGCTTTTCTTACATATTCCATTTCCCTTAATTTACTAGTTGTACCGGTTGAATAGTAGGCCGTACCATCAGGTTGCACCACTGCAATATCCAGGAAGTTTGTATTTTTGATTTGTCTTTGCAGTATGGGCTGTTGTATCTCCCAATTCATACTCTTAATATCTTCCCTCATTGCTATCATTAGCAAAGTTTTTTTCTGCGTTTCAATACGACTTTCTGTTAATCTCGCTGCATCAAATGCCAATGAACCAAGTGCCTTCTCTACTTCGTTAGTCAGTGATTCGGTCGCTCTTAGAATAGAAATAAACCCTATAATAATAGATGAAAGAAAAATTATTACTGAAAAATATACAATGAGTTTTGCTTTAATGCTTTTCATTCATTCCCCTCCTATGTTTGATGCCGGTCTGTCAACTTGTAAACTTATTTTACCGCAACACTCCTTTGCTTAATATTTGACACAATATTCCAATCTCCTTTTACATAAACTTACAAATAATTACCGTTTATATACCAGTTCATACCATTTATATATAACAGATTAGGTGCCAAATTGTTAACTTGTTGACTTATTGAGAGATTTGATTGAAACTTAAGTCAAGGCTTAGGCTCCTTCTTTTATTTGGACAGATTATATAGTAAAATGAGGAAAAGCTTTGATGTGAAAGCGCCGGGATATGATTGAAAGAAGGGAGAATATCAGATGAAGGCAATAATGTATCCGGGGTATATTACTGATGTAAATGGTATAAAGGTAGGGCATAGTCAATCAGAGGAAGGTATGACCGGTTGTACGGCGGTTATTTGTGAAAAAGGTGCCACCGGGGGGGTAGATGTGAGAGGTTCTGCTCCGGGAACCAGAGAGACAGATTTATTAAAGCCTGATAAACTGGTGGACAGAATTCACGCGGTAGTCTTATCCGGAGGCAGTGCCTTCGGGCTCGAAGCAGCTTCCGGAGTAATGAGGCTTTTGGAAGAGCGGAATATTGGCTTTGATGTCGGCGTTACTAAAGTGCCTATAGTAGCTTCCGCAGTAATTTTTGATTTGAACATAGGTGATTATAGAATAAGGCCGGATTTGAAAATGGGCTATGATGCAGCAAAAAGTGCTTCATCAGAAGAAAGCAGGCAGGGGAATGTCGGCTGCGGTTTGGGTGCAACAGTGGGTAAAATTCTAGGACCCGATCATGCTATGAAATCCGGGCTGGGAAGTGCGACTGTTAAAGCAGGGGAGCTTATAGTGTCTGCAATAGTATCGGTAAACAGCTTTGGGGATATTTATGACTATAGGACAGGCAGGCAGATTGCCGGAGTTTATGACTATGAAAAAAATGAAATGCTGAACACATATACAATAATGAAAAAGGAAAGCAAGTCATTGGGTTTTCCTTTGAGAAATACCACTATAGGAGTGATAGCCACAAACGCCATATTGTCAAAGGCAGAGGCCAACAAAACAGCAGCAATGGCTCATAATGGCTTTGCAAGATCAATTAATCCGGTGCATACTATGCTTGACGGAGACACAATTTTTACCATGGCTGCCAATGAAATCAACGCAGATCTGAATCTGATCGGCACTATGGCCGGTGAGGCTATGTCAAGGGCAATAACCAATGCAATAATTAATGCAAAGTCTTGTCATAAATTAATTTCCTATAGTGATATTTAATTTATTGTTTTTCTGCTGAATTTTTATTATAATATTTTTGAAGCCAACATCTGTAAAGAGTTGGACCGGATATAGTTATAAACAATTTGTTTTACGACTGGTATCCAAAATATGGAACTGGAGCGGAGGTATTAAAATGTTAGCAGTAAAAGAATTTGACGTGAGAAAGATGTCTATTGTCGGGGTATTGGGAGGGATATCTGCAATCCTGGGAATGACTCCCTTGGGATTTATACCCGTAGGACCGACAAGGGCAACTATTATGCACATCCCTGTAATAATAGGCGCTATTATGGAAGGCCCTGTTGTGGGCGGGCTTGCGGGTCTTATATTTGGGCTTTTCAGTATTTTTCAGGCTTTAACCAATCCTACACCGGTGTCCTTTGTCTTTCTTAATCCATTGGTTTCGGTAGTGCCGAGAGTGCTGATAGGAATAACTTCCTATTATACGTTTAAAGCTTTGAACAATCTGGGACACAGGAAAACCTTAGGTATATTGAATGCTATCTGGATATTAATAATTGGCTACTTGGGCTATGGTATTTACGGGAATATTAAAAGCTCCCAAAGCAGCTGGCTATTAGCGATGAATATTGCTTTGATAGTGCTTGCTGCGTCAATGGCTTTTATAACAAACAGAAAGTTCAAGGATAAAGCGCTGGATATAGTAGTGGCATCTATTGTAGGAACATTGACCAATACAGTTTTGGTTTTGAGCCTTATATATTTGATGTATGCAGAAAACTTTGTAAAGGCTATAGGACAATCTCCCGAACTAGCCAGGAGAATAATCGTGGGGATAGGTGTTGCAAACGGGATACCGGAGACTATTATTGCGATATTGATAGTGACAAGCGTAGTAGGGGCTTTAAGGAGAAGAACCGAATAGACTGGTGCCTGGACCTATATTTACAATTGATACACCTTTTGTTAGTATAATAACAGAAGGTGTTTTATTATACAAATAAGTTACAGGGGGTAAAGATAGTGTACTCTGATAATAAAGTATGGATAGCAAAGAGTGATAAACCCGTATATCTTTTACCGGGCATGGCAAACAGGCATGGACTTATCGCAGGGGCTACTGGCACAGGGAAAACCATTACTCTTAAGGTATTGGCGGAGTCCTTCAGCGATATGGGAGTCCCTGTTTTCCTTACCGACATAAAGGGTGATCTGGCGGGTCTTTCGGAACAGGGCAATGATAATCCCAATATGGCGGAGAGAATCGCAAAATTGGGGATAGAGGGTTTTAACTATAAGCAGTACCCCGTGTGCTTCTGGGATGTATT
>JAKPKE010000292.1 GCA_029553855.1 Bacillota bacterium | reverse complement strand
CCCTGACTTCTGAGAGTGTTATCTTAGCCACTGCTCTTGCATGCTGTGTGCCATTCCTTAATATTTCCAGGATCTCTGATTTATTTTTCACAAATTTTTGTCTCCGCTCATACATCGGTCCCATATATTCCACTATATTTTCTGCAAGATTCTTTTTGCATTGCACACAGCCCAGGCTGCCGGCCTTGCAAATATCATATATGTCCTGATAAGTTTTCTCAGAAAATACCTTATGAAAGGCATGAACAGCGCAGATGTCAGGATGGCCCGGGTCATTCTTCCTGATTTTCTCCGGATCTGTTATCATCTGTTTAACTTTTTCCCTTATTATGTCGGGTGAGTCAGACAGAGAAATTGTATTGTCATAGCTTTTGCTCATTTTTCTCCCATCCAGCCCCGGCAGCACTTTAATCTGTGTCATCTTTGCCTGGGGCTCCGGGAAGGTCTCACCGTACAAATAGTTGAACCTTCTGGCAATTTCACGGGAAAGCTCCAAATGCGGAGCCTGATCTTCACCGACCGGTACTACATTTGCCTTATGGATAAGTATATCAGTAGCCATTAGATTAGGATAACCAAGAAAGCCATAGGTTGTAATGTTTTTCTCCTTAAGCTGTGCCAGTTGATCTTTGTATGTCGGACACCTTTCCAGCCACGAAAGTGGTACTATCATTGAAAGCAATAAATGAAGCTCTGCAATTTCTTTAACCCCTGACTGCAGAAAAATTGTGCATTTTTCGGGGTCCAAGCCGGCGCTAAGCCAATCTATTGCCATCTCTATCACATTATCCTTGATATCGTCGGTATTTTCATAGTCTGTAGTCAGTGCGTGCCACTGAACAATGGAATAAAAACAATCAAATTCGTCCTGAAGCTTAACCCAGTTCTCAAGAGCACCGAAATAGTTTCCCAGATGAAGATTCCCTGTAGGCCTCATACCGCTCATAATTCTTTGTCTTGCCATATTATTCATACCTCCTATATAAACAATCCTATTACAGAATTAATTAACCAATCCATAGTCAGGATTACCGGTCCGAGTATTCTGCCGATAGTACCGGAAAAAATCAGCAGCAGCATAATTATATTGGAATATACAGCATATCTCCTCATATAAAACCTTTGCTTATTTGTAAGAAACGCATCAAGTATATTTGAACCGTCTAAAGGCGGTACAGGAATAAGATTAAATGCACCTATGCTGAGATTTATTATATATGCAGTCGTAAGAATACTTCTGATTATACCTCCAATACTGTTGTAAAACAACGCATAAAATATTGCAATCAGCATAGCTGCAAAAAAATTGGAAAGCGGTCCGGCAACAGACACAATAAGCATTCCCATTTTCCTGTTCTTAAAATTCATATCATTAACGGGAACCGGTTTTGCCCATCCAAATCTTCTTGTTAAAATCAGACACAAAAACCCCATCGGATCTATATGGGCTACAGGGTTAAGCGTCATCCTGCCCTGGAGCTTGGCCGTCCTATCTCCCATCAAATATGCAGCCAGCGCATGAGCACATTCGTGTATGGTAAGGGCGACAATAATCCCGGGTAAGCTATGCAACAGCGATACCAAGCCAAAGTTCAAATTGAAATAATAAAAAAATTTTGAAATTAAGTCATCCACAAGAATACCTCTCTGAGTCAAATACAATATATCTAATATATTCTAATATATTTAGAATGTTTATACAATATAAATGAAAGAAGAAGATAGCTGCAAATTTAATCTGACTAAATTCTATATATTTGCCGGGTTTCTAATACGGCATCTGTTGAAACAATTTTTACATATTGATTTATATCTTGTAGATGATGCTCTAACAATTCCTCTTTAATTCCCGGAGGAGCATATACAACATACAAAACATTTTTGGTATTCTTCTTTATTTGAGTTAGATTATCAGGTCCATATATAATGCTTGATATGATTCCATTCCCATCAACCATCATCATATCTCCTGGTATTAATTCTTTCTTTTGCCCGTTTAATAATACATAATGTTCACTTCCTTGTGATAAATCTACCCTTATCGGCAGCTTAATAGTATCCATATCATGACCAGCCGTAAGTAATTGATTTTTGAGTTCCGCCATAAACATTGTTTCCACTAATGGAGATACATTAGGTATGGATTTATTTTTGAAAACAATGGATTCTAATTGAAGTAACACATGATATGTTTTCTTAAAACGTTTGTAATAATCAACATATGTCTTAATTGGTTCTGTCGAGCCCAGATCCGATCGGTTAAAATTCCCATACTTATTTCTTAAAGTACTTTCAAGTTCTTCTTTCTTTGTTCCCAGGTTTTTACATAATTCGGAGTTGCTTGCATTCTTAAATAGAATAGCCCCGATTAATCCTCCAGAATATACATTTTTCAGTGTTTCAGATATCATTAGCATTTAATTTTCTCCCTTATTAACTCTCATTTTCCGGCATCTATTTGCCTCACTCTTTTGTCCTGCTTCACATAGAGTAATTCTAAAAAGCATTTTGGAGCAGGCTAATCTGCAACTCGTAGTTAAACGACGTAACCGCCACCTAATCAAAAGCCATGGAGGGCACCATTCCTTTTACATGCTGTTCACTTTTTTAAGAACTCTTTTAACTCTTGCTTGTTGGGATTGAGATAAATCATCCAAACGTTTCTCCAGAACCCTTTGAAATTCTACTTTATTTCCCGAATTCGCTATAGCCATACTCCTTTCCGAATGTTGAGCAACTTCTCTTGGCCGACAAGTTTCAAGGTGTTTCAACAAAAATGGCAAAGCTTTCTTTTCATATTCTTTATTCGTTGAGCCAACCTTTGCTAAAACAGAAACTCCATTATCTACAGTTATAACAGAACCTTTTTCCATAACATCAAATATCAAATTGATATTTTCAAATATTTTGCCCGGATTTATATTCGCAATCGTTGATAAGGCAGTCATTGATCCCCAAACAAGCCTGTTGTTCTTACTATTCAATAACGTAATAAAATCATCTACATAAGATGAAATTAATTCTGGTTGGGCTTCCCCGATTTCATACAGTACTTTAATACTATCGTTTTTGATCGCGGTAGTTCCATTAAAAAGACATTGGACTAGTTCTTTAATACTTTCACTGTCTTTTGTCCGGCAAAGTTCCTTTGCTAATTCTTGATTTGGTATTTCATCATTTCGACCCAAAGAACAAGCTAACTTATCTATTACCGACATTTTATGCCCTCCTTTTTTTACAGTGCGGCACAATGCCGCGATTGGCCTGAATTAGCGGTTATGGCGTTTAAAGTCCCGCATTCCCGACGTCACCCAGCCTTAAGGCGATGTCCGTGCCTTACCATAGCTCTTATGTTAGGCCCGGACGAGCCGGGTCATGCCTGACTTAGGCTGGGAGATGTGCGCGGTACGCTTCAGCCTCACCCTTAATCCTACCCCCCGACGAACTCGATAATCCACACCCTCCTGAATGCAATGTTATATGCAGTCCGCGACATATATATAATACTGATTATTCAACTTATCATGATATGTTCTTTAGCTAAAACACGATCATAAATAAACAACCCAACGTTTACAAACGCAAGGACTATGAATCCAGCCAATCCAGTAACACCAACAGTTAAGTCATTCCCTCCCTTGACTACCATGGTAGATAGTCCAACAACAGCATTGAGCGAACCGTGAATGATGGCCGCAGCAATGACAGACTTCGCTTTAAGTCTTACATAACTGAAAATTGGCGAGAGCAACAGAGTAAAAATTATCATCATCAACACGCCAGCCAAAGGGTGCTGAGGATAATTATGTCCTTGAAGAATAATGGGTGCATGCCATATTCCCCAGACAACACCAATAATCGCTGACGACTTCCAGAAACCCATATAACCAAACTCTCTTTGGAGAAGCCCTCTCCAACCCAATTCTTCACCAAAACCAGCAACAGCATTGATCGTAATGCCTGCTATAAGTCCCTGTAGCAAACCAATCCAGATTAGATGAATAGGGGATGCTGCGGCTTGGTTTTTCATTTGTTCTAATTGTTCCGGTGTGAGCATAGATTCAAATTTCTCAAACATCCCAGCCATTTCCGGAGAGTATTCTACTCCAGGGAAAAGTAAACTAACACCTAATGCAGCAAAAGCAATAATCGATGGAAGCAACCATGCTGCCAAAAACCACCAGTTTAACTTAAAGGAAATGCCTAATGGTTTTATTATAGGTTCTTTGTAGATTAACTTTTGAACCACAAGAGCAACGAGCATTGGGATAAACATATAACTTGTAGCTATTATAAACGAGCCGGGCATAATCCATTTTCCGCCCAATGCAAAGTATAGGGTAACCATAAGATAATTAAGGAAGAAGGTTAAGCCAATAAAAGTTAAAGCCTTTTTCATGTTTTTATTCAAAAAGATATCCCCTCCTATCTATTTAGGGATTGCGTGTAACGGTTCCGCACTCACGACGCCTCTGAACCGGACCCGCAGAGCCTGTCTCCCTGGCGGAGCTTCGCTCCCGGGTTGCATGGGCGAGCAGTATAGCGAAGCTATATGACCAGCCCGGTGAAGGGGTGTGGTTGCTACTTAAGTCAAACTACAGCTTACCAAATCTTCTGCAACCCAAGGCACGCATACTCCCTGCCCCTACCCGACGTGCCGCAGCGTGAGGGCTTTGTTAGCTGATGCCGGACGCCCACAGGGCAAGAGCCCATGGATGCGGAGGCCTTAAACTCCCCACTCAACAGGCATAAAATATTTGACATATATAAAAGAATAAACCTTACTTGCTAAAATCCATATTTCATTAGTTATTCACATCGCCTCTCGGGGTCAGCCCCAATTAAGTTCTTATTTTATTCTTATTTAACATTACACTTAGTACATTCTTTATAATACCAAGAATATCTAGCCCCACACTTACAAGTCCACCTTTCTCTCATTATGTCTAACCACTTTTCTTCCCCTATTTCTCTCAACAAGTTAAGATTACTTATTGATTCTCCATGATGTGGTTTTCCATCACTATTAAATCTTATTGATTTGCTACATGGGAAATCATTACACTGGCTGCAATACTCGATTCCCTTATTCATTGCGCAATCTCTTATAGCGCATTCTCCACATTTATTTTCCAATCTGCATCCGGGACAAAATTCAAGAGGATCATTCTTAAGAAGATCATAATATGTTGGCATATGTGTTACATGATCCCTATTATTCTCTTCAAATGCAACTCTAAAGCTACATGCCCCGCAATAAAGTCCACAGTAAGCTATTAATTCACTTGCCATAAATTCATACCTCCCAAAATATATGTTTACTACCTTGTAATCACTTATTGTTCTTTAACGTTTATATCCCTCTATAATCCATACAAGGATGCACGACAAACCTGCGTCCGATGTCAGCTAACGGGTTCGCACTCACGACACCACTGAACCGGACCTGCAAAGCCTATCCCCTTGGCGGAGCTTCGCTCCCGGTGAAGGGGTGTGGTTGCCCTGCCCACGCTCCAAAGCAAATGCATCCGGCAACCCAAGGCACGCATTCTCCTAGCCCTGCCCGTCGTGCCGCAGCGTGAGGGCATTGTTAGGTGATG
>JAKPKE010000301.1 GCA_029553855.1 Bacillota bacterium | reverse complement strand
ACGAGGCCTGATAAAATTGCAGGGCTTGTGTAAAATACTTTTGCTGCAATTGCTGTTGTCGTAAGACAAATTGCCTCCTGAGGCCCGAATTTACCTTCACTTATCATTTTTATCCCCATCCTTTCCCTTCAGCCACTCTTCTGTGACTTTTCCAGCTTTGTACTTATTCATAGGGTTCACAAAATCCGGCCTCATCTTTTGTTTATATGATGTAAGTGAAGCAATCACGTCAGGGTTTGCTTTTGTTTTGGGTGCAACAGGGGTAAAATAAGGCACTCCAAAGGATTTGACACTGCTTGCAAGCCCCAATGTGATTACAAAGGCAACTGAAATTCCGTAAAAGCCTGCAATGGCTCCGGAGAAAATAAAAGCAAACCTTAACAGCCTTAATTCAAAAGCCATGGAATATGAGGGGATTGCAAAGCTGCTGATTCCAACTATTGCAATTATTATAATAATTATTGGGCTCACCAGCTGGGCCTGGGCGGCTGCCTGCCCTAATATCAAAGCTCCGACAATGCCGAGGGTGTTCCCGATGACTCCAGGTACCCTGATTCCGCCTTCACGTATCAGTTCAAAAGCTATTTCCAGAAAAATTATCTCAACCATTGTGGGAAAAGGAACGTTTTCTCTGGATTTCACGATAGAGTTGAGCAACTCGGTCGGTATCATCTCCTGATGGAATAGTATGATCGAACCATATAATCCCGGGAGCAGCAATGTAACAAATAGTGCAAATACTCTCAAGTATCTTAAAAATACAGAAAATTGCCATTTCAAAGAGAAGTCCTCCGGAGAATGTATTGCTTCAAAAAAACTCATAGGTATCGATGATATAAAAGGTACACCGTCTATGACCAGTATCACCTTTCCGTCCATTATATGCGAAGCCGCCCTGTCCGGGCGCTCGGTTGTCATGATTTGGGAAAAGGGCATCAGGGTCTTGTCTGATATAAGCTCCTCCAGCATTCCGCTTCCGGATATGAAATCAATATTGAGATTGGTAATCCTTCTTTTTACTTCCCTGACAACAGCAGGATTTGCAATACCTTTAACATATAACATTGCACAGTTTGTCTTGTTTGTCTTGTCTACAGGCATTATCTCCGTAATAAGATTCTTATTTTTTATTATTTTTCTGATCAATGTTATATTGGTATGCATGTTTTCAGTAAAGCCTTCCTGTGCTCCCCTTATCACATCTTCTGTAACAGGCTTGTCAATGCTTCTTTTCTCGTAACCCTGGTTTTCTATGATCATGCACTCTTCACAACCATCAATAAAAACAGCTGTAATACCGTTCAGGACATAATCGATTATTTTATCGTATTTATTTTCCTTTATAACT
>JAKPKE010000270.1 GCA_029553855.1 Bacillota bacterium | reverse complement strand
CAATTTCTCCGCCGGTGATAATTCATATCCTCCGTTAACTTGTGACCAGCCTGTCAGCCCGGGCCTCACTGCGAGTCTCTCACTGAATTCAGGAAGATCCTTGCTGAACTCCGTTATAAAATAAAGCCTTTCCGGGCGCGGTCCTACTATGCTCATTTCCCCCCTTAAAATATTAATAAGCTGAGGAAGCTCATCAATCCTTGTTTTTCTAAGGACTCGTCCGATTTTTGTTATCCTCGAATCATTCTTTTGAGCCCATTGGATACCGTCAGTCTCTGCATTGGAATTCATTGTCCTGAGCTTATATATCACAAATAACCGGCCATCCTTTCCTACTCTCTCCTGAGTATATATAATCGGCCCCTCCGTCTCTATTCCGACCAGAATTCCTGCAATAATCATTATCGGGATGCTTATAATTAAGCCCATAAATGAGAGTAATATATCTATCATCCTCTTCATCCCATTGAACACATATTTCCGGAAGGAGGATATGCAGCTGGAACCCCTGCCGACATCTATCCCGTAGCCCTTCCCAACCATTCCCTCCATTGCCTATCTACCCCCAACCATCATCACTATTATTTGAATACCATATTCTATTGAAATCTTAGTACGGTTCACAGCGTTTCCTTGTTTTTTCCGCCGTGCTCTCAATTCCATAAACCTCATCCAAAAGCTCCTTGACTTTTTGAGGACTGTGAAAGTAGTAGGACCAGTTGATCCCGTCTATATATTTATACATGGCGGTTCCCGGCAATATATGCATCGTAATGTCCTCTACACCGTTCTTTCTAAACTGTTCGGCACATTCGGCTATATATCCGATGGACATGTTGGTTTTTATTGAGCCGAATACCTTGCTTATTATTTTGGTCAGCTCCAGCTTCCCTGTTTTACCAAGCACGGCCTTTATTAGCTTTTGCTGTGCCCTGATTCTTCCTATGTCTCCATCCGGATAGCCCTTTCTATACCTCAGGTATTGCAGGGCTTCCTTTCCGTAAAGAACCTGTTTCCCTTTGGGAATCTCTATTCCTCCTGCCTCCATATCAAAGGGCACCTCAAGCTCTACCCCTCCTATAGCGTCAACTATTCCTTCCACTCCCTCGTAATCTATGCTCAGATAATAATCAGCGGGGGCATCACATAATACCTTCCGAACTGCGCTGACACAG
>JAKPKE010000263.1 GCA_029553855.1 Bacillota bacterium | reverse complement strand
CTGGAACTGGTTCCCGTTCCTCAGATGCTTCTTGTATTATTGGGAGTGTTTTTACTGTACGGCATCGGCCTTGGTATACTGGGAAGCTTTTTCGCGATACGCAAGTATCTGAAAGCTTAAAAGAGGAGTATGCAAATGATGAAGGGTACTGAAAAGTTAAGAAAATGTGCGATTATACTGGTCTTTGTGCTGTTGCTTTCTTTTACTCACGCAACATTTTGTGTAGGGGACATTAATGAAGCCAAAGATAATCTCGGAAACATACAGGACCAGCTTAAAAAGATTGAAAATGAGATTAAACAAAAGCAGAGCATAAAATCATATTACGAGAGCCTTGCCAAGAATATGAAAAACAGCATCAGTTCTCAAGAGATACAGCTTGCTACATATAACGAGTACATAGTGGAGGTTACCGGTAAGATAGACAGTCTGACCGAAACAATCGAGCAGGCGGAGCAAGATTATGCCGAAAGAATAAAGGTGTTGAAAGACAGAGTTGTCAATGCCTATATAAACAGCAATCTTTCCATGCTGGATGTGCTTATGCAGTCCTCATCTTTAAAAGAATATTACGACTATATTGAACTTAATAAGCTTATCACCAAACACGATAATCTGCTTATTGAAGAAATGAAAGTAATGATGAAGGACATAACGGCAAAAAGAGAAACCATGGAGATGCTCAAAGCTTCATATATAACTCTAAGCGAGCAGGCACAGATAGTGCTCAGCAACATGCAGTCCATGCAGAGTGATGCTTTAGAAACAATCAATGTAACCGGCAGTACCATAAAGGTTCTCAAAGCAAAAGAGGACGCATTGGAAGCCGAAGAAGCGGAAATGCTTAATCTCATATTGAAACTGCAAAGGGAGATTGACTATATCGGTGGACAGATGACATGGCCTCTGCCTTCCTGGAAGCACATTCCCACGGGTAACGGATTGTTCGGCTGGAGACTGCATCCCATATTCTTCGAATGGAGAATGCATAACGGAGTGGACCTCGGCGGAGTTATGGGGAAAAATATAGTGGCGGCCAATGACGGAGTCGTATCCATAGCATCATGGGGAGACGGGTACGGTTATTATACGGCGATAGACCACGGCGGAGGCGTAACCACACTGTATGCTCACTGTTCCAAACTCTTGGTCAGTGCAGGACAATCGGTTAAGAAAGGACAGGTAATAGCTTTGATAGGAGCTACAGGATGGGCAACGGGACCGCACTTGCATTTTGAAGTGATAATAGGCGGAAAAAGAGTGGACCCGCTCCTGTATATAGATCCTTCAAGATAGATTATAGAAAAGGTGAACAAATTGAAAAAAATACTTATCAAAAAAACAATAACCATATTAATAATGTTAGCGGTAACATCATTTTCTCTGCTGACAGGGTGCTCACTTATCAAGGAGCTTACGCCTATTGACAGAGCAATAGCCCGCAGGATAACAACGGTGACTTTGCCCGAGGCATCTCCTCAGAATGTTAAACTTGAGGGAGAGTTTACCGAAGAACAGCTGGAAAAATTCAATGA
>JAKPKE010000249.1 GCA_029553855.1 Bacillota bacterium | reverse complement strand
CATTTCAGCAAAATAGACCCCGGAAGAAACGGTAGTTCCGTGGTCATTCAAACCGTCCCAGATAATTTTATACTCACCGCAAGGGAAATTTTCCTGCACCAGACAGCGAACCTTTTGACCTTTTATATTATAAATAGTTATCTTCACAGGGCTATTATCTTCACTTACAGAAAAGGAGATAGTAGTAGAAGGATTGAAGGGATTAGGATAAACACCTTGTAGACAAGTAAGAATAGCAATATGTTCTTCTGTAGTTAAGGGCTCTATATAAAGTTCTATGAAGTTAGGATAGTTACCTATAATAGCTCCCGGCTCACTACTTATAGTATTTTGCAAAGCCACTTCCATCCCCGACGGCTTCCACAGAGAAAATCTCACTTCTTCTCCCATAATATCACTATAGACCTGAATCAGAGCGGCCAAAAAACCTTCCGGAGCAATCAGCAACTCTTTACCCCGCAATTCTCCATTCACTCTGGCAAGTAAATAATCACCTACTTCTGCTTCAGGACATTTTGCCAGAAGAGTAAAGCTATTGGAAAGCATTTTAACTGCTTCCTGCTCTTTAGCAGGAGAGATAGTAACAGAACGAATTCCCTCAGCAGAGGCAATTTTCCCAGGGTAAATCAGGTTATGAGCTCCATTTATATTTATCCAGTAGCCCTTACCCGGATACATAGTATTTAATGTGGAATAAGGATTAGAAGGAATATAAACCCCATCGGTTCCTTTAAGCTGGATCAACCAGGAAGAAATAGAAGACATCGCAGTAGTAACAGATAACGAGTTGGAAGGTAAAAAGGCAGCCATATTCCAACCGTTGACTAAAGGAATTGGGGTAGAAGCCGGAATTTGAATTCCTGTCACACTCCAGGTAACAGGACTACTCATCAGAATAGAATATGCCTTGCCATCCGTTAGAGCAGTTAGAGTAGAATAAGGATTATTAGGAATATATATCCCTTCTGTTCCCTTAACTTGCTGAACCTGACCGATCAAAGGAGCAAATAAAGAACCTGGACTATGGTCATAAGGAGAAACATTTAAGGAGACCAGATTCCAGCCACTGACTAAAGGAATATTTTGCGTAGTATATCCTATACCATTTATCTGATACAAGTTATCAGGCCAACTACCGATAGTTCCATTCACTGTTGTAGGTAGAACATTGGAGGTTGAATAGACCTGATTTGCACTCTGATCCCAAATCTTGAAGGTTACATTTTCACCATTGACTTCCGTATAGACCTGAAGAATACAGCCGGCAATATTGTTTTGCACCATCACCGTTTGTTTACCTCTCAGCTGAGGACTTCCATTTACATTAACATAGGCAGCTAATACATCGCCTTGGGAAGCTTGAACACCATTGATTGTTGCTCCACAGACCACCGTCATACTTGTAGATAAGGTAATCGGCTCCCCAAAAGGGTCTATTTGATCGGATGAGATAATTGCCCGAAGCATTATTTCTCCAGTTCCAATCAATTCCCAACTACCGCTAATATTTTTATAGCTATGGCCAAAAGAACTGGTATCCAGACCAATTTGAGAAGCGCCAGTTGTTTCCAGAATACCGACATAGAAAGATTGATTGTTAAAATGAACCGGTGTAGGCAAAGTAATAAAGTTCCAGCCAACAACTAAAGAAGTTGCGGGATAATGGTATAGACAATATAAATCACCAGGCATACCATTTACCCCTGAAGCATCATGAATACGAATAATAATGCTTGCTGTTCCAAGAGTGTGCACATATACTTTAATATGTTGTAAATCAAATTCACCAAAATAATTAAATTTAACTGCCATCTGTCTGGTAACTCCAACACTAAATCCTTGTTCTGCTGTTCCATCATCATAACTAAGCTCATAATGCTGAGGAGGAATAATGAAAGTATTTACTGTATTAGAGGCACCGGATTCAACAGTTCCATACATAGCAGTTACATAATAAGAATGAGGACCACCAGGGACTTCAGTGTCTGTATAAGTTAAAAGATTTGCAGATACACCATTCAGAAAAATACCGTCACGATAAACTTTATAACCGGTAACATCACGTCCTCTCACAGGTTCGGTATAATGAACACCAAATTTACCTTCAGCAAAGGAATTGTTCATTGGCAATTCACCCAACACATATTCTTTCCCTGTGGCATCGGCTACATAAACCTGAATAGTCCAGTTATATGTAAGCGAAGCACTTTCAGCAGTAAGGGTATGCCAATTATTGTTCATATAAATCATATTGCCATAACCCTCAACTTGAGGTCCGTTATCACAACCTGCAGGATAGCCGCCTTGTGCATTGCAACGGTATCCCACCATAATTGTGGTCGCTGCGGGAATAGTATATGGTGTAGTCAGGATCACTTCATTCCATACATCTTCAGTAATAGTAGGAACTGCCTGATCATAAACTAATACACCTGCTGCACCTGTCCAAATGCGAACTGCATAAGA
>JAKPKE010000300.1 GCA_029553855.1 Bacillota bacterium | reverse complement strand
TGCGGTTTTATCCGTTCAGGGTACAATGAAGGCTCATGCCGCCATAGCGGTATTTATTCCTCTTGTTGCCATGGGATTACCGGTACTGGACATATCCTTGGCATATTTCAGAAGAATAATCATGAAAAAACCCATTGCGGAAGGTGATAAGGACCACATACATCACAGACTTATGAAAATGGGATTATCACAGCGAAAAACCGTACTAATTCTGTATTTGATAGATATAGTGTTCGGAATAACGGCTTTTTTACTTTCCGGCCAGCAGTACAGCAGATTCTGGTTATATTTCGCCATCATAATCATTCTGATGGGTTTATCGGTATATATTCTTTACAAGCCGTTACTCAGTCAAGCTGCTAAAAACGGCAATACGGAAGTCATGGAGGAGGAACAAAGCAATGATTAAAATAATGTCGGTATTCGGCACCAGACCGGATACAATAAAAATGGCTCCTTTAGTGAATCTTCTGGACAAAGAAAAAGAAATAGATCATATAGTATGCGTGTCGGGGCAGCATAGAGAAATGGTCAATGAGATACTGGATATATTTAAAATAACACCGAAATATGATTTGGATATAATGATAGAAAGGCAAACGCTGGAGCATGTCACCTCGTCGATACTGATGAAATTGTCCGATATTCTGGCAAAGGAGCAACCGGATATGATATTGGTTCACGGAGACACCAATACCTGTCTTTCCGCATCTCTTGCCGCTTTTTATAAAAAAATACCCATCGGACATGTGGAAGCGGGATTAAGGACCGATGACATATATTCGCCGTATCCCGAGGAATTTGTCAGAAGAACGGTGGATTCCATATCCTCACTGTATTTCTGCCCTACTATCAACAATGCGGACAATCTTATCAAAGAGAATATAAGCAAAGACGGAATATATATTACCGGAAATACGGTTATAGATACTTTGCAGACAACGGTAAAAAAAGACTATACATTTAAAGAACCGTTACTTAACAGGATAGATTATAATAACAAAAGAATAATACCGATAACGGCCCACAGAAGGGAAAATATAGGAGTAAACTTAGAAAATATATGTAATGCCATAAAAACTCTTGCATCAAAATATCCCGATGCCCACTTTATATACACGGTGCATCCCAATCCCGCAGTAAAGAATACGGCAAACAGGATACTGGAAGGTATAGATAATGTATCGTTACTGCCACCCCTTATATTCACCGATCTTCATAACCTTATCGCAAGAGCATATTTCGTTATGACCGATTCGGGCGGATTGCAGGAAGAAGCACCTTCATTGGGAGTGCCCGTACTTGTGCTGAGAAGAGAAACCGAACGCCCCGAAGCGGTACAGGCGGGAACGGTAAAACTGACCGGTGTGGAATATAAAAATATAGTACGGGACGGCAGAATGCTGTTTGACAATAAATCGGTGTACGACAAGATGAGTAATGCCGTTAATCCGTACGGTGACGGCAAGGCTTCCCGAAGAATAGTGGACGCAATAAAAGAGTATTTTAAAAATTTGTAGCTAAGCAGCAAGATGCAGTGTTGTTGCATTTCAGTTCGTAATAATTTACGGATGTTAATGTATTATTTATGAGTTGCTTTGTTTTTATGATGTTTTTTTATTTAATTGTAATTAATGTATAATATAAATGAATGTTAAGAGGTAGAAATGTTAGGAAAATTAAAAGAAATAGAGATTAAATATGAAGATATAAGCAGACAACTGACCGACCCGGCTGTAATATCCGACCAGGAGCGATATGTAGCCTTAATGAAAGAACTCAACGGGATTTCGGAAATAGTTAAGGTTTACAGGGAGTATGTACAAACTGCAAAAGAGATTGATGATATCTATCTTATGCTTAAAGAAAACTCCGATGATGCCGATTTTAAGCAATTACTGCAAGAGGAACTGGCTCAACTGGAAGAAAAGAAGCCTGCCTTGGAACAGCAGCTTAAGATACTGTTGCTTCCCGTCGATCCCAATGATACAAAAA
>JAKPKE010000230.1 GCA_029553855.1 Bacillota bacterium | reverse complement strand
CTTTGTCTTTCTTTTTTTCTACTTATGCATAGCACTTGATATGCTTCGTCACCAATTATACTCATTTTATCATAATCTACCGTTTCCTCTTCGTTCATCAACACATGGTCTTCCCATAAAAATACAGCTCCTTACAATAATATCCATTACTTTAATATTATCATAAGAGTTGCTTTCCTACAATACAATAACTTTATATCTTCAGAGCCTGGCACTTATTTAGTTAGCATATGGTACTAAGACACAATTTGGGGTTCAGTTCAGTACCTGTCCCCTTGTACCTTTCAAATTCATCACAAGAATCGGCACTCATAAGAACAAACCCCACTCTATCTGTAATCCGACGGGCTTTGGTTACAGCTGCTTAATGAGCTGCCTTAATAAAGTCATCCATCATGTCAAAAGTAAATTGGACCAGCTTGTCAATATCTATGTCAAATCTCTCCGTATAGATATTACCAGCTTCAGATATTCTGTTCATGAAGCCAGTGGTCATAAAAAACAAAGAAAAAACACCCAAAGGCATTTTAAAGTCTGATCTTATACTGCCATCAGCCACGCCTTCATCAAAAACCTGATGGAACAGCGAAAACAGCCGGGAATTTAACTTCATCAATTCCTGGTGGTTAGGGATGGTTTCAGGGTCTGATTTGATATACTGGGTATAATTCATAAGCCTGTAGATGTCGGGAGACTCTTTGACAAATCGGTTTAGTGCCCATCTTATGCCATGAACCTTTTCAAAACCTGTTTTACCGGAGGCTATTGCATTATCTATATAAGAGAACAATCGTTTCAATCCATTGATTATTACTCCATAAAACAGATTCTCCTTGCTGATGAAATACTGATATACAGTCCTTTTAGTGAACTCTGCAGCTTTTGCTATCTCATCCATGGTAGTATTATCAAAGCCTTTAACTATAAATAATTTTTCAGCTGCCGCTATGATCTCCGCCTCTCTTACCAGTCTCTCCCGTTCCTTTCTTGATAAAGACATAAAATTTTTTCCTCCCTATTGACAACTTTTGTTATACGTAATATACTGGAAGTATACCGTGTATATGTATAGTATCATTCTATACTAAGAGTATAATTTATTACTGGCACAAAGTCAAGAGCTTTAACTGTCATTAGTTATGAAAGGAGATCAATAAAATGAAGGATCAATTTACTGTGGTCGGAGTAATAAGCAGCCCACGACCTCAAGGCAATACGGCGGTCATGGTACGTGAAGCACTAAAGGGAGCAAAGGAGGAAGGTGCCATTGTTGAAGAAGTATTCCTTGCCGATATGAAAATGGAATTCTGTATGGGATGCCTGACATGCTTGAAAAACGGGAAATGCTGTATCGCGGATGATTTCAATGCATTGAGGGACCTCTTGTACAATGCGGATGCAATCATTTTGGGCTCCCCAACTTATGGGGCAAATGTCAATGCGATCATGAAAAACCTAGTAGATCGTCTGGGTATGTATGAGGTAGCTACATCTTCCCTGGGAGGAAAGTATATCGCAGGGATCTCAGCAGCAAATTCTGCAGCTGCAGCAAAAAAAACAGCCAAGACCCTCTCGCATTTTGGGAACACAGGCACTTTCTCAAGAACTTATACCTCAGGCTTCCTTGGAGCCGGATTCTCCGGAGGAAGACAGGCAAGTAAAGAGAAGGATATCCTTAGAAAAGCCAGGCTATTAGGAAAAAAAGTGGCCGATGATATTAAAGAAGTAAGAAAATATCCATTTCAAAACATACAAGGGCGTATAATCAGCAGTATGTTCATGAGGCCTGCTTTCAGCAAATATATTATTGAAAACAAAGAAGCTGATGCAAAGGTAATATACTCAAGCCTAAAAAACAGAAACCTGCTCACCTGATGTCCATATGCATGATTGTGGAACCATGATGTAATTTTAATAATGAAAGAGGGTCAATAATATGCCTGCTAATCCGGTTTATATGAACAAACCGACCTTGACAAGGTTTCAAAAGGTAAGAAAAACCATACAGTTTATGCTTCTGATAGCGATGCCTGTCGTTTTTGCATGGATGAGTCCGATCGTTATCATGATTGCAGGATTTCAGCGCACAGTCAATATGGGGATGATTCTCTTCTCCCTATGGTTCATTTCATCGATTTTCCTTGGCCGTTCATATTGTTCCTTCCTGTGCATGGGTGGAGCAGGGCAGGAGGTTTTCGGGTACTTGATCAAAAGGGCGCCGATAACAGGGCCAAGTATAGAGAGTAAGTGCCAGGCTCTGGAGTTATAAAGTTATTCCGTTTCAGTATGATTTATCATCTATATTCATATATCGGTTTATTATATCCTTAACTGCATTACCTGATATTCTTATGCTTTGTCCTATCTCCTGATATGTATAGTGTTGCTTTATTGCCTCTTTTATAAATTTAAACTTGTACTCTGTAAGTATTCGTTTTCTTGATCCTTGTTTAATCAAATAATAATCCTCATTTGATA
>JAKPKE010000224.1 GCA_029553855.1 Bacillota bacterium | reverse complement strand
CTTTGTGCAAAATGCTCAGATTGTTGAGGTAGTATGTCATCCTGAACGCAGTGAAGAATCTTTGACCCCCAAGGAATACCCTGGCTTTTCTCGTATCTCGCGACTAGCGACTCGTGACTGAAAAATGTGACTGCGTCACATTTTTCTCCAAATACGAAAAAGGGGTGCCTCAGCACCCCTACTTACATAAGCTTACTCAATTATTTTGTGCACATACCCGGAAGTAAACGCTGCAAGCAATGCACCGTAATCCATGTCAAATTCCAGTACATCCCCTACCTTATATTCCTGCTTGCAGTCGCTTACATCAATAATCAAATGATCACTGCTTGCACCCAATACTATTGCATCCTTATCCCTCGGCTTTATTCCATCAATCTTCACATCCTGCCTTCCGGCAGCCAATATTGCCCTTTTCCTTACACCCCTGTCTGTAAATACAGGCTTTTCTCCAAAGGCATCAACACCGGTCTTGCCTATGGGAATAGAAGGTTTTTCCTTAAGCTCTACGATTTCTGCCAAAAAGGTAAACACATCCTGCCATGTTCCTTCTATTTTATCGCCATAAGCTGTTTCATAGCCAAGTACAATAGATTCGCCTAGTCTTAGCTGATTAATCCCCTTGGGTATTTCATTCTTTTCAATCATATATATGCTGCTTGAGTTGCCGCCGGAGATAATACTAAGCTTTATATTATATTTACTTTCTATCTTTTCTGTTATAGATACAAGAAGTCCAAGGTTATCTTTACTCGGAATTACAGCTCCGTAACAGGTCAGGTTAGTTCCGATTCCGATAAGCTCTATGCCCTTAAGTTCCAGTATCCTTCCGGCAGACTCTACTGCATTTTCATACCACACGCCTTCTCTAAGATCACCAATATCAACCATTAATATTACTTTATGAACCTTTCCCTTTTTCAGAGATTTTTCAGAAAGGGCTTTTATCACTTCATATTCTGAATTGAGGCTGATATCAACATGTTCAACTATTTCATCAACCTGTGACAACATCGGAATCCTGAGAAGCAGCTTCGGTATATTGATATCCTTCAGTTTTATTATATTTTCAATTCTTGAGTCGGCAAGCATCTTTGCCCCTGCGGAAACAGATGCTTTGGCAATTTCAGGAATACCGCAATATACCTTGGTTACAGGAACCACATCAATACCGGATTTACCGCATTTTTCAACCAGGGCTTTAGTATTGCATGCTAATTTCTCCAGATTAACCCTAATTGCAGGATAACTCATTATTATCTCACCTCCAAATTATCGGCAATGGGTTAGGATACGGCATCGAAGCCATACTGAATCCTATCGCTTATAGCCTATTGCCTGACTATATTTGCAAACTATTTTTCATAAGCTTAAGGGCAGCTTCCGGGAACCTTCTGGAAAGCACTCCCAGAGAGGACATAATATAATCATTGTCTATTAATACCCGGGCTTCCTTCCCTGGATACAAACCCATACCCTTGCCATACAGCCCTACCGCCTTAAGAATTTCATTCCGGCCTGGAAGTCTGGTCAATGCTCCTCCCGTACCGATTATATACTTTACATTTGTAAGATCCTTGCCTTCCGCGACTGTTTTTTTCCCTGATGGGCCATAAAGGTATCTTATCCTTCCGGCATGGCGCTCCAAGGATGTAAGTACGGCCTCTTTTGTAATCCTTTCGACAAACTTTATCTCCCGATCCGTACCCGGAATCGACTTTATACTTTTAATAAGCTCTTCTGTATCCTGAAATTCACTCTTTAAGTTTTCCAGGCCAATTTTTTCAACTATGTGTGCAAGGTTCACATATACTCCTAAATCTCCCTCAACAGTCCTCTTTGCTAAAGGCTCCGGGCTTATAAGCATAAGATTTATTTCTTCGGATCCCTCTGTAACAGAATGGACATCGGTGGTTGCACCGCCGACGTCAAATACTATAAGATCACCTATGTGCTCTTTCAAAAGCTTTGCGGCTTCCATTACCGCCCCTGGCGTAGGTATAATAGGCCCATTTACCATATCCCTTACATTGCTCATTCCCGGGGCATGGATGATATGCTCTTCAAATACTTCCTGAATTACTTTTCTGGTTGGCTCCACATTAAGAATATCAACTTTTGGATAAACGTTTTCTACTATATAAAGCCTTGTGCCTGTTTCCTCTGAAATAAGCCTGACCTCATCCTGATTCTCAATATTTCCGGCATATATCACCGGAATGCCAAGTTTCATTGATGCTATCATTTCAAAGTTGTGCAGCGCAGTTTCTCTTTCGCCGTAATCCACTCCTCCTGCAATAAGGATAATATTCGGCCTTATTTCCTCAAGCTTTTTTAAGTCTGTCCTCCTGAGCTTTCCTGCAGTAACATGCTTTATTATTGCTCCTGCACCTAATGCAGCCTCCCTGGAAGCCCTTACCGTCATATCATAAACAAGGCCGTGGACTGTCATCCTGAGTCCTCCTGCTGCACTGCTGGTAGCAAGGAACTCATCCCATAAAAGTTCGGCTTCCCCCAGGTTGTTCTTTAAATCCTCCAGGGCGCCCCTCAAACCTACAGTAACATCACCATCCAGCACTGAGGTAGGAGCTTGCCCTTGCCCGATAAATTCCGGACAAGGGCTGGTTATCCTGTCAAATGCATTAACTACTGTAGTGGTGCTGCCGATTTCAGCAACCAGTACACTAATTCTCATTTTATTGTTTTTCCCTTCTTCTCTTGACAAGGAAGCTGGCTACATCAATGCCGTGGGTACCTCTGCCAAAGCCTGCGTCCATACCCGCTTCCACAGCTATTTCGTTTGTTACCTGTGTACCGCCAACAATCAGCATTACTTTATCTCTTATACCTTTTTCTACGCAAAGATCATGCAGCTTACTCATATTCTTTGTATGAACATCATCATGGGTAATTATTGTGCTGGCAAGTATAGCATCTGCATTTGTTTCAATTGCCGCATCCACTAGTTTTTCAACGGGGCATGAGGTTCCGAGATAAAGGTATTTTATACCAAACCCCTCAATTCCTCCGTGCTTGATATCCAGAGTCTCTTTCATTCCGACAGAGTGCTCGTCATTTCCCACGGTGGCAGCTACAACGGACATTGGTTTTGCCGAAACATCCGCTCTGATTTCCTCTTCCGACAGCACAGGAACTTTTTCCGGGATTACAAGTTCGCTAATATCAATGTCGAATTTAACCTTGCCTTTTATTTCAACTATAGTGCCTTCAGAAGGATGCAACCCTTGCTTGTGTGCTACCGTAACATCTTCAAGCCCAAGCTTTTCGCCGCATTTTATAGCTGCAAACTCTGCGGTTCTCTCATCCAGTGGGAGGAAAATTGTAGTAGCTACGATTCCGTCCGCCCTCCATTCCACTTCCGGCTTTACAATATTAGTATCATAGTACTTGTCAAGCTCTTTGAGTCTTGTATTTACATTGTCATATTCATCAAGTTCGTCAATATAGACAATCTTTGACGAATCCTCAAAAGTATCCCCGCCTATAGCATCGGAAGCCTTCTTGAACTCAGCCGGTATATTGTTGTAGCCATAGTGTACGGATACAGGAGCAAAGTAGTCCTTATCCCTTTCAAATATCATTCCTACCCCAATTCCGCCGTCAATCTGCCTTGGAATTCCGTCTCCGTTTCTTTCGGGATAGTATCCGCTGTCAATGAAGAAACCATTTTCAACTGCCTTGAAATAACCGCCCACTTCAAGTATTTCTTCTAAAAATAATACTGCTCTTTCTTTGAGTTCCCTTACTTCATCTCCCAGAGGCCCTTCCCTGTCCAGCTTTATCATTTCACGAAGTCCGTCCATGCCGTTAAGGGCTTGCTTCGCTGTGCTGATTGCAGCTATGTTGTTGTAATGCCACGGAACGTTTCTACCCTCATCGGGAGTAATGGTTGATTGTATGTCTGCACCGGTAAGCCTGGAAATCATAAGGTCCAGTGTATGTGTAACCGTTGCTTCCCTCATATCTGATTCCATATATTTTGTATTCTGCTGGGCTCTCATTTTATAGTCGCTGAAGAAGTCACGCAGCGCAACGGCATAAGGCAGGTCTATTCTCATACGCGGGGCCGGCGGTGCTGTCGGAGGTACGGTTGAAAGTGCTATATTTTCTGCTTTCATACCGATCTTTCTTGAAAATATGCTGTTTATGGCATGCTGAACCATAAGCTCCGGTCTCACTTTCCAGGCCTTCATGGCAGTAGCGTTGGCATTATGAGCTCCATCAATCTGAAGTATATCTGCCCAGACCATGACTTTCTTTGCTTCGCATGCATCAACAAAGCTTCTGACCATATTTACATTCCTGTACAACACGTTGTACTGGGGATCCTGATGAGCACCGTTTACTCCCTCTTCCGCAAACATTACCGCAATATCAGGACCTGCGACTCCGGATATGTATGAATGAAAATTAATAGGCCTGCCCACTTCGTCCTCTATCATATCCAAAGCTTTCCTTGTTGCCCTGCACTGCTTTCTTGTAACGGCAATACCCCCTATACCCTGTGTAGTACCTTCAATAAGTGAATCGATGTGGGATTGCCCCATTGTCCTTATAACCATCATATGGTCGGCACCGTGCCAGGCAGCCATTCTCATTCTTCGAATATCATCCTCAAACCTGCCCGAGGCTATTTCAGTAGTTATTACACAGTCCGGCTGAGGGTCTATATAGTTGAAACCACGGCTCCCCGGCAGGGGAACATAGTTTTTGAGCCCTTCGGATGTCTCATGATATTCAAAGTCTCCCACGGTCCTTTTCTCATTTCTCCCGTCCCTCCAATGCCAGCCTCTTCTTCTTGGCCTGTAGCTCTCAAGGTCCTTAAGAAGTTCTTTAATATCCAACTTTTTATTAGGATCTAATTTCATATGCTCCCCTCCTTTAAAATAATTTATCGACTTCATCCCAGTATTTGCCATCGGATAGGCCAATTCCGGCTTCTCTTACAGAAACCCCGAGCTTCTTGGATAGCCGCCAGACAACATTGCCTGCACCCTTTCCCATAAGCCCTTTTTTCATAACACCTTCAACAATAGGTTTTACTTCAAGACTGGAGAAGCCCATTCTCAGGAGAACACTTCTTTCTATTGCCGGAGTCGTGTTCTTGTAGCCAAGCTCAAGCATCGGTTCAACTACCTTTTCTGCAAGCTCCCAGAATCTCTTTTTCAGCTCATCGTCAGAAAGGTTCTTGAGATGCTCTCTTCTTGTCTGGTAGTCATCTGCACGTTTTACTGCCATTTCTACCCCTCCATTTTATTTGATCTTCACATTCAATTCCGCCAGTACATCGCCTACAAACTTGCTGTCGGATTTTGTCTCTTTTATAAGGAAGTCAAAATCATCTTTTGTGATTTCATTAACCTTGTTATTGGTAATGCAGTTTTTAATATATGATGCCCTTACCTTTTCAAGGTCAAAGTCTCTCAGCTTTATGTCCGAAGGATTAGCCGGAAGTATTATGTTTTTACCGGGTACATCGTCATCCGGATTACCGAACAATATCTCGATTCCGTTTTCTCTGGCAAAGGTAAGCTGCGGCATAGGATGCTTTCCTGCTCCTGTATACTCAGTTTCCTGAACTACTATGGTCTGATCCTCGTCCATTTCCTGTGCCAGGGCAAAAGCAGCCGTAAGTGCTGTATTTCCTGCGGGTCCGCGTTCCAAACCTTCAAGAACCGACAATGCCTCTGTCATATAGAATACTTCGCCCTGTTTTACAATCAAATATCTGTCCAAATATCTTAAAGCTCTTGCTGCATTTCTGGGAACGTCAGATCTGTCGGGCAAGGTTGCAAAGGGTATTCCGAAACCTGTATGTCCTGTAGTAAAGGACTTTCTGTTGAAATCCTTGTCTGAAGCCATATGAAGCCCTGAAAGATCAACGCTGGCACCAACGATTTCCACATCCTTTGCTCCTGCTTTCAGAAGTCCTCTTGCAGTACCTGTAACATTTCCGCCTCCCGCGTGGGTAATTACAACTTTGTCAGGATCTTTACCCATCATTTCCCTGAACTGCATGGCAATCTCATATCCTAAAGTCTCAATCCCTGCAATTCCAAAAGGAGTATACAAAGACGCGTTGAAATATCCTGTTTCCTCCAGCAATGTAAGGAAGTAATAGAAAAGCTCAGGTCCTACTGAAAGCTGTATTACCTCTGCTCCGTAAGCCTCACAGGCGCGCTGCTTTTCAAGTATTTCCGGCTGACCTATCATTCTGCTGTCATAGCACTCCTGTAAAACAATGCACTGCAGTCCTCTTTTTGAAGCCTGAGATGCTACTGCAGCACCATAATTACCGCTAGTTGCAGTTAATACTCCCTTATAGCCGTTCTTCTTTGCATGGTATACAGAAGTAGCCGCTCTTCTTGCCTTAAAGCTTCCCGATGGATTTGCCGCTTCATCCTTCATGAAAATCCTTGCTCCTTTGCCTTTTGGTGCAAGCTTCCTGGCTAATTTTGTAAGATTTTTGAGCTCTACAAGGGGCGTATTTCCAACGCATGTTTCAACTTGAATTTTTTGTATCTCATCCAGTGAATATCCTGTTTCTCTCATCATTTTCTCATAGTCAAAGGAAATACTTCCCGATTCGAATACACTAAAGTCAATACCTATTGCTTTTTTCATAATTTCATTTTTTCTTCCCATTACTGCTGCGTATGACATATCTTTACTCATCTATATCACCTCCGAAGAGTATTTCCTTAAGCTGCATATCTACCTTTAACAACTCAGGCACAAAGTCTCCAAAGTCATGATTGTATCTTGGATTAACTGTCCTCAACGTACCTTTGACCTTTCTTCCCGTAGAGGTTTTGATTTCCACAATCGAACCGACTTCAGCATCATGAAGGGCTATTCCCTTTATCCATAGTTCCAGGGGAACCTTTTTAGTATCTTCGGGAACCTGTGGTGCTCTCTCTCCAGGTTTAAGCAGAATCTGATGTATCTGCACCCAATCACCTTTTTTTGCTGATTTCATTTGACAACACTCCTTTTACTATTTATGAATCTTAATATTTTACGATGGACATACTTGTGCCGCAAAACTTATGTCCCTCAATTCAGATTCTATTCTTCTATCATTTCCCTCATATCCCCCATAATTGCTCTTGGAACCGGAAGGTCAATCATAGTCTTAAGACCCGGTCTTGCATTTATTACGTGAGGAATCATATTGACACACATGGCAATTGTACCGATTCCGCCGGGTATTTCCGGCTTATTGGCCATATTTACGTTGGGTGTGCCCTTTATAATGATATAATCTCCCGTATCTGTTCCTGCAAGATGAGGCTCTATCTGCTGTGGATGATCCATTTCTATTTTAAGCTCTCCGTTAACATAACCATATCCCTTCATTGCACATCCTGCTACATCTCCTGCTTTTGCAAAGCCGTATTGTGACTTCCTGTCAACATCAGTAACTATAGGCTCCATGCTTTGCTTTAAATCGCTGAGCTTCCAGCCTATCGCATCTGCTATCATTCCTATTGACTCTGCAAAGCCTACATGGCCTGCAAGCTTTCCTGTTTCAACACCTTTGTTGAATTCATCCACTGTTAAACCTATACCCTGCTCCTCCATTACTGCCGGTCCAAAAGGCGACAGACTGTTAACACGTCTTGCAACTATATGCTCTACTTCTTCACATGCTCCTGTAAAAGCTACTACAAGGAGATCCATAATAAATCCCGGATTTATACCTGTTCCAAGCACTGTCACACCATTTGACTTTGCAATTTCATCCAGCTTCTTTGTAAGCTCAGGTTCGGCAGCTTTTGGATAAGCCATTTGTTCTGCACTGGATATAACATTTATCTTCTTCTCCAAACAATACGCTATCTTGTCAAAAACATTTCTGGTAAATGAATTTGTGCAAATAAGGACAACATCTGCCGCCTTTTCTTTAATAACATCTTCAAAGGCTCCGATTTTTACATCCGGTTTGCTGCCTTTTTCAGTTTTTATGTAATCATACATACTTTTGCCGATTTTGGCTCCCCTGCCGACGGCACCTACAATTTCCACGCCCTTCTTCTTAAGGAGCATGTCGGCAATTCCGCCTCCCATTGCGCCTAATCCCCAGATAATTACCTTTACATTCTCTTTTCTCATTAAGTAAAAACCTCCTAAATATAATAATATTAATATAGTCCTCAATATAATCTATAGCAAACCTTATGCCAAATAAAACATTTAATCCATATTTGATAAAAAGTCATTAAACATTGATATTACTGTTTTGTAAGTATCATACCCAATATATGCAGCTTTCAGAATTGTATAACAGATCTAAAAAAATGCAAATATATTTGCATTCCTGCAAATATATTTGCATTTTTTACTACCGTGTTTTTAGAGGGATTTCAACGTTTTCCGTGCTGCCTTCATCTTACGTAACGCGCCCCGTGCCTCGTACCCTGTAACCTGGTACATGATTTATACCCTTATTCCGTATTTCTTTAGTTTGTGCTGCAATGTCTGTCGTTTTATCCCAAGTTTCTCCGAGCACCTTGAAATATTGTTGCCGCTTTCCTGCATAGTCTCCAGTATTATTGATTTTTCTACCTCTTTAAGTATGTTGTCAAGGGACTGATCTTCGCTCAGGCTCAGGCCGAATCTTCGCCCGTCAGGTTTAAACAGCCTTTCGCGCATATCAGGTGAAATATGTTCTGATTTTATTATATGTCCGCTGTTAATCATGTTAATTGCACTTTCAATTATATTTTCCAGCTCCCTGACGTTGCCCGGCCAATCATAATGCATGAAGGCTTCTCCTACCTCACTTGAAACATACCATATATCCTTCTGCAATATATTATTGTATTTTTTGATAAAATGATCTGTTAAAAGCGGAATATCTGTTTTTCTTTCTTTTAATGAGGGTATAGTGACGGTTATTACATTCAGCCTGTAATATAAATCCTTTCTGAGAATTCCCTTATTCAGCATTAGCAGGGGATCCTCATTGGTAGTCGCCAGTATTCTCACATCTATAGGTATGTCTGCAAGGCCTCCGACTCTTCTTACATACCCTTCCTGCAGCACCCTCAAAAGTTTGGCCTGAAGCTGATGCCCCATGGAGTTGATTTCATCCAGTAAAAGCGATCCTCCGTTTGCCTGCTCAAACAATCCCGGCCTGTTAATAGCTCCGGTGAAGCTTCCTTTGACTGTCCCGAATAAGATCCCTTCCAGAAGAGATTCCGGCAGCGCGGCGCAGTTTTGTGCTATGAATGGCTTACGTTTCCTGCTGCTTCCATTATGTATGCTTTGGGCAAAGAGTTCTTTTCCCGTTCCTGTTTCCCCGGAAATCAATACCGTGGATGATGACATAGCCGCCTTTCTGCCCACTTCTATCGCTTCAAGAAATTTTTCATCTTCTCCTATAATGTTTCTGAAAGTATAACCTTTAAGGCTCTTATGGTCAATATCCTTACTTGCAAGTTCCTGCTGCAGGTACACAAGCTTGGCCGCCAACTCTTTTTCTTTTGTAATATTTTTAGCAATTTCCAGGGCTCCGTGTTTACCCGGGGAAATCATTATAGGTATAGTGCTGTTTAATGTGTTTATCTGCTTTCCTTTGTGGTTCAGATATGTCTGGAATTTGTTATATATGGGTTTCCTTGTTTTCAGCACCGTAAGAAGAGTGCTGGTTTCATGTGTCAGGCTGGGGAAAATATCCAGAATGCTTTTGCCCATAACTTCATGGATATCCAACCCTTCCATATCAGCCATCGCCTGATTATAAATAATCGCTTTACCTGCACTGTCAACGACGTGTATGCCGATATCCGTATTCTTTAGTATCGCATCGATAATTGACTTATAAATAAAATTCATCGTCATATTATTACCTCACATATAAAAGGTATGGCCTATGTGAAAATTCATATGGACATACCTTATTATATCAACTATTCAAGTAAATGAGCAATAGTCGGGTAATTCCCTGGAATTAAGCAGGTTGTTTGGGTGCAACTCCATGTTTCTTATTAAAAATCGGGATACAAAGGATGCATGCTGCATAAGGCTTTTACTCTGCTGCTGCATTCAGCCCTTGACTCCGGGCTTGTGATAGCAATAGATATTATGTCTGCTATCTCCTTCATATCATTTTCTTTAAATCCCCTTGTGGTCACAGCTGCCGAGCCTAGTCTCAATCCGCTTGTTATGAAAGGACTTTGCGGGTCAAAGGGAATAACATTCTTGTTTGTTGTTATGCCAATATCATCGAGAACTTTTTCGGCATCCTTACCGGTAATACCCTTGCTCCTAAGATCAAGAAGCATCAAATGGTTGTCTGTACCTCCCGAAACAATGTCAATACCTTTGGCAATAAGTGAATTTGCCAGAACTGAAGCGTTTGCAACCACCTGCTTTATATATTCTTTATATTCCTCACTCATGGCTTCTTTGAAGCATATCGCCTTGGCGGCAATTACATGCATCAGAGGTCCTCCCTGTATCCCCGGGAAAATCGATTTATCCAATGCCCTGGCATGTTCCTGTTTGCAGAGTATTGCTCCTCCTCTGGGTCCTCTTAATGTTTTATGAGTTGTGGTTGTAACAAAGTCAGCATATGGTACGGGACTTTCATGCAGTCCTGCTGCTACAAGACCCGCAATATGAGCCATATCAACCATAAAAAGAGCTCCGATTTCATCTGCTATTTCTTTAAAAATCTTAAAATCTATTATCCTTGGATATGCACTTGCGCCTGCAACTATAAGCTTCGGTCTGTTTTGTCTGGCTATAGCTCTGACATTGTCATAATCAATCCTGCCGGTACTTTCGGATACTCCGTAATGAACAAACTTATAATATTTCCCGGAAATGTTTACCGGGCTTCCATGTGTCAGATGTCCGCCATGGGACAAATCCATTCCCATAACGACATCCCCCGGCTCCAGCACGGTAAAGTATACCGCCTCATTGGCATTTGAACCTGAATGAGGTTGAACATTTGCATGGTCTGCACCAAATAGGGCTTTCATTCTATCTCTCGCAATGTCCTCGACTATATCTACAAATTCACATCCTCCGTAATACCTTTTGCCGGGATATCCTTCAGCATATTTATTTGTCAATACTGTCCCAAGTGCTTCCAGTACTGCCGGTGAAACGAAATTTTCTGATGCTATAAGTTCTATTTTGCTCCTTTCCCTCTCAAGCTCCTGCAGTATAGCTTTTGCAATTTCCACATCAAAGGCCATAATACTATCAAGCTTCATGTACACTCCTCCTATGTAAAATTATAAACACGGTTAATTATGAATTGCAGTTTAAAAAATTAACACAATTTATTATAACATATTTAGTGTTTAAAAAACCAATTTTAACAAGAATTATCATATTAGCAGGCGGCGCACCCAAACCAAAAGCGCTTATAGGATCTGCTATAAGCGCTTCTCTTTTATACATATCTTCTCAGCATGTCGACAAATACCTGCTTAGGCCTTGCCCCTATAATTTCTCCAACCTTGTTTCCGTTATTGAACATAAATACTGAAGGTATGCTCATTATATCATATTTACCGGCCAGTTCAGGATTTTCATCCACGTTTACCTTCGCAACCTCCAGCTTTCCTTCGTATTCATCAGCAAGCTGGTCAATAACAGGTGCTACCATCCTGCAGGGACCGCACCACGCCGCCCAGAATTCAACTAATACCGGTCTGTCTGACCTTAATACTTCATTGTTGAAATTATTTCTATCCACTATTTTAATATTTTTGCTCACTTTCAAAAACTCCTTTCGAAATCTGCTGCAAATTATTTTGCAGAATCAAACATATTTTTATTTTATCCATTTCATAAATTTATAAATTATTAAACAAATACATTCATACCATTATATACTGTCTTTTGGTCGAATCCCTGTAATAACCGGCTTTAACTTTTTTATTTTACTAATTGACTTGTCTTTATATTTGATAATTATATAGGAAGCAGCTAAAAAAGCGAGTCCTAATGCCGCACCTATGGCTTGCGCATTGTTGTCCTTCAATCCAAAAACCAAAGACCCGTAATAGCCCCCGATTATCCCGGCTGCAAGTGCAAAAAGCGGGAATCCGTAAGCAATTAATGTAGCTACCATAAGGTTAATGTTTTCAAGCTCTATTTCTACTTCGTCACCTTCCTGGGCTCCAACAGTATTGTCGGTTGTCATAACCATACCAAGCTTTTCTTTGCCTACCTGGCATTTTCCGCAATCTCCGCAGGCTGTACCTCTCTTAATAAATATAACGACCTGGTCCTCTTCCGCTTTTATTACTTTCCCAATCTCTTTCATTCCCAGTATCAATCCCTTTTACTTAACATACTTGACTATTGTATCAATTACTTCTTCTATATTTTTGTCGCCTTTGCCATTTTCGAGGGATTCTTTCAGACATTCCTTAATATAGCTGTCTATTATGAATCCGCCGACTTTATTTATTGCCGACCTTATCGCAGATATTTGTATCATTATATCTCCACAACACTTGTCTTCCTCGATCATTTTTTGTATCCCTTTGGCTTGCCCCTCAATCTTTTTCATTCGGCTGAGTATATCCTCTTTAGTGACTTCCTTTTTACTCATCCCTTCACCTCCCCCATACCCCATACCGGTATCTAATTATATTATAATATATTTATTGTACTTGTCAATAGTTATTTCACAACCTCCGCATTCCGCAACCCCGTACTCTGACACAATAAATCCCTTACCACTTCTGATGCTATTATTAGTCCTGCAGCAGACGGTACAAAGGATATGCTTCCGGGCACCTGTCTTCTATTTGTACGATTAGCCGTATCATGACCGCATATTTGGCTTTCTGCGCAATCTCGGGTACCTGTTTCAATCTTAATCGGTTCCTCGCGGGAATACACCACTTTCAGCTTTTCAATCCCTTTTTTTCGCAATTCATGCCTCATTACCTTGGCGAGAGGACAGACAGAGGTTTTATAAATATCTGCAACCATAAGCTTTGTCGGGTCTAGCTTATTGCCTGCCCCCATGCAGCTGATTATCGGGATGTTCATCTCGCTGCATTTCAGTATAAGATTTATTTTTGAGCTTACCATGTCAATAGCATCTACTACATAGTCATACTCCTGCTGCAGCAGAAATAATGAAGTTTCCTCGTTATACAAATCCTTATGTAATATAATATCGGCATCAGGGTTTATAGTCAGCAGTCTCTCACCCATTGCTTCCACCTTCGGTTTCCCTACAGTTTTCATTGTAGCATGGATCTGCCTGTTTATATTGGTAATGCAAACATCATCATAATCAACAAGCACAAGTCTGCCTGTGCCGCACCTGCAAAGCGCTTCTGCAGCAAAAGAACCTACTCCTCCGATACCAAATATTGCCACAGTACTTTTTTTCAGTCTCTCTATACCTTCTTTGCCTATTAATAGCTCAGTTCTGGAAAATTGATTCATTGTATGATGCCTCCAAAATTCCCGCTGCGTTATGATACAAAACTATCAATAGAGAGCAGGGACTTTTGTTATTCTTTAATTTCTATATGAAGCTCCTCCAACTGCCTTGCGTCCGCAGGTGAGGGAGCATTTGTCATAAGACAGCTTGCATTTTGAGTCTTGGGAAATGCAATTACGTCTCTTATATTTTCTGTACCTGTAAAAAGCATTACTATTCTGTCAAGTCCAAAGGCCAGCCCGCCGTGAGGGGGTGTGCCATACTTGAAGGCTTCCAGTAAAAATCCGAACTTGCTCCATGCCTGCTCCTGAGTGAAGCCCAGCAGCTTGAATATCTTCTCCTGAAGTTCCTGCCTATGTATCCTGATGCTTCCTCCGCCAAGCTCATATCCGTTCAATACCACATCATATGCTTTTGCTCTTGCCTTTAATGGGTCAATATCCAAAAGCTCCAGATCTTCATCCATTGGACTTGTAAATGGGTGATGCATTGCCACATATCTGTTTTCTTCTTCATCATAGTCCAAAAGCGGGAATTCTGTTACCCATAAGATATCAAATTTGTTGTTGTCTATTAATCCAAAACGTTTTGCCAGTTCAAGCCTCAACTGTCCCAAAGAATCATATACAACTTTTTCTTTATCTGAAAGAATGAATACTATATCTCCTGGTTTACCGGCGACTCTTTCAATTATACCATTCAATTCTTCTTCCTTCAGGAACTTGGCTATAGGAGATTTTATACCTTCAGAGGTTATGTTTATCCATGCCAGTCCCTTAGCTCTATATGTTTTTACAAACTCCCCGAGGCTGTCGATTTCCTTGCGGCTGAGCTTTTCTCCAAGTCCTTCGCCATTAATGGCTTTCACAACTCCGCCATTTGCCAAAACATCTGTAAACACCTTGAATTCGGAGTTTGCAACTTCATCTCCGATATCTTTAAGCTCCAAGCCGAATCTTGTATCCGGCTTATCGGAACCATAGCGTTCCATTGCTTCCTTATATGTGAACCTCTTGAAGGGTTTCTGGATTTCCACATCCAGTACCTCCTTGAAAAGTCTTTTCAGAAGCCCTTCATTAACCTCCATTACTTCTTCCTGTCCCACGAAAGAAAGCTCCATATCAATCTGAGTAAACTCAGGCTGCCTGTCAGCCCTAAGGTCTTCATCCCTGAAGCATTTCACTATCTGGAAGTAACGGTCAAAGCCGGCTACCATAAGCAGCTGTTTAAAAAGCTGCGGGGATTGTGGCAGTGCAAAGAAAGTGCCGGGCTGCACCCTACTCGGTACAAGGTAATCCCTTGCTCCTTCCGGTGATGTCTTAATAAGTGCCGGTGTTTCAATCTCCACAAATCCTTTTTCATCCATATAGTCTCTGGTCACTTTTGCAATCTTGTGCCTTGTAAATAGAAATTTCTGCATTGAAGGCCTGCGCAGGTCCAGATATCTGTATTTCAGTCTCAGCTGCTCAGATACGTTCAAATCGTCTTCAATGTACATAGGTGTTGTTTCAGCTCTGCTTAGTATTTCAAGACTGCCGACCGCAATTTCTATATATCCGGTAGGCATCTTTTCGTTTATTGCACTATCATCCCTTTTTATAACTTCCCCTTTTACTGCCAGCACATATTCACTTCTGACCTTAAAGGCCTCCGAAAAAACATCAGGAGTCATATCCTTATTGACTGTGCACTGTATTATGCCGCTTCTATCCCTGAGCTGTATGAAAATAAGACCTCCCAGATCTCTCCTCCTCTGAACCCACCCTGTTAATGTCACCTTTTCACCCAGGTTGTTTTGGCTCAGCTCACCGCACATATGTGTTCTATTTATTCCTGCCATACTTATCGCCCTCCGTATTTTTGTCCTTCATCCTTCCTTTTATGTAATCCGCCAGATCCTCAAGGTTTATCTCCTCTTCATTTCCGGTGCCCATATCTTTAACTTTTATCCTGCCGCTTTTTATCTCTTCATCGCCTAATACAACCACATAACCGGCATTTATTTTGTTTGCATATTTCATTTGGGATCGTAAGCTTCTTCCCATATAGTCCTTTTCTGCCTTGATTCCTTCTTTCCTTAACTTGTTTATTTGTCTTAGTGCTTCTTTTGATCCTTTATCTCCTATGTTGGCTATATAAACATCCATATAAACCGGAACCGGAATATCGATTCCCCGGTTCCCAACAACCAGAAGAAGCCTTTCCAGGCCAAGGCCAAAACCTATTCCAGGCGTATCAGGGCCGCCGCATTCCTTGACAAGACCGTCATATCTGCCGCCTCCGCACACGGTTCCCTGGGCTCCTATATCGTTGGATACTATTTCAAAAGCGGTTTTGGTATAGTAATCAAGTCCTCTTACTATTCTAGGATCTACAACATATGCCAGTCCCAAAGCTTCCAAAGAGTTTTTGAGTCCTTCAAAATGTTCCCTGCACTCGTTACAAGTATTATCAAGCATGTAAGGTATATCAGAGAGCTGCTGCTTGCATTTTTCCTCCTTGCAGTCAATTATCCTCATAGGATTCTTTTCATATCTTTCCCTGCAAGTCTCGCACAGATTATCAAGTCTTTTTGAAAGATATTCCTTAAGCTTTTTATTATACTCCGCCCTGCATTTGGGGCATCCTACGCTATTTATCCTTATTTCCAGGTCTTCAACCCCGAGCCTGCCGTATAGCATCATTGCAATGTTTATTATTTCAGCGTCAACCGACGGATCTGAGGTTCCAAGGGCCTCAACTCCGAACTGGTGGTGTTCCCTTAGTCTTCCCGACTGCGGCTTTTCATAACGGAAGCATGGGATTAAATAATAGGCCTTGGTGGGCTGCGGTTCATTAAAAATACTGTGCTCCACAAATGCCCTTACCGTTGGCGATGTACCTTCAGGCTTAAGTGTGATGCTCCTTTCCCCCTTGTCCATAAAGGTGTACATTTCCTTCTGGACAACGTCGGTAGTTTCACCGACACCTCTTTCAAAAAGTTCAGTATGCTCAAAAATGGGTGTTCTTATCTCCCGGTACCCATGCAAAGCACATATTTCCCTGATAATATTTTCTACATAATGCCATTTATAAACCTCTGAAGGCAATATATCTTTTGTTCCCTTCGGTGCTTGTGTTAACATAAAAGTACCTCCTCTTTATTTTAATTCAAGTGCGCCTCCAGCGTACTTATGCGCCGATTTCGTATCTCACATAGTGAGATAAATTTCCTTACGAAATCGTGTGCACCCGCCGGAGGCTATATCATCAGTGGGGGATTGACAGCAGGGGTCATCTCCACTGATGATGTTTAAAAACAAAAACTCCCGTACCTGACCTGCTGTCAGGGACGAGAATTATTTCCCGTGGTGCCACCCTGTTTTATAATCCATCTTTTTTCTTTAACGCAGAATGCACGCGGCAGCCTAATGCATATGCCTCAGCGGCCGAACTCCCGGGTGTCCTTCAGCAGTATATACTATAAGGATACTTCCAGTCAAAGCGTCTGCACGCCCGATATCCTCTCTCTGAAAAGTGTCAAATGCTTACTTTCCCGTTCAAAGTCAATCATTGTATACTAATGTAATACTATAATATGGGTTACTCTCATGTCAATATACTTTCCTTATTTGCTCCAAAATATCTAACTTTTTACTTATCATCGCATCAATATTTTCAATATAAAGCTTAACATCCTTTATATTGTGCTGTCTTTCTATCCTGTTTTCGCTATTTAATACAATTTTGGTTACGGCATCGGCGCCAAAAGCAACATTAGTCTGCTTCTCCTCCATTATTTGCATATTATATAAGCATTCAAAGCCTTTTTTGGAAAAACCGATATTCTCAAGGTTTTGCAGCATATGCTTCTGTCTATATAAATAATAAGGGTGCATACCCAAACCCTTAAGGAAATCCTTTGTATAATCCATCATCCGCAATACAATCTCATCCTCCGGTATGGACTTGTCCATAAAGCCCTCGTTGAACAATGAGGCTCTCTTTATTGCCATTGTATGTACTGTAACACTTTCAGGATCAAGCTTCTTAATCTCCCTAAGGGTATGGGCAAGATGCTCCATAGTTTCTCCGGGGAGTCCCAATATCAGATCCATATTAATATTGTTAAACCCTAAATTCCTCGCAAGGTTGAAGCATTCTACTATCTGAACGGCATTATGCGCCCTTCCTATGCGCTTCAGGGTATCGTCGTTCATGGTTTGGGGATTTATACTGATTCTGCCGACACCGTTTTTTAATAAAGCTTTCAGCTTTTCCTGAGTAATTGAATCCGGTCTCCCGGCTTCGCAAGTAAATTCAATAGTCTGTTGTCCGAAACAACTTTTTATGCACATCATAAGCCTTTCAAGCTGGTTTACATTTAAGGAGGTAGGTGTTCCCCCTCCAATATATATGGTTTGCGCCCTATAGCCCTCACTGTTCAGATACTCCGAGACCCTTCTTAGCTCCTTCGTAAGGCTCTCCAGATAAGGTTCAACATAATCATTATATGCGGCAATTGAATTGGAGGTAAAGGAACAATAATGGCAGCGGCTGGGGCAGAAGGGTATTCCTATGTATATGCTTACTGTTTCACTATTATAGGGGTAAATAAATGGCCTTTCAATGCCGGCTATTTCAATTAGCAGACGCGCCCTATCCTCGCTCATATAATATTCCTTAATCAGCTTGTCAGGAATATCTTCCTCAGGCAGCCCTTTGCTCATCATCTCATGGACTATTTTCACAGGCCTTATTCCGGTAAGTATTCCCCAGGGAAATTCCCTGTCAAATACTAATGACAAAAGCTTGTACATTGACTTTTTCACCAAACTCTTTAAAGCCTTGATATCGTAAGGCCTTATATTGCTTTTGACTGCAACTTCCTCTTGTCTTTGAACCTCCCGGTATGTAGTAGTACATATGCAGCTTTCTCCGTCAAAATTTAATCGACTTATGATAAGTACAGAATTGTCCCGAAAAAAGCTTTGGTTATCTTCCAAAGCTTTCTCTATTCTTTCTATTTTGCACTTTCCAAAATACATTCTTACGATATCTGATACTTCATTGAAATATTCGTGGTTCTCCAATCTGATCCTAATCATATTTACCCCTATATAATATTTTTCACGACATATATAAATCATTAAATATTTGATTTTTTATATTAGAAACATGGTTCGTTGATATTCCTATTTCCTCAGCTATCTCGTAATCTTCCATGTCCGATTCTATCATGTCAATAAGCTCGGCGTATTCCTGGTGCATCCTATTCTTATGTTTTTCAGCCATTATTCTCTTAGAAGACTTATTCATAAAAACCCTCCTATGTATGTAGGTATTATTATATTAGTCTCTCCTTTTACCTTAGGCATATTCATTGAATAGGTGCAAGTGACAAATCCTCCGGCTTTATCTTAGAAAAGGATTTCTTTTCTTTTCAATTGATATTGTGGATGAAGGTCCATGCCCCGGATACACTGCAGTATCATCGGGCAGTACTAAAAGTTTGTTTTTGATTGACTCGATAAGCTCGTCGTTAGATCCTCCGGGCAAGTCTGTCCGTCCAATGGAACATGCAAACAAGGTATCTCCAGAAAACAGACTGCCGTCACAGTATATGCATATGCCTCCCCGGGAGTGTCCCGGTGTATGTATTATTTCTAATTCCATGCCCTCAAGCCTTAGAATTTCGCCATCCTCAAGAAGCCTGTCCGCAGACATCTCCACCGGGTTATAACCCATCAATGCTGTTAAATTCATTCTGCTGCTTCTTAGCATCGGGTTGTCTTCCCCATGTATGCATACCTCCGCACCCGTGTATTCTTTTAACTCCATAAGGGCGCCGATATGATCCCCGTGTCCGTGGGTCAATATAATATATTTAACTTTTAAGCCGCTGTCTTCAACAAAGCTTTTTATCACCTCGAAGTCCCCGCCGGGATCAATTACAGCAGCCTCCTTCGTATTCTTATCATAAAGTATATAGCAATTTGCCTGATATATCCCTAAGGGAAATCTTTTAAACTCCATATCATCTCTCTCCTTAGATCAGTTTTTCACTGTCCAAAATCACCGTCACAGGCCCGTCATTCTCAATATTAACATTCATATATGCCTGGAAGGTGCCTGTTTCTGTCTTAATTCCTATCTCCCTGCACTTTTCTACTAGTTCATTATATAGTTCCTCCGCCTTTTCGGGACCTGCAGCACTCATGAAATTTGGTCTTCTTCCTTTCCTGCAGTCCCCATACAGTGTAAATTGTGAGACTATCAACAGTTCACCGTTTATATCCAATAAAGACAGGTTCATCTTTCCATTCTCGTCTTCGAATATCCTCAAGTTCAATATTTTATCAGCCATATAAGAAACGTCCTCTGTCGTATCCTTCCCGCTTACACCAAGCAAAACTACAAATCCTGCCGCTATTCTCCCGACAATCTTATCATCAACAGTAACGCTTCCGCTTTTCACCCTTTGTATAACTGCACGCATTATAATCCTCCTGTATAATCGGGCTATTGTTTCGCCCTGAATACATCCATCACGCCATCTATTTTCCTAAACTTCCTTATCAGTTTATTAAGCTGTTCAACATCATGAATTTCCAATATAAAATTTATAACTGCCATTTTGTCCTTAGTTGTTCTTGAATGAAAAGAAGTAATATTTATCTTGCTTTCATCAATGATAGCCGTTATTTCTGCAAGTAATCCCTTCCTGTCGGTTGCCCTTATTTCCACATCAGCATTATAGGACTCCTTTGTCTGACTATTCCATTCTACCACAACAAATCGTTCTTCTTCATTCATTAGATCTGCTACATTCGGGCAGTCCTTTTGATGAACCGATACCCCTCTGCCTTTGGTAATATATCCTACTATCTCATCCCCGGGCACAGGATTGCAGCATTTGGAGAACCTTATCAAAATATTCTCCACCCCTTTAACCTTAACCCCGGTAGTGCTATACCTTTTTCTTTTTTCCTGAGCCTTGTCAATCTGATGCTCAATGCTTTCGTCTTCCCGTTCCTCAAGCTTCTGGGTTTTTCTGAATTCTTCCTTGAGCTTGGTTATTACCTGATTGGGGGTAAGGCCGCCATATCCTAAAGAAGAATATACATCATCCACACTGTGAAGGCTGAACTTTTTATAAATTGCCTCCATCCATTCCGATCTTAATAACTGAGCAGATGCATACCCGTGTCTGCGCACTTCCTTTTCCAGCAGTTCTTTACCCTTTTGAATATTTTCTTCTCTTCTTTCTTTCTTGAACCATTGTCTTATCTTGTTTTTTGCCTGGGAGCTCTTTACAATTTTCAGCCAGTCTCTGCTGGGTCCATTGGCAACAGCAGAAGTAATAATTTCAACAATATCTCCATTTTGAAGCTTATAATCCAAGGGTACTATTCTTCCGTTTATTTTGGCTCCTATGCACCTGTTGCCTATTTGACTGTGTATCTTATAAGCAAAATCAATAGGGGTAGACTCCACCGGCAAATCTACAACATCACCCTTTGGCGTAAATACATATACCTCATCTGTAAACAGATCTATCTTCAAGGTTTCCATAAATTCCCTGGTATCTTTGATCTCATTCTGCCATTCAAGCATCTGCCTCAGCCACTTCAGCTTCTCATCAAACTCGGTTTGAGAGGTTTTACCCTCCTTGTACTTCCAGTGTGCTGCTATACCTATTTCGGAGGTTCTGTGCATCTCCCATGTCCTTATCTGTACCTCAAATGGCTGTCCTCCCGAGCCAAGAAGGGTAGTATGCAAAGACTGATACATGTTTGGTTTGGGCATTGCCACATAATCCTTGAATCTTCCCGGTATAGGCTTCCATAAAGTATGAACTATGCCCAGTACTCCATAGCAATCCTTGACAGTATCTACAATTATTCTTACCGCAGTAAGGTCAAATATCTGCTCAAAACTCTTATTCTGATAGTACATTTTCCTGTATATGCTATAAAAACTCTTTGGACGTCCCTCGATATGGGCATCTATTCCTACCTCTTTGAGCTTTTCCTTTAATATCTCCATAACATGATTGATTTCGTCCTCGCGTTCCTTTCTCTTTTTTGCAACCTTTTCAACCAATTCGTAGTATCCCTTTGGTTCAAGGTATCTTAACGCCAGGTCCTCCATCTCCCATTTCACCTTTGATATCCCAAGCCTGTGGGCAATCGGGGCATATATTTCCATTGTTTCCCTTGCTTTATCCTTTTGTTTTTCGGTAGGCATATATCTGAGAGTACGCATATTGTGCAGCCTATCCGCAAGCTTTATCAACACCACCCTGATATCCTTCGCCATGGCTATGAACATCTTCCTGAGGCTTTCCGCCTGTTGCTCCTCTTTTGTCTTGTACTCAAGCCTTCCCAACTTGGTAACCCCGTCAACAAGCATCGCTATTTCTTCACCGAAAAGACCCTTGCAATCTTCATAGGTGCATTTTGTGTCCTCAATAACATCGTGAAGTATACCTGCGGCTATTGTAATGTTGTCCATATTCAGCTCAGCCAAAATTTTCGCCACTTCCAAAGGATGAACAATATAATCTTCTCCGGATACCCTTTTTTGTCCATAATGGGCTTTAAATGCATAATTATAAGCCCTTTCAACAATATCCATATCATCGGAAGGATTATATTTCTTAATTATATTCATTAGCTCCTGCAACATAAGCAACACCATCTTTTAGAATGTTAATAAGTCTGCAAATGCGAAAGTTACCAAAAAAGCTGGTTGCGCCAGCTTCAGTATATTAATATCTATTTTAGAGCATTTTCCTTCAATTATCAATTAAGAAATTATATTTGTTATTCATATTTGATTATTGTGCTTACATCATACCCTTTCAGGTTTTCCCTTCCTTTCAAGGAAGCAAGTTCTATAAGAAAACCTATATGAACTACTTCTCCCCCAATCTTTTCCACCAATTTCGCCGTTGAAAGAATAGTACCTCCGGTTGCAAGCAGATCATCTATAACGGCTGCTCTTGCCCCTTTCTTTATTGCATCCTTATGGATCTCCAGAGAATCCTTTCCATACTCAAGCTTATACTCATAACTGACTTTCTCTGCAGGAAGCTTCCCCGGCTTTCTTACAGGAACAAACCCAACTCCAAGCTCATATGCCACAGGTGCTCCGAATATGAATCCCCTGGCCTCCGGTCCTACTATCACATCAACGTTCAAATCCCTCAGATTATCTGATATAGATTTTACGGCATACCGGAAAGCATCCCTATCTTTCAACAGCGGCGTTATATCTTTGAAGCTTATGCCTTCCTTTGGAAAATCTTCAATAACTCTTATATATTCTTTTAAATCCATCAATACTGCCCCCTCGTATTATTCTGTTAACCTTATATCCCTTATATTCAACTGCACACTTTCAATACCATTCCATATATTATTCTCAACACTACATATTATATCAATTTTTCTGCCAATTGATAATATATTTTGCAATTTGCCCAGGTTATAGGCAATACACTTGACATTATTTATACCGTCATTAACTATTAAGGAAAGGTGCTTTTCTCCATTCCCAACAGCTCTGAAAGACCTGACCGAAAGTCCTCTGTACACAAATACAGGACTTGGATTTCCCGTGCCAAAGGGCTCCATAAGCCTGAGTTGTCTTACAGTTTCAAGAGTAATGTCCCCGGGCTCAAGCCGATAATCTACTAGAATTTCGGGAATGAGCTTATCAATGCCGAAAACCCTTTCAGTCTCTCTGTTCATGCATTCACGCAGCTCCCCTACTCTGTCAGCATGTATAGTAAAGCCTGCAGCCATCTCATGTCCTCCATACCTTTCAAAAAGAAAATCGTATTTGGACATGGCTTCAAAGATATTGAAGCCTGGAATGCTCCTTGCAGATCCCTTGCAAAGCTCCCCTTCCCGGGACATAATGAAGGTGGGCAGATAGAATCTTTCTGCAAGCCGTGACGCTACAATCCCGATGACACCTATGTGCCAATCCTTGTCACACAGCACCAATACTTTATCTTTATCAAGATCTGATGTTCCTTCGATTATTGCAATCGCATCATTAAGTATTCTGTTTTCTATTGCCTGACGCTCCAGGTTGTCCGAATTCAGCTTCGCTGCTATTTCCATAGCCCTGTCCTCATTATCGGTCAATAGCAGCTCAACACATTCTGTTGCATTTGCTATGCGCCCTGCCGCATTTATCCTTGGAGCAAGCATAAATGCCACATTATATGTGGTCAACTCTCTTCTATATAATCCGCATACTCTAAGCAATGCTTTTATGCCTTTGTTATCGGTATTTCCCATCCTATTAAGCCCATGTTTCACTATTATGCGGTTTTCACCCAATAAGGGCACTATATCCGCAATTGTACCGAGTGAAACAATATCCAAAAGCTCTTCGGCACAAGAAGCGTTATCTGCTTTTGATAATAGTGCGCTTGATAGTTTAAATGCCACTCCTACCCCCGCCAGATCCTTAAATGGATAACCGCAATCGGGCTGATGGGGATTCAATATACTGTGTGCTTTTGGCAACTCGCCCTCACATTCATGATGATCGGTAATAACTACTTCCATCCCTAAGCTTCGGGCATAATCAACTGCATCATTGGATCTTATTCCGCAGTCCACTGTAATTATCAGGTTTACACCAAGCTCCTTAATTCTATCCATTGAAACGGCATTAAGCCCGTAACCTTCTTCTATCCTGTTTGGAATATAATAAACGGCATCGGCACCGAGCTTTCTAAGTGTTCTAATCATTACTGCAGTAGAAGTTATCCCGTCTACATCATAATCACCATAAACACATATTTTGTTTTTGCGTCCTATTGCTTCAAATATCTTATCCACAGCAGTCTCCATCCCTTTTAAGAGGTATGGAGCATTGAGAAGGCTCAAATCATTGTTAAGGAAGGCCCTTACCTTTGGGACAGTATCCACGCCCCTGTTAATCATAGCCCTGGCTACTATATCAGATAATTGAAATTCATTTGCTATTGCCCCAAGGTTCTCCATGCTTTTATTGTAAGTTGTCCATTTTTTGTTCAATACTGCATCACATGCCTATCCATATTACAATTTCTCAATGTCGCTTATCTCTTCAACAATCTGTGGTATCTCATTTACCGCCTGTTCTTTTTTAGATTCGGCCTTCTTCAACTCTTCCTTAAGTCTTTTATTTTCGACCGATAGCTCTTTGAGTTTGAGTTTGTACTTTATTGTTCTTACAGCGTCAAAAGGCAGCATAATCAATACCCCTATTAATGCGGAGCAAAGAATTACCACCGCTTGAGACATACTCAGCTTATACCAGAGAAAATTTATTATTACTACCCCTGCGTTTTGTACTGCAAAAAATGCAATAAAAACTGCAAAAACCAACGACACTACTATAATAATCTGCATTGGAAATTCCCCCAATACTTAAATTTGACAAAGATTCCTGATAATAATATAAGGCTTTTTAGTTAATACTTCAACTGTTTTATGTGAAAAAAAGATATAAGGCAACAGTACGAACTGTTGCCTTATATTATCTTTCAACTAATGTGCTCTCTTAAGTTTTTGATCCAAAATCGCCCAAAGGGGGCTTGCTACAAATATAGAAGAATATGTCCCTGCCACTATGCCTACAATAAGGGGCAGCGCAAAATCTTTTATAGCAGGTACTCCTAAAATATAGAGAGCTAATATCGTAAGCAATGTAGTCAGGGCGGTATTAATTGACCTTGACAAAGTCTCCGATACACTTTGATTTACTAATGCAGTATGATCTACCTTCTTTACACGTCTTCTATTCTCTCTGATCCTGTCAAATATTACTATAGTATCGTTTATCGAATAGCCTACTATTGTCAGTATAGCAGCAATAAAGCTTGCATTTATAGCAATCTGTGCAACCGAATAAACTGCCAGCATAATCAGAACATCATGAATCAGAGCAATAATGGCTGCAACTCCAAATCTCCACTCAAATCTGAAGGATACATAAACTAGTATTCCGACGTTTGCCAAAAGCAGTGCAAGCAGCGCTTGTCTCGTAAGTTCGCTGCCTATTGTAGGTCCGATTGTTTCAAACTGTATATTGGTCTGCTGTATAGCAAACTTATCCCGGAACTCATTAATTACCTCTGTCTGCTGATTAACATTCAAAGCGATTTTTGTCTTTACTAAAGCTATGTCTCTGTTCTGCCCTGCATAGGTAACAATTGCTTCCTTGTCAAATTTATCGGTAATACCTCTAACCTCGGATATCTCAAAGGCTTTGCCAATATTTGCCTGTATGGTTGTTCCTCCCGTAAAGTCAATTCCAAGGTTTACACCTTTTATTACTATAAATAACAGTCCAATTAAGATAAAAGAAATGGAAATACCAAACCATAGGTTCCTGCGTTTCATAAAATCAAATACTTTCATCAAGCACCCCTCCTATAGGCCGAATAGCTTCAGGCTCTTCATGCGGGTACCCTCAATCAAGAGTCTGAGCAGGTATTTAGTAACCACTATTGCAGTAAACATACTTGAAAGTATGCCTACGGACAGTGTAATGGCAAAGCCCTTTATCGGGCCTGTTCCGAAGTAGAACAGCACTACTGCCGCTATAAGAGTGGTTATGTTAGAGTCAAATATTGTAAGGAATGCCCTTCTGAAGCCTGAATCAACAGAAGCCCTCAAAGTCTTCCCCAGGCGCAGTTCTTCTCTTATTCTCTCAAAAATAATGACGTTTGCATCAACTGCCATGCCTATTGAAAGTATAATACCTGCAATACCCGGCAGTGTAAGTGTGGCTTTTAACAATGCAAGCACTGTAAGCACTATTATTATATAAAGCAACAAGGCAATGTCGGAAACCAAACCGGGCAGCCTGTAATAAAACAACATGAACAGCAATACAAGCAAAACTCCAATCTGGCCGGCTGCAATACTTCTCTCAAAGGAATTCGCCCCAAGCTGCGGTCCGACAGCAGTAACCGAAAGGGTTTCCATTTCTACCGGAAGCGCACCTGCTCTTATCAATGTTGCAAGGTCTCCTGCTTCTTCCATAGTAGCAGAACCTGTTATGACGCCCTTCCCATTCGGTATAACGCTTTGTACCTTTGGAAGAGATATAGGCTTCTTATCAAGGTAAATACCTATTATTTTATTAAGGTTTCTTTCGGTAGCCTCGGCAAATTTCTTCGCGCCTTCAGGCGACAGTTCGAAGGCTACTACCGGTGCCTGCCCCAATCCATCGCTGCTGGGTGCATATTCTGCCTGAGCCTTCTTAATGTCATTGCCGGTCAATATTACTTGTTGCGTCTCTTCTTCAATAAATTCCAGCTGTGCAGTCTGTCCAATCAGTTCCAAGGCTCTTTGCGGATCCTGTATTTCCGGAAGTTGAACTTCTATTCTGTCCTTGCCCACTTTTGCGATAATAGGCTCTGTCACTCCCAGGGCATCTATTCGCTCTCTTATTGTAGCAATAGCTCTTGATATCTTCTCATCATTTATCGGATCGTTGGGATTGTCCTTTGCCTGGAGCAGGACTGTCGCTCCACCCCTTAAATCAAGGCCTAATCTTATCAAATTCTTGACAGGTAAGACTTCGTATTTCCCAACATTAAGCCCATAGACTGCAACATACGCTAAAAATGAAATTAACAACAATATTGCAGTAAAAATTATCAGGCTTTTTGATTTCATTCGTTTATCCCCCTTATCTAATTTCACAATGCTTATTATAGATCTTTTAATATTTTTAGTCAAACTCACTGAGGTGCTGTTTACCCTACTTCTATTATCGTCTTCTTTACTTGTTTTATTCTCCTGGATATTCTTCCGAAAGCTTAATATAACCTTCCGCAGATTGCCGAATTCCTTCTATTTCCTCAGGGGTCAGCTCTCTCACAATCCTTGCAGGGCTCCCCAATACCAATACACCTGAGGGAATAGTTTTGCCTGAAGTGATCAATGAGTTGGCTCCCACAATTACATTATCCCCAATAACTGCACCGTCAATAATTATAGCTCCCATTCCTATCAGACAGTTGCTGCCTATTGTGCATCCATGTATAATTGCATTATGCCCTACCGTGACATTTTCTCCTATGCATGTCCTATAATCATGGTCACAATGTACAATGCAGCCATCTTGAATATTGGTTCCTTTTCCTATTCTGATTTCGTTGACATCAGCCCGTAGTACTGTGTTATACCAGATGCCGCAATTATCAGCAATAAAGCATCTTCCTATTATGGTGCTGTTTTCCGCCATAAATACATTTCTTCCTATATCCGGCTTGTAATGCTTGTACGATATTATCATGTTATTCTCCCAAATAATTATTTTAGCAGTAATATTCCGGCTTGCCCGGAGGCATCCCCGCATATTACTGCCAATGTATCAATATAGTATTAATGTTGCCATTAATATATGTTTTTATGCGAAATTTCTGGCTTTAACCTGCCGTTCTCAACGTTTTCGCATTTCTGATTCGCTACTGTGCAGGAAGTCTTGCAAGCAGATTGACATGAGTTCTGGCATTCTCCGCAGCCGCCTTTTTCTAAGCTCAAGCATAAAGATTTCTTGTTTATTGTTCTAATATGTTTCATTTTTTTCCTCCTCAATGTTTGTCACTCTCAAATTATAACATATCAGTGTTTTTCGTTAAAGTAAAATTTACAATTTAATAATTCAGTTGAGATTTACCCCAATTATACCTCCTACCAAACCCACAGTGCTGCCCATAAGAATTTTTGCCGCAAAATACTTGTCGAGGCTGAAACTCTGCCCAAAGCCTATACCCAGTGGCACCAGCAGAAGTGTAAAAACCAATCCAAGCGCTGCCCCAAAGAGCCAGCCCTTTCTGCTTAACTTCTTACCTCCGTAAATACTTGAAACTGTTATACTGGCAATCATAATTACCTGAATAATTGTTTTCATTGATGAGTCGCTCATACTTGTGAATGACAGTATCAAAGCATATAGCATTATCAGAATAAATGAAAAGACTAAACATAATCCAAGGGATTTCAGGAAAATCCCATATATGCTGATTTCTTTTTCTTCTGCAGGTGGTTTATTAATGTAATTTTTCAACTTCCTCATATAAAATAACCCCCTATAGTATTTATTTAATCGCAGATAAGATTCAACTTATTATTTGGATTTCTGCGAAATAAACCAAATAAACAAGAATATAAAGTTGTTCTCTATAAATCTATTCGCTATAGAAGGCTTTTATTCTTATATGATAAAAATTTGAAATCGAGCAGTAATAAAGAAAAGTAACTTGAATTCAAGTTACTTTTCTTCGCTGGTTTCTATTACTTTGCCTACTGCCCATCTTGCAATTTTAAGTCTTACCTTGTCAGCTCCAATCTCTATGGTAAGTATATCTTCCTTGGCATTTACAACCTTTCCGTATAATCCACCTATTGTAACAATTTCCATTCCTTCCTGAACACTCTTTCTCATTTCCTGAGTTGCTTTTTCTTTCTTCTGCTGAGGTCTTATGAGAAAAAAGTAAAAAGCTACGATAACAACTAAATACGGTAAAATCCATCCCAAAGAACCTAATTGATTCACGCAGCAAACTCTCCTTTCTTTTCTTTTAATGTATAAAACTCGATAAAAATATCCATTTATACTAGTATTCAATAAGCAAGTCAAAAATCCTCTATTATATGTTTAATAATGATAATATTTTTCGAAGAAACTGTTCCTGTACTCAGTAAGACTGTCCGTTTCTATGGCTTCTCTGATTTTTGACATCAGGTTCTGGAGAAACCTCAGATTGTGAATTGTTGTCAGTCTTCCCCCCAATATCTCCCCTGCCTTGATAAGATGCCTTATATATGCCCTTGAAAAATTTCTGCAGGCATAGCAGTCACACTCCTCATCCAAGGGGCTGAAATCTTCGCTGTATTCGGCATTTCTGACTACAAGCTTCCCCTTTGAGGTCATCACTGTGCCGTTTCTTGCAATTCTTGTAGGGAGCACGCAATCGAACATATCAATTCCTCTTATTGAACCGTCAATTAAACAATCTGGGCTTCCTACTCCCATAAGATATCTGGGCCTGTCTTTCGGAAGCTCGGATAATGTATAATCCAGAACTTCATTCATTAACTCCTTCGGCTCCCCAACGCTCAACCCTCCTATTGCATATCCCGGCAAATCAGCTTCCGTAGTCCTTTTTGCGCTTTCAAGCCTTAAATCCTTGTAGACACTTCCCTGAACAATACCAAAAAGGGATTGCCTCACCGTATTGCCATGTGCCTCCTTGCATCTTTTCAACCATCTTGCGGTTCTTTCCATTGATTCTTTTGCATAATCATACTCGCAAGGATAAGGGGCGCACTCGTCAAAAGCCATAATGATATCCGCGCCAAGGGAGTTTTCTATCTCCATAACATATTCCGGTGTAAAAAGATGTTTAGAGCCATCAAGGTGAGATCTAAACACTACCCCCTCTTCGGAAATTTTTCTCAAATCGTTGAGGCTGAATACCTGAAAGCCTCCGCTGTCAGTAAGGATAGGCCGGTTCCAATTCATAAACCCATGCAGCCCGCCTGCCTTCTCTACCAGCTTATGTCCGGGCCTTATATACATATGATATGTATTGCTTAATATTATCTGTGCCCCTATTTCTATTAATTCATGCGGGGTCATCGCTTTTACGGAAGCCTGGGTTCCCACGGGCATGAATGCCGGTGTATCAATTACCCCGTGAGGTGTATGAAGCCTTCCGAGTCTTGCTCCTGTTTTTTTATCTTCTTTGATCAGCTCATATTTAACTGTCAATTGCAATACCTCCCAGTTCTGCTCCCATAAAATACCTGAAAATGTTCAATCATTGCAGCAAGGCTTTAACTCAGCAAGGGGATATTTTGCAAAAAAGCGTTTGTTTACTGCTCATCGTTGAATTCCTCAACAGCAACCCTTTCTATGATATCGCCGAAAACCTTGACAACCTTTATTCGAGCATCCGCTACATGAAACGATACTCCTTCCTCGACCCTCCTGCAGGCCTCTTTTGAGATGTGAAATATCACTCCGCCTATTGTATTGCCAATGCTTTCAGGTATATTCACTCCTACAGCCCTGTTTATCTCATGAACTGAAGTATCTGCACTGAAAATATTGATATCCTCACTTTTTGAAATACGGCATACAAATAAGAATCTCCTGATTGCAAAAATCGCGGCTATTGCTGCAATACCGATTAAGAAATCTGTTGTACTTTTACTGTATATGAGCATTGTCCTTGCGATTGCATAGAGCAAAACCTCCAACACACTTCCCGGTGTATGCATTATCAGCATTGCCACTAATTCGACCCCTACAACAAGCATAAGTGTATGCCCCAGGAATTTTTGAAATACTTCATAAGTATCAATCGGGTTTGTGCTATATATCAAGCCTAAATACTTAACAAGATCTACCATTCCGATAATTATCCCGACAGTTATGAAAATTGCCAGCACAATTTCTAGGTATAAAGTTGCCTTCATAATTTTAGTCTTTATCCGACCTATCCTCACCATAACACCCCCATAGCATAATTAAATAATGAGCATCGCATCCCCAAAGCTGAAAAACCTATACCGTCTTTCTATCGCCTCCTTATATGCTCTCATAATAATATCCCTGCTGGCCAGGGCACTTACCAGCATAAGCAGTGTGGACTCCGGCAGGTGGAAGTTGGTTATAAGCCCGTCTGTAATCATGAATTTATAACCCGGGTATATGAAAATATCGGTCCAGCCGCTGTCTTCCCGAAGCTTGCCTTTTTTCTGCATTATTGATTCCAATGTCCTTGTTGAGGTTGTGCCTACACAGATTACTTTTCCGCCACTTTCCCTGGTGCCGTTTATTATTCCGGCATTCTCGGCACTCAATTCATAATACTCCTGGTGCATCTTGTGCTCCTCAATGTTATTTACCTTCACAGGCCGAAAAGTGCCAAGGCCAATGTGAAGCGTTAAATATGCAATATTAATACCGGCAGCTGCCATCTGCTGTAGAAGCTCCCTTGTAAAATGCAGTCCTGCCGTTGGCGCTGCAGCAGAACCTTTATGCATAGAATACACCGTCTGATATCGTTCTTTATCTTCCAAAGCTTTTTTTATATATGGGGGCAGGGGTATATTGCCCAGCCTATCCAGCACCTCTTCGAAGATGCCATTGTAATAGAACCTTACCAGTCGGTTACCCCCTTCAATTATCTCCAGCACCTCTCCTTCAAGTTCCCCGTTTCCAAAGAGAAATACCGACCCGGGTTTTGCCTTTTTGCCGGGTTTTACCATAACCTCCCAGATATCCATTTCTTTCCTGTTCAACAACAAGAATTCAATGCTGCCAAGACTATTCTTTTTTACACCTGTAAGCCTTGCGGGTATGACCCTTGTGTCGTTAAGCACCAGGCAGTCTTCTTTATTCAGGTATTCCAAAATATCTCCAAAACTCCGATGTCTTATTTCCCCGTTTTTTTTATCAATTACTAATAACCTTGACATATCCCTGCAGCCAATTGGTTCCTGTGCTATAAGCTCCTCAGGCAAATCGAAGTAAAAATCCTTAAGATCCATCCTATGTCCTCTTTCTACTGTACTATTGCACCCTTATAATAATATTCCAATATTTTTTGATAGTTATTACCCGCCTCTGCCATTCCTTTTGCTCCGTACTGGCTCATCCCCAAACCATGGCCGAAGCCCCTGCCGTCAAAGGTATATAATTGCGGAATCGAATTATATGCTTTTGTGCTGTTCATGCCCTTTATGCTTACCCGGCCTGAGGAGCCAATCACTTTTGCCTTTCCTGAAGCAGAAACGACATACATATTTGAAGTTCTTCCCTTATCGGATTTGCCTGAAATAGACCCTCTGACAAAGACATCCGCATCTGTTTTTAAATTGTACCATATGCTTTTCAATGTACCATTACCCAAAATACCTCTTATTTTTTCCCTTTCAAACACCTTGGCCTCTTTTGTGCCTTTTACCTCAAGCTTGGTTACTCTGCCATAGTTACTAACTTCCAGAATTCTTATATCTAATATATCACCCAAATCAATATTTGCCTGTTTAAGCTTTTCTTTAATATCTGCTCTGCTCAGCTCAAGGGTCCAGTTATCGTGGGGACTTCCGAGGCTGTATTTATCCTCGACTCCCCTTATATAGTCAATAATTGTACCCCACACATTCTCGCTGTCTTCAGTGTGCCCTCCGCTGCTGGAATGGTAAAAGGCAGATATAATACTTCCATTGCAGATAAGTACTTTCCCTTTGGTTGAATTTACGGCTTCTGCAGAACTTTCTTTTTCTTGCTCCAGGCCGCAATATGCCTGACAGTGCTCAGTGCTGCAGAGGTCAAAGCCTTGGTCTCTATGCCTGCCGATTGTCGCAAGGGTGTAATTCCTTGAGGCCACAGCCTGGGCCTTCAATGCCTCCGGATGCCAGGCTGAGGGCATTTCAGAAGGTACAACGCTGTACAAATACTGTTCAAGAGGAAGTTCGTTTATCAAAGTAACATTGCTTCCTGCAAGGCTCTGCATTATCATGCTTCCCCTGTACTTTTTCCCTTTATATTTCAGCGCACTGACCTTCCCCGGTACCTCTCCGGGTATAACTTTTATTTTTTCTTCGCTGTTCAGCAATAGTATCGTCCGGCCGGTGATACCATCAAGAACCTGTATTCTTTTTTTATCGGGATATATTATCGAATAGCCTACATCGCCTATTTCATTCTGCATAACCTTGATTTGCTTAAGACATTCGCTTTCATCCAGGTAAAGCTGGGACCAGACTTTCCATCCTCCCTCATATGCCAAAAATACCGACGGAGCAACAGAGGAAACCCGATTCATAACCTTTCTGGCCGCCTCTATATCAGCATATATATTACCTATCTGTATATGGTATGGTCCGATTACTTCTCCCTCATACCTTGCTGCTCTCACATAGTTTATCTCATTTTCTTTGCCGTTTACTACGTTGTAATATTCGTCCCTGCGTATTTTTATAATTGAAGGGGCGTTCATTTTCAATAAATCCTTGTATGTACCGTTCCCATAAGAAAATATACTCATACCTGTTTCACTTTCGAGATTGAATAAATTCGCCTGGGCTTGTCCGAAACTCAAGCCTATCCGTATTGTGTCAGGAACCGTGATATCCGCATAAACCGTAACGGCATCTAGAGGAAAAGACATTAGAACAATTGCAGTAATTATTATATGAATCAGTATGGTTTTTTTTACTTTCACTCTATAACCTCCTTCAATAATTGCAGACTACTTCCTGAACAATGCAAGAATAATTGTCAGAATGATACTTGCTAAAATACTTGTCACTACCGGAAAATAAAAAGTAAAATTTTCCTTCTTTATATAGATGTCTCCTGGAAGCCTGCCTATCCCCAGCTTACCCCCGAAATATAACAATACTCCTATGACAACCGCACCTATTCCAAGGGCTATAAGTGTTTTGGCAATATATTCAATATTCATTTTCTTTCTTCCTTCCTCTTTGGTGCATATCTGTCCCTCTCACTGTATATGCAGCCGCAGTACTGCTGTCTGTACAATCCCAGCTGCTTTGATTTTTCTACGCCTTCTTTGAAGCCCCCGCGGAAATCCTGGTATAGGAACTGAACTCCATATTCCTCTCCGGCTTCCTCCCCGATTTTCTTTATAAGATCATGTTTTTGAAAAGGGCTTACCAATAGAGTCGTAGTAAACGCATCAAAATTCCCTTTTTTTGCAACAGAAGCAGCCCGAAAAAGGCGGTCGGCATAACACATGATGCACCGCTGTACCTCTCGGAAAGCTGCATTCCTCAAAAACTCATCCAAATTGTATTCATCTATTGCAATCAGCTTAAATCCTGACTTATCGGCAAACTCCCGGGCAGTATCCATTCTTTTCTTATTTTCCGTAAAAGGATGTATATTGGGGTTATAGAACAGCCCTGTTATGTCATGGTCATTTTTCAAAAGCTGATACGGATATACGGCACATGGGCCGCAGCACATATGCAGCAGCAATTTCAATTGTCTCACCCCTGAATTAATCTCTATCTATACCTAGGTGTCTGTATGCAGAATTTGTGACAGTCCTGCCTCTCGGTGTCCTGTTTAAAAATCCAATCTGAAGGAGGTACGGCTCATAAACATCCTCGATAGTACCGCTGTCTTCTCCTATGGATGCCGCAAGGGTATCCAATCCTACGGGTCCGCCGTCAAATTTATCTATTATTGTAAAAAGCATTTTTTTATCAATACTGTCAAGCCCTATTTCATCTATTTCCAGTAGTTTCAATGCTTTATCCGCTGTTTCCTTGTCGATTATACCGGAGGCCCTGACCTGGGCATAATCCCTGACCCTCCTTAATAGCCTGTTTGCAACCCTTGGGGTTCCTCTGGACCTTTTGGCTATCTCATAGGCTCCGGCCTCGTCGGTATCTATCTTAAGTATTCGTGCAGACCTTATTATAATATCAAAAAGCTCTTCATCGGTATAATATTCCAATCTGCATATTACTCCAAATCTGTCCCTTAAAGGTGCAGTGATCATGCCTGCCCTGGTGGTGGCACCTATCATGGTGAACTTCGGCAGGTCAAGCCTGATGGATCTGGCACTGGGTCCCTTGCCTATTATGATGTCCAATGCGTAATCCTCCATGGCAGGATAAAGTATTTCTTCAACGCTTCTGTTAAGCCTGTGTATTTCATCAATAAACAGAACATCATTGTTATTAAGATTCGTAAGAATTGCCGCCAAATCCCCTGGTTTCTCTATTGCCGGTCCGGAGGTTATCCTTATACTTACACCCAGTTCATTGGAAATGATGTTTGCAAGAGTTGTCTTGCCCAGTCCCGGAGGCCCGTATAGCAGGACATGGTCCAGAGTCTCATTTCTTTTGTTTGCTGCTTGGATAAAAATGCTGATTTTCTCCTTGACACCGGTCTGTCCGATATACTCCCCAAGGGTTTTTGGCCTCAGGCTGGTATCAACCTCGAAATCTTCATCAATAATCTTTGGTGTTATCAATCTGTCTTCCATTTTAATTCCTCGCTGATATCAAGTTTTGTATCATGATCTATCCGCTGCCTGCCTCAATGCATCCTTAATAAGGGCATCCAAAGGTTTTTTGGTATCCGGAAGCTTCATCACAGCAATTGATGCTGTAGAATAATTATACCCCAATGACACCAAAGCTTCAATTACCTGCGATGCCTCATCTCCGCCACTGAAAGTATCTGTTACGCCTATTGCATTTTTGGCATCTATCTTATCTTTAAGTTCAAGTATTATCCTCTCCGCCGTCTTTTTCCCTATGCCCTGAGCTTTAGTAAGGGCCCCTATATCCTTGCTTATAATAGCTGCCGCTATTTCGGATGTTTTGCATTGATTCAGCAGTGAAGCTCCAACCTTTGGCCCTATCCCGGATACCGATATGAGCAGCTTGAACATTTCCAGTTCATCCCTTGTGGAAAATCCGTACAGAACCATGTCATCCTGCTTGACAATCAAATGGGTAAAAATCTTCGAAGTCTCGCCAATCTTAAGGCCTTTTATTGTATTCTGTGAAGTAAACACCCTGTAGCCCAGACCGGAAATGTCTACAACGGCATAGTTTTCCCCAATATACTCAACTCTTCCGCTTAAATACTCATACATATATCTTCACCTCTACACCCTGAATTGTTCCGAGAATTTGGACGAATTACCGTGACAAATAGCAACAGCTAATGCATCTGCTACATCATCAGGCTTCGGTATCCCGGGAAGATTAAGCAGAACCTTCACCATTTGCTGAATCTGGCTTTTTTCAGCCCGCCCATACCCTACTACCGCCTGTTTGACCTGAAGAGGGGTATACTCATATACCTGCATTCCGCATTTTGAGCCGGCCAATACCGCCACTCCCCTTGCATGTCCTACCGTCAGGGCTGTTTTAATATTTTTGTTGAAGAACAGCTCCTCAACCGCAAAGGCATCTGGCTTGTACTTTTCAATAATATCAATAAGCCCGTCATATATATGGGTAAGCCTTACCGACATCGGCAAGCCTGCATCTGTGGTAATTGCCCCGTAATCAATAATTGTAAACTTATTTGCCTCGTATCTTACAAGTCCAAAACCCAGTATGGCTATGCCCGGATCAATACCTAATATAAGCAAAGGAAATGCACCACCAAACATATATTCGCTCTATTATAATATAACCCTTCCTGGCAAAAAAATAAAGCAGTATTTAAGACTTGTTTCCTGCTTAGAAACTTCCTTATGCGGGTCCCTTGGCGGGAGCCACGGGATGGAGCATAAGTTCATGGAGTTTCTTGGCAGGAAACATTTCTACCTTAATTGCTTGTTTCCTGCTTAGAAACTTCCTTATGCGGGTCGCCCTGTATATTCTAATTGCTGAATCCCTCCAAGGTCTGCTCCTTTTGCTCCTCTGTATCCACCACTATCCCCCTGCTAAGGGCTTGCTGATCTTCGGGAGTAAGGGTTTTAGCGGATATGTCGGTTTTTTCCTGCATAACCTTCTTTCCGTTCTCGTTATATACATATATGGTAATAAATCCGTCATCCACTCCTATTATGAAGTGTTTGGGGCAATATGCATCAATTTTTCTGCTAAACTCAACTATCGGAGGTGAAAAACTGGTAATTTCCCATCCGGAATATTTAGCCATAAGCTGCTGCTCATCCATGTTTGCTTCTTCGCCTGCAGCTTGAACGGCTTTTTCCGCAGTATGTCCGCAGAAATTATAGTATGCTTTGAAAATCAACTGGGTATTTGGGGTTGATAGCTTATTTTCAGTAACATCCTCTTCTTTATCGGAGTTGCTGTCTGCATTTACCTCTTCATAAGGTTTTTTATCGGTTGTTGGATTTATCAAGCTGTCCGGTATCTGCAAAACGGAGGTTTTGGGCTTTTTGTAGTAGTCTGGATCATCAGGGGTATATATATTAAAGAAATATCCGACTCCAAATGCAACAGAAGCCAACAGCAAAAAAGCCGCAGCTATCAACAACCTTCTTTTGCGTCTGACACTCTTATCCTCAAACATAGTTTACCCTCCATATTGTCTTGGAGGGTATTATTTCCAAAATATCAGCTTTTATGCATCTTTGCGGAAAAATGCGACAACGTCACATTTTTCTCCCTATGCGCAATATTGTTTTTTCATTTTCGCCTCCCCTTTCACAATGAATGGAAGATTGAGTTTTTCTATTCCTTGTGATACCATTGTCCTATACCGAAAGATGAAATACTACAGCGAATGGCAAATAAGCGTTTTACTAAAACTGATTATTTGCAAAAGGAGAAAATAAGCCACAATATCCTTGTATCAAATCATTGTAATAGTAATTGAAGAACTTACCGAGGTATCGTTATGTCAGAAACAACAAATAATAGATGGATTTCTTTCTATGGCGTTTTAAGACTTCCGATCTTGATGAATCGGAGGTGACAAAGTGAAAATGTTTTTTAAAGATTATAGGTTAGTTTCCATAATGGCATTTTCCTGCCTTTTTGCCTATTTGCTTTCCTTTGTGTTTGAGGGGCAGGTTCTCTACAGCATCATTGACGTCTTTGGCGCACAGACGCATACATACATACTCTCCGCAATTATCGCACATTTCGCCGGATTGTTTTCCTGCGGCTGCTTCATAAAATCACCGCGGATGGCAAAACTCGCCATGGCAAGTGGAATGTCGGTCTGCCTGCTTTCCACTGTGCCATTCTTCTTTACTCCATCGGCTTTCTGGTTAGCGGGATTAATTGTTTCCGGCTATGCCGGAGGCTGCGCGGTGGCTGCATGGGGTTATTTCTTAAAAGCTTTTACCCCAAAAAACGAGAGGATTAAACCATGTGCCGATGTGCTGATACTCTCTAATATTATTATGATAGGCATCAATGTAGTGGCGATGAACGCCTCACATTTTATCGGGCTGGTGCTAACTATGCTCTGTCTTGTGATCGGAGCTGTATTTACGTGGTGTATGCCTACTGATGAAACTATCAGTTGGAAAAGCGAAAATGAAAAAAAGCTCCCCGGTAATCCGAAAAAACCGATGACGATACTGTTCCTGTTCGTTGCAATTATCACTGTCAACTCCGGATTAATGTATCAAGTCATCAACCCCGCTTTTAAGCATCTGACCGGACTGGTGAGCTGGTATTGGGCTGTACCCTACATTATCGCCCTTGCCATCATGCGGAACCTTCCCATGAGAGCAAAGCGTTCCCTCATGCTCTATGTGGGAATGACAATGATTATGGGTGCTTTCATCTGTTTTATGATGATGGGACGTGGCGCAGCGGAATACTTTGTAATAGATACGCTGATGCTCGGAGCTTGTGGTATCTTTGACTTGTTTTGGTGGAGCATCATCGGTGAAATGCTGGACTATGCAAAAAACCCGGTCAAGGTATTCGGCATCGGTCTTTCGGCTAATGTGTTCGGCGTACTGTGTGGCAACGTGCTGGGTATAACTGTAACCTCCATCGCATTGCCCAGTGCGGAAGTGGCTGTGATTGCTCTATCTGTAGTTTGCGTTACCCTTGTAATTCTTCCACTTTTGAACAGGCAGCTTCTCATGCTCCTGAAAAGCCATGCCTATTTAACAGCCTACTCCAGTATGAGCGAGAAACAGCAGAGTGCCATCATCAAACACACAAAGATGCTTGACACATTGACAGAAAGAGAAAACGAGGTACTCCAACTTATTCTGTCTGGCAAATCCAACAAGGAAATTGCCGAAGCATTGTTCATCAGCGAAAACACCGTCAAGGTACATGCTCGCAGCATCTATGCAAAATACGATGTGGGTGGACGCGCGGAGCTTATCAGCACCTTACTTAAAAATCAGACAGATGCATAGAGAAAAGCCCTGAAACACGGCGTTTAACCGGCCTCTAATCCGAAAGGATTAGAGGCTTTTTTCATAAATTAATCCTTTTGGGTAATGACAGCAGAAGCGTTTTTCTCTATCTTTTATTGTGAAAGGAAGTGATGGCGACGGTGAAATCTATCCAAAAAAGACTCGTTATTTTTTCTGTACTTTTTGTCGGTGGCACCCTGCTGACGTTGTGGTTTGCGATCTCAGTCATTTTGGAGGCTGTTATTACAATGGGAGTGGTCAGCACTTTTCTATTGTTTTTCCTTATCAAACAATGGAGTCAGCTTTGTAATGCGAGGCTTATTTGTGAGAATCGCATACTTACTGTACCATCGGCTATCATTGCCAAAGGGCAAGATGGACATGAAATATATACGGAGGAAACCATCGTTTCTACTTTCGGTATTTTGTTAGGAGACGAAGTTTTCAGATGGGGCTTTGATGGGCTGCATGGAGTGCGGCTGAATGCTATCAAGGTTGACCGGGCAAATATCACCCTTGAATTTGGTAACAGAGAACAAAAATTGCGCGTAAAACTGTTGCACGGTCTCACCGATGAACAGGCCGTCGCAGAAATTAAACGCAAACTATGGCATGAAACCGGCGTGAAAGCTGAAATATCTGATTGGTAATACACCAAAAGCGCGTGATTAGTGAAAGAAGGAGTGAGTATTATGGGTAAATTCTGCACAAGCTGCGGCACGACTCTGGATGAGGGAGCAAATACTTTTCAAAGCACTGAATCTGCGCAAATAAGTACGGAGCAGCCGGAGGCCGCAAAAACCGAGCAAAAAATTCCGAAAACAATGAACGGTGCAAGGAATAAACCGTCGACAGACCGGGCTTCGGATGATGCTTCACAGCACAGTCCGATGGGTGCGGGAAAATTCATCATCGAATATATCCGCCAGTCGCTGACTGTGCTGAAAAATCCCAAACAGATGCTCCCCACTGTTGTGTTGGGGCTTGTCTGGCTGGTGCTTGCGCTGCTGGGTTCTTTCGGAATAAATCCGCTTCCGGTACGCATTCTCAGCTTCCTTACCTTTGCACAGGGCGGGATGTTCGGCGGCGTTCTCGGCGCGGCGGGGGGCATTCTCGGCAAGGTGGTAATCGCCGCCTTTCTGAACGCTGCCATTGTGCCGCTGTTTCAGAAAAAAGCGCCGTTTTCGGGGATTGTCGGCGGTATCAAGGACTTTTTCGGCGGGCTTGCCGTTAAGAGCATAACCGCTGTTGCCCCATTGTTGGGCGGAGTAGGCGTTTCCCTACTGCTTTATGCTTTTATGAACAACACCCAGTCGTTACAAAACAGCATGGTGGGCATTATCGCCTTTGTAATGCTGCTGCAAAACCTCGGCAGACAAGGCGGGTTTTTGTGGGGGCTTGCCTTTTCGGCTGCAAACAGCCTCTCCAAGGGAAGAACGCCGTCCTACGTAGGGGTCACGCGGTGCATAAGCGGCATGACGCTGGGGTTTGCCCTTGGCGTGACGCTGTCGACCATGGGACTTCGTTGGTGTGTATGGCTGGGGGCACTGCTGCTGATTGCTGCTTTGATATTCGTCATTGTCTCGAAAGGCAAAAAGGAGGTGGCTGCGGCATGAAAAAGATAAGAAATAAACTCTCCGCGATTTTAATTGCGACTATCTGCTGTGCACTGTTTTTTTCCATAACAGCGTTTGCGACAGACGCTGAAGTGCCAAAGGGCTATGTTGACCCAGTCAGCACGCTGGGCATGAGGCGTGGAGATACGGATTCCTTTTGGGAGTTCTGGGAACGCTTGGACGAAATTTATCTTGTGCCTTATGAAGCACATGTAATACTTTTTGACGCTTTTCTTAATAATGCGGAAAATAGAAGGTTTCATCCGGTAAGTGGGGCACCATTGGTTATTAAAAGAGGGGAAGTGATTCCCGAATACCGACTTGATATCAGCTATGGTCCCGTTCAATATACTTTGATAGAATCAACAGTCACAGCGGAGGTATCCGGTGAATATATGATGAAGAATATTCAGTTTGGTACCACGGAAGGAAAAGCGATTATCCATAATGTAGGCGGCCATTTTTCCGTAATGGATGACTTAGCTGGTCCCAGTACTTTCAGCGAAGATTTGGTCGAGTCCATAGATTATGGCAATCATTATCGTTTGCCGGAGGCCTCTTATGCTGCCGGATGTAAAATTGAAGCCGATGACCCCACGACATTAGTATTATCAGCTAATGGCGACAGGTTGAGCCGGGATGGCACGCCAATGCAGGCCGTCATTGTGAATTTTCGGGTCGCCGGCGTAAAGCTGGCGAAAACCGGGGCGACGCTGCAGGATGAGAATAAAGAGGAAGCGAAAGAATCGGGGAAAACGCCTTCGGGTATCTTTGGCAAGGATAAGGATAAAAGCTCTGACAGCCCTGCCGACCCGCTGTCCACCATTTCTATCAGCATCCTTGCGATTCTGCTGTCCATCCTGTTTGGCAATACGGGCGGGTTTATCCCGACTGCACCCGTGGGGACAGGCGGAGCGCCCGCTCCTGCACCTGTGGGCGTCGGTCCGAGCCGATGGCTGCGCTTTGACGGCGACGGAGATATTGAAACAACCGACCCTGTAAGCGGACAAAGGCGCACCTTTGTCAATAACGGAGACGGCACCTATACCGATCCTGTCAGCGGCGCGACCTATACCCCCGAAGAGCTTTCCGAACAGATGGAGCATCGCATGGATAATGCCCAAACCATACGGCAGGACGAAGATCAGTTCAGACAAAATGTCAGCGAGGATTCTCAGCGCAACCAAGAGCGCAGTGATGAGAGCCGTCAGCTTGAGGAGGATTTGCAACGCGAACGGCAGGAGCGAACCCGCAAGGAGAAGATTGAGCGCATTGCCAGTGATCTCGGCATGAGCGGCGCAAGCGAGGATGAAATCAGACAAGAGTTGAGCCGCCGCATGGAAAGAGACGAGGATTTCCGTCAGAAAATGAACGATTACGCGCAGCGGCGCGATACAGCCGTCGATATTCTGGAAGCCACCGTGGATATTGCCGATTACACGATGGCGGCAGGCGAAGCGGTAGTTCCGGGAGGAAAGGTTGTGTCCGCTACCTATAAAGGGATTAAAAATATTGGCTCTACCGTGGCGGAAAAGGGACTTAATACGGGCGCCGTGATAGAAGGCGCTATCAAAGGCGGCACCGAGGCGGCGGGTACCGTTATGGATTCAGGTATCGGCAAGGCGGCTGTTACTTTCGGAGGTACGGTGGCAGGCGAAATTGCGGAGGCTGTCAACGATGGCGAAGACCTGACCCGCGCGACAATGGAGGGCTTTGTGAAAGGAACCGTCAATGCTGCCAGCGGCGCGGTGGGTGATGCCTACGGAGACATGGTAAAGGGCGACGGATTGCTGAACACGGCTGCCGAGGCTGCCGGAAAAGTAGGAGAAGTCGGCTTTGGCAAGGAAGCTGCGGATCCGATGTACGATAAGATATTTGAAAAAGATAAATAACCGTTTTCGGTTTTGACGGCAGTAACTAAGAAAAATATAAAAATGGAGGTAATTTTATGAAAAAGACATTAATCATATTCTTATCATTGGTACTTATGCTCACCTTCACCGCTTGCGGTGAAAAGAACGGCAGTAAATCGCCGCCAGATAACCCTGCGCCGTCTGCGGCAAGTAGCACGACCTCCGGCGAGACAAAAAAGGAAGAATCTAAGGTATATGGTATCGGTGAAGCGGCCGAGGCAAACGGCCTTTCCATCACGATTGACAAGGTGGAGGCGGTCGGCCCGGACATCATGCTTGAAAAAGCCCGCGATGGTTTTGTCTATATGAAGGTTTACTTTACCTTCAAGAATGTCTCAGATGAAACGGTAGAATCGCCGAAAACAAAGGCTCTGTATATTGTTTACGAAGAAGGCCCAACAGGTGACGATTGCGATATGACCTCCGACGACAACTCACAGGTGATGCTGGAGGTTGCGGACAGGGACGAAAGATATATGTCAAGAGTTGATCTTGCCCCGGGAGAATCCACCGGCGGCTGGATGATCTATCAGCGACAGGCCGAAAAAAACGAAGTCACCATGCATTATTATTCCAAGTTTATCAACGTGCCACCGAATCTTGTGTTCGGGTTTATGGTTGAATAACCCGGCAGAAAGGAGCGATATTCGATGATGAAAAGGTTGATATCTCTACTGCTTGTTGTGATTACAGTGGTTTTAGTTATAAGCAGCTTAAGTGCGTGTTCTTCCAAATCTAATCTGAGCGAACCATCCAAAGACGCATCGGTGGATTTCGGATGCCTGCTGGAGGAAGGCGACAAGATAGCGATTGAAAAGGTGAAGCCCGCCCCAGTCGACAGCGACGTTGAAATCTACGCTTACGATTTTAAGCTGTCCTCCGGACAGCCCGGCGGCGCTATTGAATTAACATTGCCGTATGATGATAAAGGGCTCGAGGAAGATGAGGAAATCCTTTCGATCTGCGGCAAGTACCTCAATAAGCAGACCGGAGAGTGGGAGGATGTTTTCTACACGGTGGACACAGAAGCCAATAAGGTACATATTATAACAAATCACCTTTCCACCTACGGCGTATTCAAGATTACCAATCCCGGCAAACGCAGCGAATACATCTCTGAAGTCAACGTCTATGCCGCATACATGACTGATTCTCGGGCAAGGGCAATAGTACAGGCCTTTGCCGAGCAAAGCGATTCATGGCAGGAGAATGCTGCCGCCGCTTTTTTGGAAACCACCGATACGCTCAGATATTTTGCTGCCGCTAACGCACATACCTTTTTTTCACTGGGAGAAGCGTATGATGCTTGGGTAACCAAACCCTTTCAAAATTTCATGTCGGGCCTTGGTGTCAGCACCGCCTGCGCACAACTGGCCTGCAATGCTTACAACAACGGTTTTCGATCTGCCGAAACGACTTTCACCGCCGTAAAATCCAGTCTGGACATTGCGATTAATTTTGCAACACCTTCTATCAAGCTGGCATATTTAAGTGTCGGGATGATTGATCTTGCTTTAACCGATGTTCGAACTTTTGCGGTAGCCAATAAATACAAAAGTACGAAAAACATGTATGACGCTTACTATAAACGCAAAGAAAATAGCCGGGCTCTGAACGATTGGCGAACGCTTTTTGAATCATATTATAAAAAGAACAAGGATAATCCGCAGCTGGTACTGGACATGATGAGAGCGGAAATCGACCGTTATGTAAATGAATATTGGACTGTTGCGGGGACAGATTGGGAATC
>JAKPKE010000218.1 GCA_029553855.1 Bacillota bacterium | reverse complement strand
ATACTTGAAGCAATGAAAATGGAAAATGAAATAATGGCGGCAGCGGATGGAGTAGTATCTTCAATACAAGTTAACGCAGGGGAGTCGGTAAATACAGGACAGGTTTTGATTGTGCTTGGATAAGCATCGCAAAACATTGAATGGGGGAATTTGAATGTCATTGATGGAAGCTTTAAAAGCGTTTTATTTCAGTATGGGCTTGTCCGCCATTACCTGGCAGGAAGGGGTAATGCTTGTAATATCTTTTGTCCTTATATATCTTGCTCTTAAGAAAGGCTTTGAACCGTTGTTATTATTGCCTATAGCCTTTGGAATGCTTCTTGCCAACCTGCCTTTAGCAGGGCTGAATGCAGAGCCGATATACCAAATTGTTACAGATCCGGTAACGGGAGAGCATGTACACAAGATGGTTGATGTCGGAGGTTTGCTATATTGGCTTTATAGAGGGGTAAAGCTTGGAGTATACCCCCCGCTCATTTTCATGGGGGTGGGAGCAATGACGGACTTCGGACCACTTATTGCCAATCCGAAGAGCTTGCTCTTAGGTGCAGCGGCTCAGCTTGGTATATTTACAACCTTCCTGGGCGCCTTGGCTCTGAATCTCGTACCCGGACTTGGGTTTACTGTTCCCGAAGCAGCTTCGATAGGAATTATCGGCGGGGCGGACGGACCAACGGCAATATATCTTACAGCCAAGCTTGCACCTCAACTTTTGGGACCGATAGCAGTAGCCGCATACTCTTATATGGCACTGGTACCCTTGATACAGCCTCCGATAATGAAAGCCTTAACGACAAAGGCCGAAAGGGAAATAGTCATGGAGCAGCTGAGGCCTGTGTCCAAGCTTGAAAAAATAATATTTCCGATATTGGTTACAGTAGTGGTTTCGTTACTGCTTCCGGCAGCATCCTCCCTGGTAGGAATGCTTATGTTCGGCAATCTGCTGAGAGAAGCGGCAACGGTTCAGAGCACATTGAACAGATTATTCAAGACTGCGGAAGGCGAATTGATGAACATAGTCGTTATTTTCCTTGGAACTACCGTAGGGGCTACGGCTAATGGAGCATTGTTCCTCTCTCCCAGGACTCTGGCAATAATTTTCCTGGGGCTTGCTGCCTTTTCAGGGGGAACGGCAGGGGGAGTATTATTTGGGAAAATAATGTGCAAAATGACAGGCGGAAAGGTAAATCCGCTCATAGGCTCGGCAGGGGTTTCTGCGGTACCGATGGCAGCCAGGGTATCCCAAAAGGTAGGCCAGGAGGCCAATCCTTCAAACTTCCTTCTTATGCACGCCATGGGACCTAACGTTGCAGGGGTTATAGGTTCTGCAATTGCAGCCGGTGTTCTCCTTGCAATGTGTAAAATGTAAAAATGAATTATGGATAGAAGCATACGGCAGACAGACGGCAAGCCAATTGTGCTTACTGCGGTGTAATGACAGCAGATATAAGGGACTGTGTCTTAAGTTTATACTAAAGACTCAGTCCCTTTAAGATTTTGTGAAAACAGCATGATACATTCAATTCCCTTTCGAAGCAGGTCTTATTTCGATTTCTGTAGAAGCTTCTTCATTTTGCTGCTTCGAGCAAGCTTTATTGAATAAGTAAATTCCTGCGGCGGCAATCATAATACCTGTTATTACATAAGTGCTTAAGGTGAAATGAAGATAGTGCATTAATAGATAATTAATATATCCTATTGCTATTATATTTGATATGGAGTGCGCTATTATGCAAATCCATACAGATTTTGTCTTTATGTATATATAAGATATTACAATGCTTATGATAAAGGCATTCAAAATTGCTGTGGCAGAAATATGCAGCAATCCGAAAAGGACAGATGACAGGAGAATAGCTTTAACTGTGCCGTAATGCTTAAGAAAACTTTTTAAAATAAGACCTCTGAATAATACCTCTTCAAGTATAGGCGTTGATAAGATAGTGAAAGGTATCGCTGCTATATCAATAATAGTGTTTTCCAGATAGAAATCTGAGATACCGTAAAGGAAGTATTTAAGAAAGAATCCTAAAGACAGTACTACCAGTTTTGACCCTACAATTAAAATAATTGCGGGTATGGTATAATGCTTTATATCCTTTAAATCACCTGTGGTTTGTTTGAAGGTTGTATTGGTTCTTTTAAATGTATAGATTATTGGTAAACAGTAAATAACGATACCTGCAATTTCTTCTATTAATGTATATACTAATGTTCCTTCAGTTATATACAGTTCTCTTCTGATCAAGACAAAGGCCATTGCACCGGAAAAGGCTATGAATATTAGGGCGATAGATTGTATAAAATTTGGATAAATAGATTCTTCTTCCATAGTATCACTCCTTGTTGACAGCCAAAATATAGCTTTACGGAATATATAATAAGATTATACAACAAAATGGGGGATAATGAATAGAATATTACTTTATAATGCAAAGATGCAAGTACGGTTCTCTTTATGCAAACCGTACTTGCATCTTTGGCTTGCGTTACATAAGCCTTCCGCTTCGAGGCGATTCTCTTTTAGAAGATAAATCATTCTTCGCCGGCTTGCTATTGTTGTTGGTTGGTTTACTGGCTCTTTCGTGTTTCTGTGTAGGTTCATGCCTTGCTATTGGTGTGTTATTCTTGGTGGGTTTATCGTTTTTAGCAGGCCTATCGTTCTTCGGTTGACTGCTATTTGTCTTATTATCTTTCACCGGCTCTTTGCTGACGGGTTTGTCGTTTTTATCCGGCTTGGCCGCCCTTTCATGCTTCGGAGATGGTTCATGCCTTAATATCGGTTTACCGTTATTTGGTTTTGAGTAGTCTGTATATACTAATTTATCAAGCCCTTTCTTTAGTGTGCAATTTGCGATGTGAGCATTTTTTATAAAAACATTCAAGAAATCGGCTGCTATTTGAATCGTTTCGTTTACTTTTCAGCAAATTATTGCTTACATAAAATCCCTGTAATCCAATGG
>JAKPKE010000213.1 GCA_029553855.1 Bacillota bacterium | reverse complement strand
CCTTCCTGCCTCCCCTGCCCTGGCTGCTTCTATTGCCGCATTTAATGCCAGCAGCTGTGTCTGGGATGCAATCCCCTCAACTGCCTCCGTAATAGTATCTATGGCTCTGATTTTTCCATCCAGGCTGTTCAAAGCCTCAAGCACCTTTTTGTTGTATTCCTTGGATTCCTGTATTTTAAACCTTATTTCTGCAAATTTGCCGAAACTGTCCTCTATTATGTTTTTTGTTTCTTTTGCTATGTTAAAGCTTGCTTCTGCGTTCCCGTTAATGTCTTCCGCATCCCTGGCAAAGTTCTGCACCGTCCCCATCATATTAAGGGTATATTCCGCCTGATTGCTTACCGACTCTGCAACATTCTGGATTGTTGAGGCTATTTCTCCCGATGAATATTTAATTGCCTCAGCCTGCTTCTCCACTTCATGGGCATCCTTAATAACCTTCTTGGATACGGCTCCGAAGGATGCGATAAGTCCCCTGACCTTAAAAATGAAATCATTGACTTTTGATGATATCCCATTGAACATGCTGATGTTGGTTTTCTTTACATTTTTGTTCAATTGTCCTTTGTTTATTACTTCAATATTCTTTCCGATTTTTGATGCTATTCGATTTATAAATATTAAAAATAGAGTTCCTGAAGCGATTATTGATATTATCAATGCAACAACAATCAACGAATTATCACGAAGTATGAACAACCCTGTACCGAGAATAATATTGATCATTATGAAAGCAAATAACAAAACATACATAATATTCTTCTCCTCTATGTATTAATAAAATTCAGCCATAATTATTGAAATTATGGCATGCAATAATTCAGGCAATGCCTTGGTCTTATAATATTACATAACTTTACAATAATCAACTGTTTTTTCGGGTTTCTTATCGTTTATACCGCAACATTAAAATCACGATGTTACATCGTGATTTTAATGTTTACTTCACAACAATATTTACAAGCCTGTTTTTAATTACTATTACCTTTACTATCTTTTTCCCCGAAAGCAGTTCATTTGCCTCCGGATTTTCCATGACCAGATCCTCGATTTCTTTTTCGGAAGCGGCAGATGGTACCTCTATTCTGCCTTTTACTTTACCGTTGATCTGTATTGCCAGCTCTACATTATCCCTGGCAAGGGCATCCTCATCCCATTCGGGCCATTCTTGGCCGAATATGGAATATTCGTATCCCAACATCTCCCACATTTCCTCTGCAAAATGGGGCGCGAAAGGAGAGAGGAGCTTCAGAAGATCTGCCAGGACGCTTTCCAGGAACACGATGTTCTTGTTTTCTACATTCTGGTCATATTTGTACAATGCATTTAAAAGCTCCATCATTTTAGCTATGCAGGTATTGAACTGAAATATTTCCGAATCCTTTGATACTCCTTTTATTGCCAGATGTCTTACATAGTTTAATCCCTTCTCCTCGTCCGATACTCCGGTTCCGCTTACCTCGTCCCTGAGCACAAGCACTCTTTCAACCATTCTTTCTACTCTCCCGAAGAACCTTATTATTGCCCTAATCCCATCATCGCTCCAAGGTCCGCCCTCAATATAGTTAAAACCGAAGCAAAGGTACATCCTGAATACATCAGATCCAAATTCATTGATATATTTATCAGGAGACACTACATTTCCCCTTGATTTACTCATTTTCTCCCCGTCAGACCCAAGTATGACACCTTGATGCACCAAAGAGAGGAAAGGTTCGTCAAATTTCAGGAAGCCCATATCTCTCAGGGCTTTTGTAATGAATCTTGCATAGAGAAGATGCATTGCCGCATGCTCTGCTCCTCCTACATATATGTCCACGGGAAGCATCTTATTTATCCATTCACTGTTGAAGGGTTCTTCAGTGTTCCTGTTGTCAGGATACCTTAAAAAATACCAGGATGAGCAAACGAAGGTATCAAGGGTATCAGGGTCCCTATGTGCAGGTTTGCCGCATTTCGGACATACCGTATTCATAAATTCCTTGCTTTTCTTAAGGGGTGATTCCCCGTCAGGGGTAAATTCAACATCATAAGGAAGCATTACAGGTAAATCTTTTTCCGGTACCGGCACTATACCACATTCTTCACAGTATATGACAGGTATAGGCGTTCCCCAATACCTCTGCCTCGATACCAACCAATCCCTTAGCCTGTAATTTATCTTCAATTCTCCCATGTCCTCTTTGGCAAGGGCCTCCGTAATTTTTATCCTTGCATCTTCCGACGTCATTCCATCAAAGCTCCCGCTATTCACCAACACTCCATATTCAACAAAAGGAAGACTGTCATCAGCATCCCCTGCCCCTTTGATTACTCTGGTTATTGGCAAACCATACTTTTCGGCAAACTCGAAATCCCTTTCATCATGGGCAGGAACTGCCATCACGCACCCGGTACCATAGGTGGCAAGGGCATAATCTGCTATCCATATCTGTATTTTTTCACCGGTTATGGGATGTATGGCATAAGCGCCGGTAAAAACCCCTGTCTTTTCCCTCGTTGTCGAAAGTCTTTCTATTTCGCTGACTTTTCTTGCAAAATCCTTGTAAGCCTCTACTTCTTCTTTTTTCTCCGGAGCAGTAATTAAATCTACCAGCTCCTGTTCCGGTGCAAGCACTACATAAGTAACGCCCATCAAGGTGTCTGCTCTTGTAGTAAATGTTCTGAAGGAAAAATCCGTTCCGCCTACTCTAAACTCTATTTCCGAACCTTCCGACCTTCCTATCCAGTTCCTTTGTATTTTTTTTGTTTTGTCCGGCCAGTCAATTGTATCCAGCATATCCAGAAGCTCCTGGGCATAAGCTGTTATTTTGAAAAACCACTGGGTCAGATTTCTCCTGATTACTTCAGTTTCACATCTTTCACAATGTCCGTCTATAACCTGTTCGTTGGCAAGAACCGTATTACACCTGGGACACCAGTTTACCGGTGCTTCCTTCCTATATGCAAGGCCGTTTTCATAAAGCTTCAGGAACAGCCATTGATTCCACTTATAATAGTCTGGATCGCAGGTTACTACCTCATAATCCCAATCAAAGCTTGCTCCCATCTCCTTTAGCTGCTTCTCCATTGTCTCAATATTCTTCAGTGTAGAATCCTTAGGATGTATCCCTGTTTTTATTGCATAGTTTTCCGCCGGAAGCCCAAAAGCATCAAAGCCCATCGGATGAAATACCTCATAGCCCTGCATTCTTTTGATTCTTGACCATGAATCCGTTGGGCCGTAATTATACCAATGCCCTACATGAAGATTCGCCCCCGAAGGATAAGAGAACATCTCCAAACAATAAAGCTTTTTATCTGCATTTTCGGGGTGAAACTTGTACAGACCTGTTTCTTCCCATCTTTCTTGCCATTTTTTATCGATACTCTTTGAATATGACATTATAACCACTCCTTTCAGATGTATGTATGCAAATAAAAAAACCTCATCCCAATAAGAGACGAAGTTTATTCGCGGTACCACCCTTCTTGATTTATCGGCATAATACCAATAAATCCACTTTTTCAATGGCATGTAAAACCATCTATCCCTTTAACGGAGGAATTCCGGCTAACCTTACTGATTCTTCGGGCAGCTGCTCCCGGGCGAGTTCAAAGAGTCTTTGCTGCCGGCCTCCCACCTCACTCCGGCTCTCTAAAAGCTATTTACCCTTCTACTAATCCCGTTCCCCGCATATATCAATATTTACGAATTATGTTAGCACGTTTGATTGCTTATGTCAATATATTTAAGGCACATACTTTTTGCTTTTGCCTACATACTTTTTGCCCTGCCAGGTATCTCTATCCATCATCAGATGGTCTATGGCATTAATTACCTCAAACTTCTTAAGGCTCCACATAGGGCCAATCATCGTATCTCTCGGTCCGTCTCCGGTTATCCTGTGTATTATCATATCCCCAGGAATCCTTTCTATGCAATCTACTACCGTCGCCACATAATCTTCCATGGACATAAGCTGAAATTCTCCGTGCCGGTACATTTCTTCAAGCTTGGTACCTTTAAGGAGATGAAGCAGGTGGAGCTTGATTCCCTGAGTCCCCGTATTTGCTATAAAATCTACCGTCTGAAGCATTTCTCCTTTATCCTCTCCCGGCAGACCCAATATTCCATGAGTCACGATTTCTATATTCCGCTTCTTAAGCTCTGATACAGATGCAATATACGCATCCAGTCCATAGCCCCTGTTTATAATTTTGGCGGTCCTTTCGTGCACTGTCTGAAGACCCAGCTCTATCCACATGTAAGTTTTGTTGTTGATTTCCTCCAAAAGCTCCAGCACATCTTCAGGAAGGCAGTCAGGTCTCGTCGCAATAGCAATACCGACTACATCCTCCATGCCAAGGATTGAGTAATACTTTTTCCGCAGTGTTTCCACATCAGCATAAGTATTGGTAAAGGCTTGAAAGTACGCAATGTATTTGCCCGTTTTCCATTTTTTATTCATCATATTCCTGACTTCATGGAATTGTTCCGCAAGCCCGTAAGCAGTTCCGGCAAAATCCCCCGACCCCCTTGGGCCGCAGAAAATACATCCCTCCGTAGATATCTTCCCGTCTCTGTTGGGGCAGGTAAATCCGGCATCCAATGATATTTTAAATATCTTGCATCCGAACTTATTCCTCAAAAAATAGTTCAAAGTATGGTATCTTTTTCCGTCCCAATCCTTATTCATATCCTCACTGCCTTTATACCTTTATCATTAGTATATATCGGAAAACTCCACATTAATCCTGTCAATACGTTCATCGGCTGCCTGTTCGGAAGCTGCCGCCGTTTCATCGCTGTCCATCTGCCAAATAGGGAGCTTTATAATAAACTCGCTTCCTTTACCGTATTCGCTTTTAACCTCAATTGAGCCATTATGCATTTCTACAAGAGATTTTGCCAGGGAAAGACCTATACCGCTGCCTTCGCACCTGCGGGTAAAAGACTTGTCCACCTGTCTGAACCTTTGAAATATGATTCCCTTCATTTCATCGGGTATCCCGATTCCCGTATCCTTTACCGATATATACGCGAATCCATCCCGGTTGGATAGGGAAACATTTATCATTCCGCCCTCCCCAGTAAATTTCAGAGCATTTGAAAGGAGGTTCAAGAGTACTCTGCCTATTTTATCCCCATCACAGGCAATCTCAAGGCTGTCTGAATCTGTGCTTACATTAAGCTGCACTCCCTTATCTTCTATAAATTTCCCGGCAGCAAGGATAATATCATTTATAATTTGGACAAGGTCGTTATTCTGTAAATGCAACTCTATAAAACCCGAATCAATTTCAGTAATATAAATCAAGTTGTTAAGCATTCTTAACAGCCTGAAACAATTTTTTCTCATTATACCTGTATATTTCGTCAATTTATCAAAGTCCAGTTCGACATTTTTATTCCCTAAATTAAGCTCGAAAAGTTGAAGTATCCCGATTATTATATTTAGTGGTGTCTTTATTTCATGTGATATATTAGCGAAAAACTCAGTCTTTACTTTATCATATTCAAGGGTTTCTCTGACAAGTTTCATGCTTTCGTCTGTTTTGGATTTAAGCTCTTCATTCTGCTTGCGCTCTGATATATCCCTGAAGCTCCAGACCCTTCCCGCTATATTTCCTTCATCCACCAAAGGAGTGGAAAACACATCCATTACCCTTCCGTCCATAAGATGTGTTATATAATGCCCGGTTGCAGGGGTCCCGTATACGGAGTCCACCCATTCTCCAAAGGCATCGGAGTCCATAAGCTGTTTTTTTATCAATCCGGCATTATCTATCTCACTGTTTGTACTGCACTTATCCCAGGGTATATCCCACATCTTAAAATATAGTTCATTTGCCTCCAATATCTGTCTATTATTGTCAACCACCAGTATACCGTTATCCGTTGCATTAAGGGCAGCCCTCAGTATCTTTTCGCTATTGGATAAAAACTCCTCCGCATCTTTTCTTCTGCTTGTATTGATTGAAACTATTGCCCTGACCATCAGCAATATAAGAAAAAAGGTAATAACAACAGCCCATACCACGCCCTTACTTATCTGATAAAATGAGGCCGTATTATTACCGCCGTAAACCAACAGAAATAAAAAAAGAACACTAATAGTTAAAATAAACAGCATATTAATAATAACTCGTCTTTGATTCACATTTAAGCCCCCCAGGAAAAATAAATCATAACAATTATTACACAGCATTTGAGTTTTTTCAATAAACTTCGTCATACATTTATCGACACAAATCTTCATGACCGGATTCGACTTATTCTGCTAATATTATTCCGAGTCTTTCATACATTTTATTATCTATGGTATTTCTTATCGGGAAGTTGCCCGCCTTTTGGAAATTATTCAATGCCCTTTCTGTAGCTTTACAATAATAACCGTTTAAACTGCCTTTATAATAACCTTTTTGTTTCAAATTTCTTTGTACCTCCACAACATCGGCTCCCGAGTCACCCGGATGCAATTCCCTGAAGCCTTTTCCAAAAGGGCCGAAGGGTCCTCCATATATCTCGACAACAGTTCCATACCTGACATATTCATACAACTCAGCCGCATCCCTGCTGCGCATCCTTATACATCCGTGGGAAGCTGCCCGTCCTATGCTGCCGGGCATTGTCGTTCCATGTATCCCGTAAACTCCCCAAGGTACATTCAGTCCCATCCATCTGCCGCCAAAGCCTTCGCCCCACTTGCCTTTTTCAACAATCCTGAATACTCCGATGGGAGATGGATTGTCCCTGGTACCCGTTGCAATGATATATTTCTTTATCTGTTCTTTCCCTTTGAAGAAATACAGGGTGCGCCTGGTCAGGTCAACAAAAACAAAAAGATCCTTGCTTTCGTTGAATTCCTTTATACATGACTCTTCCCAGAGAGTATAATCAGTCTGAACAGCCTGTCTTTTGCCCGAGTCCAAGACGGAAAGAAATGCGGCAATAAGGGCAAATATTAAAGTAAGCCTCAGTATCCCTTTCAACACAATCCCTCCAGAATTACACTATTATTTATATGTATTTCAAAAGGCCAAAATAACACATATCCCGAGCATGCTGAATAAAATGAATAGAAAAGGCGTTTGGCGCATAGTCCGCGCAAGCGCTCATGAATATTATCCGGCGGGTGAAAAAATGTTTAATAAATGCCACACCGACTACAGAGCCCTTATTGTCGGCGCAGAAACCAAAATTCCGCTTCATGACGGTCAGAGGGTCACTTCTATAAATTTTGACAATGCCGCCACAACTCCGCCCTTTTTATCTGTACTTCAGTCAGTTGTGGACTTCGCTCCCTGGTATTCTTCAATACATAGGGGAACCGGCTATAAATCCCAATATTCTTCAAAAATATATGAGGAATCCAGAGATGTGGTAAGGGCTTTTATAAGAGCTGATTCAAGTAATACGGTAATTTTTGTAAAGAATACCACAGAGGCTATAAATAAATTGTCCTACAGACTTTATCACAGGAATAAGCACTGTGTCATACTCTCTACTTATATGGAGCATCATTCCAATGACCTGCCCTGGAGAAACAAATTTAATACAGACTATATCAAAGTAGATGATAACGGAAGGCTCCTGATGAGAGACCTTGAAAAAAAACTCCGGAAATATAGAAATGAAGTTTCCCTGGTTGCAGTAACAGGAGCTTCAAACGTCACAGGTTATAAAAATCCCATTTATGATGTTGCGGAGCTTGCCCATAAGTATGGTACAAAGGTAATGGTAGATGCGGCACAGCTTGCCGGCCATTCCTGCCTGGATATGAAGTCTGACGGCTCCCGTCGGCACATAGACTATATAGCATTCTCAGCCCATAAAATGTATGCCCCTTTCGGAACAGGGGTCCTTATCGGCCCCGAAAAAAGTTTCGCCAAAGGAGAACCCGAATACAGGGGCGGCGGAACAATCGATATTGTCACCCACGATTTGATAAAATGGGCCGTCCCCCCCCACAAAGATGAGGCCGGCACACCAAACATAATGGGTGTTGTTGCGCTTTCTGAAGCGATAAAAACTCTTAATTCAATAGGTATGGCAAATTTGGAAGCCTATGAGGAAAGCCTGACTGAATATGCCCTTTTGGGGCTCGGCACAGTGCCTGGGATAAGGCTGTATTGTGATAATGATACAAGGGACAGAGTGGGCATAATACCTTTCAATATTGAAGGTCTGTCCCATCGGATTGTGGCGGAGGCTCTGTCTGCGGAGTCGGGTATTGCAGTAAGAAGCGGCTGCTTCTGTTCACAGCCCTATGTCCAAAGGCTCCTGCAAATACCTAGAAATGAGATTAGGAGGCGAATGAAAGATCCCTCACTTCCCCGCCCGGGAATGGTCAGGCTTAGCTTCGGACTTTACAACAATTATGATGAAATTGATGTACTGGTGCAGAAGCTATGTGAAATATCGGAAAACAAAGAAGCTTATATTAGCAGATACGAGATTCGAGATGAGAGATACTTGTGATTTGCTGAAAAGCCTCCGAAGTCATGGGCGGGAATCCAGGCAAGAAATATTTGCACTGTATCTCCTCTTGCCGTGCCGTGTATAACTATAATGCACATCGGCCAAAATAATTCTATCTTAATCAGCGGGGGGGTACATATTGGACAAAAGAATAAATATGTTAATATTCAGCGGTGAATATGATAAAGCTCTGGCTGCGCTGCTGTTAGCAAATGCCGCAAGGGAAATGCAGGTTGATGTGACAATGTTTTTCGCATTCTGGGGGCTGTTTCTGGTCAGGGATCCGAACAAAATCTCAGGAGAAGACAAGAGCATATATGAAAAAATGTTTGGAGCTATGACCCCGAGAGGGCCTGAGTCACTTCCTCTCTCCAGAATGAATATGGCAGGTATCGGAAAAAGAATGCTTCTCGAAATGATGGATAGCGACAACACTCCTCACGTCATTGACTTCTTGAAAGGGGCCAGAAAAAAGGGTGTAAGGTTCTATGGATGCAAGCTTTCCATGGAAGTAATGGGTTTTTCACAGGAGGAGATGATTCCGGAGCTTCAGATTATGGAGGCTAAGGATTATCTCAAAGATGCACTGGAATCGGACATTCAGCTGTTTATATAAAAAGACGCTCAAACCTGAACGTCTTTTCGGTAATCCCTGATATGCTATTCGCTGACTACTGATTCCACATCCTCCATCGGACCTGTCCCGGCACCATTGGAGTCGTTGTTATTCCCGTCTTCATTGATTCCCGGCCCTGTTTCTCCCTCCGGGTCAATTTCTCCTTTGTCAGGTGTTTCTTCCGCCGCAGTCTCTTTTGCCGGATCCCCGGTGTCATCTGTGCCTTCTTCATGGGATATTTCTTCCGTTGCCGGCTCTTCGGGCGTATCCTTCTGATCTTCATTCTGGCTGTTTCCGGAGGTGTTTTCATCTGTCGCGCCGCTATCTCCTCCCGGACCTTCACCGCCTTCGGTGGGAGTTGGAACAGTGCCAGGATTATGAATTGGCGGGGCCGGTGGTGTGCTCAAGGCCATGGCGCCGATCCGTTCGGTTAATCTTGCATTCTCTTCCAACAACTTGTCATATTGGCTTTCCAGGTTTAAGAGTTTCTCGTCCAAGTCGGCTAATTGGGCATTTTTGTCTTTGATTTC
>JAKPKE010000212.1 GCA_029553855.1 Bacillota bacterium | reverse complement strand
ATTATGCAGCTTCTGGAAAGGCTTAAAGAATCCGATCAGGTTCTGGCCAACTTTATGGAAGGCTTTGAGATTAATGATGAAATAAAGGAAAAAATAAGAATAACCAAAGAATTGGTAAAAGAGACAACACAAGAGGAAGTTTTGCTTTCCAATGATAAGAATTCTATAGAGAAATACCTTAAAGGGCAGCAAAATAAAACGAAGTTCGTGGAATTTATGGCGTTTATCAATGTAAACGGTTATTACGAGGCAATGACTGTCGAGGTTGACGAAAATTTAAAGGATTGCAGTGCTAAGCCATATTTCATAAGGGCATCCCAGGGGGAAACATATGTGTCGGAGGAATATATATCGGTTATTACAAGCAATTACAATATAACGGTGTCGATGCCCGTCCAGCGGAATGGGGTATTTAAGGGAGTTGTAATGGCGGACATAAACATCAATGAGGATTAAATAACAATAGAATAGGGGGAATGTACAGTATGTCAGGTTTACTATCAGGATACATGGTAATTAACATTATTCTTGGAACAGCTCTATACATACTTAGGGACAGTATACCAATTGCTATTGCACTGATATTATCCATGGCAGCTTCAGGAGTTGTAGTTTTAGTACGGCTTAGTAGTATTGCATCAAAGGTCGAAAAGAATATTGAAGTAATAAACAAAGGACAATTGAACAAAAATGTAAAGAAAACCAACATCAGTGTGTTCAATGGGATATCATCAAAAGTCAATGATTTCATTTTTAAGGTCAGGGGACTTATCGCATCCTTCGGAGACGTATCCAGGAAGGTCATTAAGGATGCCCATGAAGTGGAGAAGCAGGCTGAGACAATTAAATATTCATCGGGAGAAATAGCCTCAACAATCCAGAATGTTGCAGAGTCGGTAAGCAATCAGGCGGAATATACCCTTAATATGATGGGGACGGTGCAGAACTTTGTCAGGGATGCGGAAGACATTAACGGGAACGCAGAAACAAGCTTTAACATAGCAAAAGAAACAAAAAACATAATAGAGGACAGTTTCGGCAAATTTGCAGAAATAAGGTTTAAAATACAGGAATCCAAGGAATACAACAAAAAGGTACTTGAGGCTTTGAACAGCCTGGATGGAAAAATCAGAGCCATAGATACTATTACGGAGGCAGTTGAGGGGATTGCATCCCAGACACAGCTGCTGGCATTAAATGCGGCAATAGAAGCAGCCAGGGCAGGGGAGGCAGGAAGG
>JAKPKE010000175.1 GCA_029553855.1 Bacillota bacterium | reverse complement strand
TCTGTCATATAAAGTCACAGATAAGAACATGCTTAAAATTTCAAATGCCGTCTATAAGGGAGCCATGGCATTTTTGAAAAGAGAGTATACAACTATAGCTATTATTGCAGCAATTCTCGCAGTTGTTTTTGGAATCTTCATCAATATTGAGACTACCATTACATTTATCGTCGGTGCAGTGTTTAGTGCTCTTGCCGGATTTATAGGTATGAGTATATCTACAAGGGCAAATGTTAGAGTCGCATCAATTGCTAAAGAAGGTGTTGCAAAAGCTTTGAAGCTTTCTTTCCAGGGAGGGGCTGTAACTGGGATGACAGTTGCGGGCCTTGCACTACTAGGCGTTAGCGGATTCTATTACTTCTATAGGGACCCTGCACTAATCATAGGATTTGGTTTTGGGGGATGTCTGATATCCCTTTTTGCAAGGATTGGCGGCGGCATATATACAAAAGCTGCAGATGTTGGTGCTGATCTAATTGGAAAAGTAGAACAGGGCATACCCGAAGATGACCCAAGAAACCCTGCTGTCATTGCAGATAATGTAGGCGACAATGTCGGGGATTGCGCTGGAATGGGTGCAGATTTATTTGAGACATACGCAGTCACAGCAATTGGGGCAATGCTTTTAGGTGTTGCATTTGGCAGAAATGACTTATATGTCATCTATCCATTGATTCTCGGTGCAATAGGTATAATCGGTTCTATTCTAGGGTCATTCTTTGTAAGGGGAAAAGACAACATCATGAAAACACTGTATAAAGGCGTCATTGCGTCTGCGATATTTTCTCTAATTGGATTCTACTTTGTAACAGTCACATATCTTAAGCTTGATATTGCCTTATTTTTGACAACAGTTGTAGGCATAGTGATTGCACTTCTCATGTTCTTCATCACAGAATACTACACAGCAAAACCCTACCGGCCTGTTAGGAGTATTGCGCATGCTTCACAGTCAGGTGCAGCTGTAAACATCATCACAGGGCTTGCAGTTGGGATGGAATCAACACTTTTGCCTGCACTAGTTATCTGTGCTGGGATTTTGATCTCTCATTCCCTAGCAGGGCTATATGGAATTGCAATTGCTGCTATGTCAATGATATCCTTAACAGCAATAGTGGTAGCTCTTGATAGCTATGGCCCAATTACAGATAACGCCGGAGGGATTGCAGAAATGGCCCACCTTCCTGACAACATTAGAAAAACAACAGATGCCTTGGACTCAGTTGGGAACACAACAAAAGCAGTAACAAAGGCATTTGCCATAGGTTCTGCAGCCTTGGCATCACTCACACTGTTTGCCGCATATG
>JAKPKE010000170.1 GCA_029553855.1 Bacillota bacterium | reverse complement strand
GCATTTACAAAAACCGCTTCTGCTTATTGGTCTATATCGTCTTCTCTTTCTGTTTCTCTTTTGGCCTTTTTCTTTGCTGAAATATGATATGCCAGATTATATGCAAACACCAATGCAATGCATATCAGAATTATCATAGACACGGATTTCTCCAGATTACGAACATAGCAAAGAATAATATTTGCTATTGCCAAAACAAGGGCTACCCCGCTTATAACTACCGCAACCGTTGTATTACTTTTTATCCTTTTCATTTTACTTTATCCTCACACCGTAAATCTTTTCCGCATATGTTCCTACTACCAGTATATCGTCATATATAGCGGGAGTAGCTTCTATTGTTATGTACTGTCTGCCTAAACTCAATGTTACCAGGTCAATCTGTTTTCCCGTCAATGCATCAAGCAGCGATATCTTACCGTTGTGTTCACAGTATACAATGTACGCTTTGTTATCCTCTGTATACACGGCTACCGGCGAACTCCAGCTGTAAGGGGATTTGTATATCCAGACTATCTGTCCGGTTAATTTGTCTATGGCTATAAGCCTTCCCGCCCATATGGAATCTTCCAGCGTCTTACATATGTTGAAAATAACCAGATTTTCTATCGGACCTTTGCCTATAACGGGTGAAGCAAGTGCTCCGCCGTTTATAACATCCACATAAAATACCGGTACATCCACCTGCCACAGCAACTCACCGGTAAGGGCATTGAACTTGCGGATATTGCTGTTATCGTCCCGCCCTCTTATATCCACTTCGTTTGCGGTGTATAAAAATACACCTTCTTCGGTAACATCCAGCACAACCGATGCGTCGGTATCGTCTCCCGTGTTGTATGCCCATAATATCTTAAGACTTTCCAGATCCAGGCATATCAGCATACCGGCATTATCGGTAAAGTACATGTATTTTTCATATATGGACGGAGAGCTTTCTATTCCGTACGAGTATGCCGACTCGGATACATACTTGTACTTTATTGTCTCGGGGTTTATAAAAATTGTTTTTGCACCTTTATCAAATACGGTATTTAACTTAACTATATAAATAATACCGTTTTCTCCGCACTGATAATATGTGTCGTTTTTGATATCCAATATACCCGAAGAATCAAATGCTCCCCAACCGGGTCTCGGAGCAAATGTATCATATCCTTTAATCTCATGAAGAAGCTTGTTGTCTATCAGACTGAATATCCTG
>JAKPKE010000167.1 GCA_029553855.1 Bacillota bacterium | reverse complement strand
TATTGCAAAAATAACTATTGCCCATTTCATTATCTTTGAACTTTTGCTATTCTCATCCATTATATCTACCTCCCCGAGTGTGGCATAAATATTACCTATTACTCAACAAATTATATCATTCGCGTCTGTTACTGTCAAATAATTTACGGTGTTTTTTAAACTTTGTTTAAGTTGCATAATTCCGTGTTTTAAATCTATGTAATTTACTAAATATTAACCGCAATACCTTTGTCCTTCAGAGCTTTCTTAAGTTCCGTTATGTCCAATTTATGAAAATGGAACAGCGATGCTGCCAGTGCAGCATCGGCATACCCTTCGGTTAAGACATCGTAGAAATCTTTTATGCTCCCCGCTCCTCCCGAAGCTATTACGGGAATACTGACTGCTTGAGAAACCCGTTTGGTAAGCTCCAAATCAAAACCGCTCTTTTTACCGTCACGATCCATTGATGTAAGCAATATCTCCCCCGCTCCCAGCTCCTCACACTTTTTTGCCCAATCAACAGCATTCAGGTTTGTCTTTTTCCTTCCCCCGTTTATATATACCGCATACCTTCCGTCCTCTTGCTTCTTAGCATCTATGGCGGCTACAACATGAACGGAACCGAACATTGTACTTGCCTTTGAAAGCAGATCGGGATTTAATACCGCTGCGGTATTGACCGATACCTTGGCTGCACCGGCCTTCAGTACAGATTCAAAATCCGTAATACTTCTTATGCCCCCGCCTACCGTAAAAGGTATATCTGTTTCTTCTGCAACCTTTTTCAGCATTGTAAGCGTATTACCCCGCTTTTCACTTGAAGCCGTTATATCCAGAAAAACCAGTTCGTCTGCACCTTTTTCACAGTATACCTTTGCGGTTTCCACAGGATCTCCCGCATCGGTAAGGTTGATAAAGTTTATGCCTTTTACCACCCTTCCTTTATCTATATCCAGACAGGGTATTATTCTCTTTATTCTTCCCTTCTTGTTTACACTCATCTGCTTTACTCTTTTCTTTACTTAAGAATATGAAAACAACTCTTTCAAATGTATCTTTCCTTCATATATCGCTTTTCCGGTTATTACCCCGTAAGCTCCTATTTCTTTAACTTTTCGTATATCTTCCATATCCTTTATTCCGCCCGAGGCTACA
>JAKPKE010000162.1 GCA_029553855.1 Bacillota bacterium | reverse complement strand
GTCTTCCGCAGGTTCATATGTTTCTAAATCGGGCAACAACAAAGGTAACTCCGATTCTTCAATAGGTACCCAACCGCATGTGTCGCAATAAACCAGCGGTATCGGTTCTCCCCAGTATCGCTGTCTGGAAAATACCCAGTCACGGAGCTTGAAATTGTCCTTTGCTTTTCCTATTCCTTTTGATTCAATATATTCAATTATCTTAACTTTGGCGTCTTTTACTTCCAATCCGTCGATGATACCCGAATTGACCATTACTCCTTCTTCAATATCGGTGTATGCTTCCACCGATAAATCTCCTCCCGATACCACTTCAATTATGGGCAGATTGAACTTCTTTGCGAACTCATAGTCTCTTTTGTCATGTCCGGGAACAGCCATTATCGCTCCGGTACCGTAGGACATCAGTACATAATCCGATACCCATATGGATATCTCTTTGTTGTTAACGGGATTTACGGCTTTTATACCTTTTATCTCCACTCCGGTTTTTTCCTTGGCTATCTCCGATCTTTCAAAATCACTCTTCTTTGAACTTTCGGTCTGATATTCACGGATTTCATCAATATTTTCAATTAATAATTTATATTCCTCTAAATACGGATGTTCCGGAGATATTACCATATATGTCACTCCGTACAAAGTATCCGGCCTTGTAGTATACACAACAAGAGGTTCGGAAATATTTGTCAATTTGAAATATACTTCGGCTCCTGTGGATTTACCTATCCAGTTAATCTGCTGTGCTTTTATACTTTCCAGATAATCGAGATCGGTAAGACCTTCAATAAGTTTATCGGCATAGTCGGTAATCTTAAGCATCCACTGATTCTTCATCTTCTTTACAACTTCCGCTCCGCACCTTTCGCATCTGCCGTCCACCACTTCTTCATTGGCAAGACCTACTTTACAGGAAGTACAGTAGTTGATACTCATATTCTTTTTATATGCAAGTCCGTGTTTGAATAATTGCAGAAAAATCCACTGCGTCCATCTGTAATACTTAGGATCGGTTGTACTGATTTCCCTGTCCCAGTCAAATGAATATCCTATGGATTTAAGCTGTTTTTTAAATCTTGCTATATTGTTTTTGGTTACAGCCGCAGGATGCAACTTATGCTTCATGGCATAATTTTCCGTAGGTAATCCGAATGCATCCCATCCCATGGGAAACAGCACATTATATCCTTGCAGCCTTCTTTTTCTGGCAATTATATCCAATGCGGTATACGGTCTGGGATGACCTACATGCAGTCCCTCGCCTGAAGGATAGGGAAACTCCACCAAGGCATAATACTTGGGTAGTGAAAAATCGTCCTTTGCATTAAAACACTTTAAATCGTCCCAAATCTTCTGCCACTTTGCCTCAATTTCTTTAGGATTATATTCCATAACAATACTCTCCGAAACCAATATTCTTCACAGTATTTTATTGTAAATACTGTACATTGTCAAGAAAAGGTATATCTGTTGAACAGAGCAAAATACTCTTTATAAAGAACGATTATCTAACATTTTTAAGTAAGATTTTTCTAAATATGCCACTCCGACATTACATAATACAGCCTCTATTGCAACCAAGCATTGGCTTTAATGAATAAAATTCATTAAATCAGCAAGCGAACTCAGAGTATTGTCTAACTTTTTTATAATCCTTTATATGTGATTTTCCGACAAAAGTTGGATTAAATATGCTTAATAATGCTATTTTGTTAATTTATACGAAATTTATATCAATAATATTTTATTTTTATTTAACATATTGTTAGTCACTTTACTTGACTGGTATGAAAAAAAGTGTATAATGGATATGAGTTTTGAATATTTATTCAAGGGAGGAAAATCAATGAACAAAATGAAACTGATTAGTTTGGTACTTTGCTTGGTGCTTGTTTGCTCGTTTGTTTTCACGGCTTGCGACAAAAAGCCTACTGAAACTGCAACACAGCAACCGACAGAGACGAGTACTCAGACTGAAACACCCACGGAAACACAAATCGATACCACACCTGCAGTGGTAGAGAAACCGGCGGTAATGGATATAACTACCCTTTACTATTACGGTGATGCAACGGAAAATGCAGCTGAGAAATTAGCGTATAAAAACTACCTGAACAGACATTACGGTTTCACAATCAACATTCATGCTCATGCCAGAGACATGTACATTGAAACTATCAATCTTCGAGCTGTATCGGGTGATCTTACCGGTATAGTAAGACTTTTCGCAGGAACCGACGGAATCAAATGGTATCAGGAAGGTATTGTGCTGGCAATTGATGAATTTCTTGCCGATAATGAAGTTTGGAACACTATTGTTCCGGAGCATTGGAAAGAAACTTTCTCATATGACGGAGCAGTATACGGACTTGCATTCGGCGGTGACGGTACTCCTTCATGGTTTTCAAGAACAATGAGAGGTGACTGGTTGGATGCGGTAGGAATGTCCAGACCTTCCACCATAGATGAGTTCTATGAGGTATCAAAAGCCTTTACCTACAATGACCCCGACAAAAACGGAGATAACGACACTTGGGGATTCTGCTCAAGACATGTATGGCTGATGCAGGATATTTTCAAGGCATACGGTTGTACACCCAATTGGGAATCCGCACTGGTTCCTGTATGGAATCCGAGAGATGATATATGGGAAGATCCGGTTATAAAGCCGGTCATGGCTGATGCATGTACATTCTTAAGAAAGTGCTATGTAGAAGGCATTATACATCCCGAGTTATTCTCAATGAGTTCCACCAATGTAAGGAATCTTATGTCCAACGGACATGCAGGCTCCTGTTTTTACTGGGATCACTGGTTGATAGTATGGGAAAATGCGGTAAAGAAAACAGTAGGAAGCCATGCTTATATGGTAGCTGTCGGTGCTCTTTCAGGTGTTGTTACACACAAGATAAATTGCTGGAAGACGGAAATAGGATCTCCTTATGTATTGATGGCTAATACAGCACAACCCAAGGAAGTTATAAATTGGTTCATTAACTTGGCTTACGGTACCGCCGAAGACTTCTTTACATTCAGATATGGCATACCTCAAACTGATAAGAAAGCAAAAACCGGTTTCCTGCTTGACGGAATGACCGTATATCTGTTGCACTTCAAAGCTGATGACCAAGGTTCGGTCACAAGTTCCGGCTGCCCTGCTTTGGTCGGCGGACACCCCGGATATGCCCTGGATATCGGCGAGTACGGATATAAATCCGCATACTATTCCGGAAACCCGACATGGGATTCGGAACAGGTAACAGTAACTGCCGCAAACCTTCAAAGAAGATTTGAAGTATTTAACGAATTCAATGACGGCAGATTGTATCTGCTTACAGGCGACTATGAGCAGCCTACAAATCCTGAATACACGAATAATATGACTGAATGGAATAAGGCAGGCAGATTGTATGTATCCAGCGTAATGGTTGACGGTGTAGATACAACGACTGCTCTTAAGACTTATCTTGATACGGTTATGGCTTTCGATCCGCAAACCACATTGGATTTCATGAATGCTAAATTAGGAAAAACTTCCAATCAGGATTATAGAAAGTTATGGAACAGCCTCAACTGATTATAAGATAAAGTAACCGCAATCAAAGAGCCCGGGAAACCGGGTTCTTTTTCCTTTAATAAATTAATTTCTCCTCTCTTGCCGACTCTAATTTATTATTTGCTTAAATGCAGTTATCTTATTACAAATTAACTGTCTAACATTGAAAAATATTAAATTTGCGACAGTATGTTATTAAAAGATTACATAATAGCATCCATAATGCAATTATCAGTTTACTTTAGTGCAAAATTACATTTATTGAACTCAAATCGGTTTTAAAGAGACTAACTTTTTCAACCTATTCAACTTTGGAATTTTATGACATATTGAGCAAAAAACATCATAAAGCCATACTTCCCCTATATTATTAACATTTTTTGTTAGTTATTTTTTACCCATTTGTTAGATGTATGTTATTGACTTGTATGGTGTTTGTTATATATAATGGACATATGTTTTGACTTATATTCAAAAGGAGGAGAAATTATAAAAAAGATTAAATTACTTAGTTTGGTACTTTGTCTCGTTCTGGTTTGCTCGCTAGTTTTCACGGCTTGTGATAAGAAGCCTACCGAAACTGCAACGCAAAAACCTACAGAGACATCTACTCAAACCGAACAACCTACCGAAACGGCTACTGCACCTGCAGAAGTGGAAAAACCGGCGGTATTGGATATTACAACCCTGTATTACTACGGTGATGCAACGGAGAATTCCGCCGAGAAACTCGGATTTAAGAACTACCTGTGCAGACACTACGGTATCCAGTTCAATATTCATGCCCCTGCAAGAGACATGTACATTGAAACCATTAATCTCAGAGCGGTATCGGGAGAACTTACCGGAATAGTAAGACTTTTCTCCGGAACCGACGGCATTAAATGGTATCAAGACGGTGTTGTATTGGCAATTGATGAATATCTCAAGGATAACGAAGTTTGGAATACCATTATTCCCGAGCACTGGAAAGAGACTTTCTCTTATGACGGAAAAGTATACGGATTGGCATTCGGCGGTGACGGAACACCTTCATGGTTCTCCAGAACAATGAGAGGCGACTGGCTGGATGCTGTAGGAATGAAAAAGCCTTCTACCATCGAAGAGTTCTACGAAGTATCCAAAGCCTTCACCTACAATGACCCTGACAAAAACGGTGATAACGATACTTGGGGATTTGCTTCCAGAAATATCTGGCTTATGCAGGATATTTTCAAAGCATACGGTTGTACACCTAACTGGGAAGCCGATCTTGTTCCGGTATGGAACCCCAGAGACGACATTTGGGAAGATCCGGTTATAAAGCCCGTTATGGCTGAAGCATGCTTATTCTTAAGAAAGTGCTACAACGAAGGACTGGTTCATCCCGAGTTATTCTCCATGAGCTCGACAAATGTCAGAAACCTTATCTCCAACGGACATGCA
>JAKPKE010000161.1 GCA_029553855.1 Bacillota bacterium | reverse complement strand
TGGTATGATTTTGAACCGCCGGTAATTGAACTGGTGGAGGCCCCGGGACCGGGAATCTATAAAAAAGATCATACTGTTGAAGTACGCGTATTTGACGGATTTTTAGGAGGAAGATTTAATGAGGAGGAGACATCTGTAAATTGGATAGATGCAGAAAGCTGGGAAATTATTCCGGCTGAATTCGAAGCTTTTACCTCGCAAGATGCCGGAATATACATATACGGAAACGAAAGCTTTAACGGCAGATATTATCTTAAAGTCAAGGTAGAGGATTATGCCAAAAATGTTCTGGAGGAAGTATTATTTAAGGATGGCAGCCCTGTAGAGTTCTGTTTTGACAACAGCCCTCCGGAAGCAACCCTTAACTCTGATGTTGAAAAAAAGGCCAAAACAGTTATGTTCGGTTATTCCGGGCTAAAGGATGACTATAGCGAAATTACACTGTTCAGATATGGAATATCAAACACTCCGGAGGGTGAACCTGCAACCTGGATAGATATTGACCCTGCTTCAGCTTCCGGAGCTGTAACATATCCGGAGGCTTCTATTACAGAAGGTAAATGGTATTTGTCCGTGCTCCTTGAGGATTCTTTGGGAAACCGGCAGATTATCCGTTGCCCGGAAGTCTTTGATATAGATTCGACAAAGCCTGTCGGGAGTATCAGCTTTGAGAGAGACTATACTAACGGTTTCGAAGTACCTTTGAAGCTTACAGTAGATGAACTTTCAGGAATAAGTAACAAGACCTTCAATACCATATTATCTAGTGACAGCGCCTTGTTGAATGAGGTTTCTATAGATGATGCAGATTGGAAGGCTATTATTTATGAGAATGGCACGGCTTATTATAATTGGACACTTACTGACAAAGCTGACGGAGAGCAGAGTGTATTTGTCAGATTTATGGATGGTGTTGGAAATATATCAGAAATCTATTCGGATTCGCTAATATTGGACAGGACATCGCCCACAGGAGTGATTGCTTACGATCATGGTTTAATGGTACCCACGAATGAAAATATAGCGGCAACCCTTACTACCGATGATGAAAATATAATATTAAACAACAATAATTCAAATACATATATATTCAACCGCAACGGGGAGTTTGAATTTGTAATATCGGATAAGGCAGGGAACAGGACCCGGGTAAGGGCAGAGGTCAATAACATTGACAAGGATCCTCCGAAAGCGACAGTGACATATTCTCATCCAAGAGACCAATGGACCAAGGAGTCAATTACCGCAGAGCTTAATTTGGAGGATGACAACGGTTATGTCATTCTGGGCGATGGAGAAAACACTCATATCTTTAACGTGAACGGAGAGTTTTTATTCCGGTTCAGTGATGATCTGGGCAATGAAGGGAGTATAAAAGCAGAGGTCAGGAATATAGATAAAACGACGCCGGTGGGCAGTATTATAAGCATAGGTTCGGATACTGCACCGGTTACTGTTTATCTGTCCGTTAATGAGCCTGTAGAAGTGACAAACAACAACGGAAGCTTCAGATATGTTTTTGAAGAAAACGGAAGCTTCACCTTTGAATTTGAAGACAAAGCAGGAAATACCGGAACAGCTGTTGCCGCAGCAGATACCATTAACTCAGCGGAAGAGTATCTTGATGTTATCTACAGTGATTCAGGAAGACTGACAAATAATGATATAAATGTTGAATACATAACCTTCTCGGACCTATCGATAATCACAGCCCCGACCGTTATGGAAGAAGTATACGAATATGCCCATGAGTTCACCGAAAACGGAGATGATACTGTATATATAAGAGTGCTGTCCGGAGTAGAGGAAGGGGTTATAAGAACTGTTACAGGCAGTGTGCACAATATTGATAGAATAGCCCCGGAGGCGGAAGTTATATTAAGCAAGACAGAGCTTACCAATCAGAATGTTACAGCAGCTTTGCTGACCTATGACGACAGGGGGAAAACAGTTTTAATCGAAAACAATAACGGATTCAACACATTAGAGTTCATGGAAAACGGTTCATTTACCTTTGAACTTATGGATGAAGCAGGAAATATCGGTTATAAAACAGTTACGGTGTCAAATATTGACAAGGGGGCACCGGAAGGTGTAGTGGAGTATATCAAGGATACCGATAAAAGCATTATAACGGCAAAGATATCATTCCCTGAGGAGACTGGAGAAGTAAAAATATTGAACAATAACGGATCGGATATCTTTGAGTTTGTGGAAAACGGTGCCTTCATATTTGAATACTCGGATGCGGCAGGGAATAAAGGCGAAACAACGGCACAGGTAAACTGTTTTTCCGGCAATGCTGCAAAAGCGGCAATAG